>CAIJYT010000126.1 GCA_903824935.1 uncultured Bacteroidales bacterium | reverse complement strand
TGTCGGCTCTTTTTTTACACTCTTTTTAACATCTTTTCCTTTTGACATACTTTGGATTTTGATGGTTAATAATATTTCTTTACTGCCGGATGTATTAAAGCACAAAAATACGGATTATCATGGTTCCTTGATGAAATCCTCCTGAGAAGTAAGTTTTATCTCTGGTTTCTTGTCTTTTAAAAGCTCAGCGTTCAGTTTCGGGAGCTCATTGCTTACGAATGCATTTACTTCGGTGATGACTTTCCCCGATTCCAGGGCCAGGAGATCAAGCCCCTGTACCTGTGAATCGGTAGGTTTACCGGGATACTGCATGATTGAACCATAAATAAAAGCTATCTTTTCACGCAGTCTTTCTTCCCCGGTTATTTTACCTTCCCGGGTGGAAACGATCCTGGAATGCAGGGTATCCATCCTCACTGAAATGGTCAGAAGCTTCTTTGACATGGATTTAGAAACAAGGCCTGAGAGTTTCTTCGACTGGTCGCGGATTTCCCTCACCTGCCTGTCGGTATAGGCCAGGGTTTGCAGCAGGTCGTAGGCCTTCATAATCACGTTTTGCCGGATTTCACGTTCCTGCAGTGAATACATTGACTTGGGATCGGCAAGCAGCCTGATCTTTGTTTCATAAACATCATTGTTCCTGAAAAGTTTCACGGTATATTCACCCGGGGAATAGTTGGGGCCCGAAAATGCCGACCCTTCAATCTGGGGCGATACAGGCACTTTGGGTGGTTTCATCTGTATGCTCCACTTCACAACGTTGATCCCTTTGCGCATACCCGCAGGCAACCTCTTGATCATTTTACCTCCTGCATCGTAGATCTCAAGGTGAATATCTCCAAACAGGTGCCGTTTCTTCATGTAATATATAATTGAAGCTGCTTCCTGGGGAACCTGTCCCACGTACTCATCATCCCCGTTCCATTGCTGTACGTATGAATTCTCGCGTATGACATAGTCTTTCGGGTTCAGCCATTTCACATCCGATTCAAGCACTTCCCTAGAGATCTGCCGTAAAGGAGAAATATCATCGATGATCATGATGCCTCTTCCATGGGTAGCCAGCACAAGCGATTGCTCCTTTTGATGGAAAACCATGTCCATAACCGGCACCCTGGGAACATTACCTTTGAAAAATGACCAGGCCTGGCCCCCGTCTATCGAAAGGTAAAGACCTCCCTCTGTGCCGAGGAAAAGAAGATCAGGTTTTACCAGGTCCTCTTTTATAATGTGGCAGTACGCATGAATTGCAGTGTCGGCAAGGGATTTCCATGTTTTCCCAAGATCGGTTGATTTGAAAACATAAGTTGTTTTGTCTCCCATTCGGTGGCCGTCGAAAGTTGCATACACAGTGTTTTTATCGAAATGACCGGGTTCAACGTACGAACACCAGGTGCAGGCCGGCAAGCCGGTGATGTTGCTTACCACATTGGTCCAGGTTTTTCCGCCGTCGGCAGTGACCTGAAGGTTGCCGTCATCTGTCCCTGACCATATAATAAGGCTGTCGAGGGGGGACTCATTGATGGTGTATATCGTACAATGGTTCTCTGCGGATGAGTTATCAACCGTAAGTCCGCCCGATTTTTCCTGTTTCAGCTTTTTAGGGTCAGCAGTCGTGAGGTCGGGTGAGATCCTGGTCCAGGATTCCCCGCGGTTGCTGGTTTTGAACAGGTATTGGGCCCCTGCATAAAAGCGGTTACTTGTTGGGCTGAATACCATAGGCGCATTCCAGTTGAAACGGAGTTCTTTGGTGTCCTTGTCCCTGAACGGGATGAGCGATTTGAATTCCCCTGTCTTCAGGTAGTATCTTGCGATCTTTCCCCCCTGGAACTGCCAGTAGAGGATATTGGAATCAAGTTTGTCACAGTAAACATAAAAACCATCGCCAAATCCCACGCTCTTCCAACTGCTGTTGGTGATGCCGTTGGATGACCTTGACGGTCCATACCATGACCCGTTATCCTGCAAGCCTCCGTAAACATTGAACGGTTCGGCATTGTCAACGCTCACATGATAAAACTGGGAAACCGGCAGGTTGCGCATCATCCTCCAGGTATTCCCTTTATCCATAGAATAATATACCCCGCCATCAGTCCCCATATAGATCAGGTTATTATCTTTTTTGCTGATGTAGACAGGGTGGCAGTCGCTGTGATAATTTCCTCCTTCAACAGCAGCTGAACTGAAGGTCTTGCCACCATCAACGCTTTTACTGATATTGGAGCCCGGCTTGTAGATCACATTGGTGTCAAGCGGATCAGGTGCCAGGTAAGAAAAATAGAACGGCCTGTCGTTCACTGCTTCCGAAGTAGTTAATAATGCCCATGTTTTTCCCTGGTCTGATGAGCGGTACAAACCCGTTTTTGTTGCTTCAATAAGTGCGTAAACCACTTCTGATTTCACAGGAGAAACTGAAACGGATATCCTTCCGAGCATGCCTTCAGGCATGCCGTTGCTTATCTTTGCCCACGTTTTGCCCGCGTCGGCCGACCTGTAAAGCCCGCTGCCCTTGCCTCCCGAACTAAACGACCATGGAGTCCTTCTGAATTCCCACATCGCGGCATACATGATATCAGGGTTCTTCCAGTCAACAGCGATATCGCTGCAACCGGTGTTCTCATCAACATAAAGCACCTTGTCCCAGATCTTGCCTCCATCGTTTGTTCTGAACAAACCCCTGTCGGCACTTGAATTCCACAGGTTCCCAAGGGCTGCTGCAAACACTATGTCGGAGTTCCTCGAATCAACTACGATCTTTGCAATCCTTTCAGTCTTTTCAAGGCCCATCTTCTTCCAGGTATCTCCTCCGTTGTTGGTTCGGTAAATGCCGTCGCCCACCGAAACTGAATTTCTTACCCAGACCTCGCCGGTGCCTACCCAGACTGTATCGGGATGCTGCTGGTCGATGGCTATGGAACCTATGCATTGCGTGTATTTTTCGAACACGGGTTTAAAAGTGGTTCCGTAATTCTTCGATTTCCAAACACCTCCAGTGGCGGCCCCTACATATAAAACTGCAGGGTTTTTGTCCAGCGCATCAAGGGCGGTGATGCGGCCGCTCATGGTAGCCGGACCGATTTGCCGGGCCTGTATGTCACCGAAAGTATTTTCATCGACTTTTATACGGTCCTGGGCCTGCGTCAGTGTTGCAGTAATGCAAAAAAGGAAGGCGATAATGATTTTGATCACCAGTTTCATAAGCTGAAATTATAATGTGATTATTTTTTTACCGGGGTAATCGGGGGTTTTACAAAGACATTGTCATCAATATCGACGTTCACCTCGGTTTTTTCAATGACCACCGAGTAAACTGTCTGTTCCTTGATCTTTGTACTGATGGTCATGGCCATCTGAACGCCGTTGATATCCTTGTAGCCGGTGTAAAACGTTTCACTCTCGGTTTCATTCCCCTGTATTTTAATTTTTGAGGATGTTTTCAGGAGGATAAAGCTGTCAGCCTCGATATAGTAAACGTCAATGTCGCCATTGGCTTTGGTAACTTTTATTTTATAAGTGCTTGAGCCTTCCATATCTTCTTTCCCGAGCAGTTCAACCTTGTGTCCTTTTTCTTTCCAGTTATACAGAGGCCCTTCAAGATCGGCCTGCTCTTTCATATTCTTGACCTCATCGGGATTCATGTCCTGGGGAGCAGATGAACCTGACCAGGGGATTACATTCCAGCCTGCTGTACCATCGAAGCACTGAATCATTTTATTTCCCTGGACTTCTGCCTCCACCCTTACTTTTGCAGGGCGTTTGATAAGGGCTGTGAATGGAAATTCCATTCCCTGGGCGACGTTCTTACCTGTCGATCTAACCGTCTTCCAGTCTTTCATTTTTTCAATACCTGTGGCTTTGTAATAAGAGTTGAGGATATCATCAAGTTTCAGATCCTGGGCATGCCCTGCAACTGAAGCAAGGAATAATCCGATCATCAATAAGGCAAAAGTTTTTTTCATGTGAATAGGTTTGTTTGGTTTATAGAATATTTAATCTCTCGGGGCATTTTCTCCCAAGCTTGCTTAAGAACCAAGAGCCTGGGCAAGCCGGAATTCATACCATTAATTAGACACAAAAATCACAAAATTGTTACGGCAATTTAGAAATTATATGAATATGTCGAGTAATTTTGATCTTTACAATTCAGAAAAGACATAAAAAAAATATTCCCATGAATGTTTTCGGCAACCATTACCTGCAGATCATACTTAGCTCCGTAGCTGTGTATTTATTCCTCATCCTGGCCGTGCGGCTTTTCGGGAAGAAGGAACTGGCCCAGCTTTCAGTATTTGACCTGGTATTCATCCTGCTTATCAGCAATGCGGTTCAGAATGCAATGGTGCTTGGTGATAACAGCCTTGCAGGGGGGCTGATTGCTGCGCTGTCGCTATTTGTGATAAATTATCTGATCAAACGGCTCCAGTTCCGTTTCCCTGGGTTCAGTCGTGTATTGCAGGGGGAGCCTATCATGCTGGTTTATCATGGTGAAATACTCGAATCACACCTGAAACTTGCCAGGATCACACGCGATGAGGTTCTTGAAGCGATAAGGGAACATGGTGTCCCATCGGAGAAAGAGGTGGATCTCGCAATTCTCGAAGTCGATGGCAATATCAGTGTACTCTCCAAAGAATTTTCAAAAAGGTCAAGCCACCGGCATAAGGGTCACAAGGTGGTAAGGAAAGAAAATTGAAAGGCGAAATGGCGAAATAGCGAAATTATAGTGAGCGAAGCATTTTACACAAGCCGCATTATTTGAATGAGCATTTTGCAAAAGCGGCATCAGGTGCAAGGAGCTCTATATAGGTTGGAGAAGTAAATCATAACTTCGCTCCGCAGCCACCGTAGCCGCGATGCAAAGATGCGAATGAAAGCGGCGGGGTAAATATGCGAGTGATTTCGCCTTTCGCTTTTCGCTTTTTATTTGGCGTATTGCACCGCCCTGGTTTCGCGGATCACCGTGATCTTGATCTGGCCGGGGTAGGTCATTTCGCTCTGGATCTTTTTTGAAAGATCGAACGCAAGCTGGTTGGCTTCCAGGTCGTTTAACTTATCCGCCCCGACAATGACGCGTAATTCACGTCCTGCCTGGATTGCAAAAGTCTTGACAACACCTGGATAGCTGAGGGCGAGTTCTTCGAGATGCTTAAGCCTTTCAATATAGGCTTCAACGACTTCGCGGCGTGCACCCGGCCTGGCTCCTGATATTGCATCGCAAACCTGGACAATAGGGGAGATGAGGTTATCCATCTCGATCTCATCGTGATGCGCTCCAATGGCATTGATGATCTCGGGTTTCTCTTTGAATTTTTCGGCCATCTTCATACCAAGGATTGCATGAGGAAGATCTGGCTCGTTGTCGGGAACTTTCCCGATGTCATGAAGGAGGCCTGCGCGTTTGGCTTTCTTCGGATTAATACCGAGTTCCGCGGCCATGGTGGCGCTGAGCTTGGCTACTTCGATAGAATGCTGAAGGAGGTTTTGTCCGTATGACGAACGGTATTTCATCTTGCCGATCATTCTAAGGAGTTCATGGTGAAGATTGTGGATACCCAGGTCGATGCTTACCCGTTTCCCGGTTTCATTGATCTCCTGTTCTATCTGCTTCCGGGTCTTGGCAACTACTTCTTCGATCCTGGCAGGATGTATACGGCCGTCGGTCACGAGTTTGTGAAGCGAAAGCCTTGCGATCTCCCGCCTTACAGGATCAAACCCTGAAAGCAGGATGGCATCCGGAGAATCGTCGATGATGATCTCAACCCCGGTAAGCGATTCCAGGGTTCGGATATTACGTCCTTCACGGCCGATAATCCTTCCTTTGATCTCTTCACTTTCAATATTGAATACCGAAACGGTATTCTCAATGGCGTGTTCGGTGGCAGTCCTCTGAATTGTCTCGATGATGATCTTTTTGGCCTCGGTATTGGCGGTGATCCTTGCTTCATCGATGATGTCCTTCACATGGACCAGGGCATCAGACTTGGCTTCTTCCTTGAGGTTTTCGATAAGCTGGGTCTTGGCCTCGAGTGCAGAAAGGTTTGAGATAATTTCAAGTTTTTCTATCTGTATTTTTTGAGCTTTATCAAGATCAGCTTGCTTTTTGTTGACAATATCCATCTGTGTCTGGAGAGTCTGACGGATTGTCATTATTTCCTTCTGCTTTTTGGCAATTTCATCATTCTTCTGATTCAATGTGCCTTCTTTTTGTTTCAGCCGGTTATCATTTTTCGAGATCTCTTCAT
>CAIJYT010000125.1 GCA_903824935.1 uncultured Bacteroidales bacterium | reverse complement strand
TCTTTCATCTGGTAAAGCCTGTGAACACCGGTGGTGGTTTCTTCCGAAACACCTTTCCAATCCTTAACCACATTATGCCAGTGTTTGTTGTCTTCAACATACACTTCCTGCAGCTGTTTCATGAAAGCTTTCTCTTCCAGGCTGTTTACAGGGGCTTTCAGGATCCCGGGATTTTTTTCAGCGTCAAAACCCTTGTGGATCATCAGGGTTGCATCACCTCCGTCGTCTACAATAAGGTTTGGGCCTTTATTGCCTTCAAATGTCAGCGCCTGGTAAGTGCACCACCAATATTCCTCAAGTGATTCCCCTTTCCAAGCGAAAACGGGAATTCCTTTTGCAGCGATGGCGGCAGCGGCATGATCCTGTGTGGAAAAGATATTACAGGAGGCCCAGCGCACTTCGGCGCCCAGTTCGGTAAGAGTTTCAATGAGGACTGCGGTCTGGATGGTCATATGCAGAGACCCGCTTATCCTTGCGCCTTTCAATGGCTTTTCTGAAGAATGCTTTTTCCTGATCGACATCAGTCCAGGCATTTCCTTTTCGGCAATTTCGATTTCCTTGCGTCCCCAGTCTGCCAGAGTTATATCGGCGACAGTATATTTTGCGTTCTTTTCCAACATAATTTTTTCCATAATAAACAGCTTGAAATTGGATGGCAAAGATAGGAAAAAGTTTGTAAACCGGACCATTGAGACTGAGGATTAAATCATATAAGGTAATCTGTAATTGCAGTCTGCAGTCTGCAGTTTGCAATCTGCAAGCACCGCTGTACATTGTATTTGAAGTGATTTTATCTACTTTTGCCCCATGCCACAGATTTTTGAAAAAGAAGTTAATGGAGCCAGCCTGGGAGTCTGGCATATAGTCGAAACGGAAGCCTGTTTACGAAAGGTTTGCCGGGCTGTTCCTGACGATATTTTAATCGTGGATTCCTTTTTAAACGAATCCCGTCGCAAGCAATGGCTCGCATGCAGGGCAATGTTAGGACAGATGCTTGGTCTGGTGTCGGTAAAAGTTTGTTACGATGAACACGGGAAGCCTTCACTTGACGGTTTCAGGGGGCAGATCTCATTCTCCCATACACGGGAATATGCTGCGGTCATGATCAATGAGAACGGTCCTGCCGGCATCGACATTGAAAAGACCAGTCCCAGGATTGAAAGGGTTGCAAAAAGGTTTCTGCAGGATGGGGAGTTGGAGAATATTAGAATGATGGAAGAACGTGAGGAAAAACGTGATGGAGAACGTGAGGAAAATCGTGAGGAAGGGCGCAAAAATCCACATACAGAACTCCTTTATATACACTGGTGTAGCAAAGAAGCGTTATATAAATTATATGGTAAACCTACGGTTGATTTAAAAAATGATATATACCTCATTCCATTTGATTACTTTTGCAATTCACAAGCCACTTTCCAGGCAAAAGTTGTTATTGGGGAAAGTGTGGAAATTCATGATCTTGGATTTGAAAGGATTGAAGATCATGTACTTGTATATACAATAGCTAGGCCAAAATGACGACTTTAGAAGCTGCGGTAAAAGAGAGGGTGCTTACACTTGATGGTGCTATGGGTACCATGGTCCAGAGATACAAACTGGACGAAGCCGGTTACCGGGGCGAGAGGTTCAGGGATTTTCAGCATTCCCTCAAAGGGAACAATGATATACTGGTGCTTACACAGCCCCATATTATACGCGAGATCCATGAGAAATACCTCGAGGCAGGGGCAGATATCATTGAAACCGATACTTTCAACGGAACGAGTATCTCCCAGTCGGATTACCATACCGAGGAATTCGTTTACGAGCTAAATTATACGGCGGCCAGGCTGGCAAGGGAAGCGGCTGTGAATTTCAGCGCTTCAGGATCAGGCAAACCACGCTGGGTAGCCGGATCCATGGGCCCTACCAACAGAACCGCATCCCTTTCACCTGATGTGCAGAATCCTGCTTTCAGGGCGGTGACATTTGACCAGTTGTACGAAGCTTACCGTGAACAGGCAAGGGCCCTGATCGACGGAGGCGTTGACATCCTGATGGTTGAAACCATCTTCGATACCCTTAATGCCAAAGCCGCGATGATCGCGGTGTTTGATGAAATTGAATCCCGGGGCCCTGAATTCAAACTGCCCGTAATTGCTTCGGTTACTATTACCGATCTCTCGGGCAGGACCTTGTCGGGACAAACCCTTGAAGCCTTTCTCTATTCGATCTCGCATTTCAACCTTTTTGCTGTTGGGCTGAACTGTGCCCTGGGAGCAAAAGAACTGAGACCTTATCTTGAGGAACTCGCTGAGAAAGCACCGTTCCCTGTTATAGCTTATCCCAATGCCGGGCTCCCAAACCAGTTCGGCGAATACGACCAGCCTGCTGCTGAGATGGGAGGGTATATAAAGGACTACCTTGATAATGGTTTTGTAAATCTTGTAGGCGGATGTTGCGGCACCACGCCCGAATATATTGCCCGCTTTGCAGACCTGGCGGCCAAAGCCAAACCCAGGGTCGTTCCCCAGTTTAAGCACGAGCTTCACCTGAGCGGTCTCGAGCCTCTTGTTGCCTTTGAGGGCAGCAACTTCATCAATATAGGTGAACGCACCAACGTGAGCGGTTCCAAGAAATTTGCGCGGCTTATACGTGACGGGAAATTCGAAGAAGCTATGTCGGTGGCACGCCAGCAGGTTGAAAGCGGGGCCCAGGTCATTGACATCAGCATGGATGAAGCGATGCTCGATGCCGAAAAAGCAATGGTCAACTTCCTCAATATGATCGCGTCAGACCCTGATATTGCAAGGGTCCCGGTGATGATAGATTCCTCGAAATGGTCGGTGCTTCATTCAGGGCTGAAATGTGCCCAGGGAAAATGCATAGTGAATTCCATCAGCCTCAAGGAAGGCGAGGAAGCCTTTATTGAACATGCAAAGGTCATCAGGAATTTCGGGGCAGCTGCGGTAGTCATGGCTTTTGACGAAGAAGGACAGGCTTCAACCTTCGAAAGGCGCATTGCTATTGCCAGGAGAGCATATGACCTCCTGATCGGAAAAGCTGGTTTCAGGCCTGAAGATATTATTTTTGACCCTAATATCCTTACCATTGCCACAGGAATAGAAGAACACAACAACTATGCCGTTGACTTTTTGAACGCCACGCGTTGGATCAAGGAGAACCTCCCGTATTCAAGGGTCAGCGGGGGCATCAGCAATCTTTCGTTCTCGTTCAGGGGCAATGATCCCCTGCGGGAAGCAATGCATTCGGCCTTCCTGTTCCATGCCATTCGCGCAGGCCTTGACATGGGTATTGTGAATGCAGGCCAGCTGCCGGTTTACGACGAGATCGACAAGGACCTCCTGAAGCTGGTTGAGGATGTAATACTGAACCGCAGAAAAGACGGAACGGAGAGGTTGCTTGCGTATGCCGACAACATGGCTGAAGGCCCTGAAAAGGAGCGAAAAACCGATGAGTGGAGACTACTCCCTGTGAATGAACGGCTTCAGCATTGCCTTGTGAAAGGGATCACCGAATTCATAGAAACGGATATTGAAGAGGCCCTGCCTCACTTCGACCAGGCATTGAAGATCATCGAAGGCCCGCTGATGGACGGAATGAACGTCGTGGGCGACCTTTTCGGAAGCGGTAAGATGTTCCTGCCCCAGGTAGTCAAAAGCGCTAGGGTAATGAAGAAAGCTGTCGCTTACCTTACTCCCCGGATAGAAGCAGAGAAGAAAAACAGCAAGGACGCAGGCAAGGTGAACGGCAAGATCCTTCTTGCCACGGTAAAAGGCGATGTTCATGATATCGGTAAAAATATTGTCGGCGTTATCCTCGCCTGCAACAATTATGATGTGGTTGACCTTGGTGTGATGGTGCCTTCCGACAGGATCCTGGCAGCTGCCATAGAACATAAGGCTGACATCATTGGGCTTAGCGGGCTTATCACTCCCTCGCTCGAGGAAATGGTCCATGTTGCAAAGGAAATGAAGCGCCTTAAGATGAACCTGCCACTGATCCTTGGAGGAGCAACCACTTCGGAGATTCATACAGCAGTCAAGATTGAACCTGAGTATCCTTATGGCGTGATACACGTGAAGGATGCTTCGAAAGCGGTGGGCGTTATGGCAAACCTGCTGTCGGACGATAAAAGGAAATCTTTCCTTGAAGGGGTGAAAACCAAATATGCTACCATACGGTCGCATTATGATATAAAAGCCAGTTACGATTATGTAAGCCTCACCGAAGCCCGAAGGAACAAGTTGAAGATCGACTGGAAAAATACGACAATACTTAAACCGCAAATGACTGGGAGCAAGGTGTTTTATGATTATCCACTGGATGACCTTGTACCTCTTATCGACTGGACTTTCTTTTTCCATACCTGGAAGATCAGCGGGAAATACCCGGCGATTTTCAACGATCCCGTTAAAGGCGTAGAGGCCCGCAAACTTTTCAATGATGCCCAGGGGCTGCTTGCCGACATCCTGAAAAAGAAGATGCTGATCGCACGCGGGGTCATAGGATTATATCCCTGCAATGCGGTGGGTGATGATGTTGAGATATATTCGGATGAACAGCGCTCCCAGGTGCTTGCTACGTTCAGGTTCCTGCGCAACCAGCAGAAAAAAACCGATAATGCCCCCAACCTCTGCCTATCCGATTTTATCGCCCCCAGGGATTCGGGTATCATTGACTATATGGGTGGATTTGCAGTGACCTCAGGCTTGGGTGTTGAGGAATGGGCCTCTGTTTTTGAACAGGACCTCGACGATTATAATGCGATCATGGTAAAGGTTCTTGCCGACCGGCTTGCTGAAGCTTTTGCCGAGAACATGCATCGACGCATTCGTAAAGAATTCTGGGGTTATGCCCCGAATGAGGATATGGAAGTTTCCTCTATCCTCAGGGAGGAGTACCAGGGAATAAGACCCGCACCGGGTTATCCTGCCTGTCCGGAACATTCCGAGAAGCGGGTGCTCTTTGACCTGCTGTCGGCTGATACCAAAATTGATATCAAGCTAACCGAGAACTATGCAATGTACCCAGCAGCTTCAGTATCAGGGTTCTATTTTTCACATCCTCAATCACAGTATTTTAACCTTGGAAAGGTGAGCCGTGACCAGGTTGCCGATTACGCAAGGCGGAAAGGAGTAACCATCGAAAAGGCAGAAAAACTGCTAAACACCAATTTAAATTATTAACGAATGAGAGTAATCGACATCATTAAACAGGCCAATAAAACTCTATTTTCATTTGAACTTTTACCGCCCCTCAGGGGGAACAGCATTTCAAGCATTTACAAAGTTATCGATCCGTTGATGGAATATAATCCTTCATTCATCAACGTTACTTACCACCAGGAGGAAGTTGTTTACAGGAAACATCCCAGTGGATTACTTGAAAAAAAGACCATCCGTAAAAGGCCGGGAACTGTGGCTATTTCAGCTGCAATTAAAAATAAGTATTCTGATGTGGAGGTTGTTCCCCACCTGATCTGCGGAGGGTTTTCGAAGGAGGAAACTGAGTATGCGCTTATCGATTTCCATTACCTGGGTATTGACAACATACTCGTACTCAGGGGAGATGCCCCGAAAAATCAGAGAACATTCCAACCCGAGCAGAACGGGCATTCCTACGCCAATGAACTGGTAACCCAGATCACCGAAATGAACCGCGGGAAGTTTGTGGATGATGAGATGCAACATACTTTCAAGACGAACTTCTGCGTCGGTGTGGCAGGATATCCGGAGAAGCACATTGAATCTCCCAACCTGGCTACCGACCTCAGGTACCTGAAGCAGAAAATAGATGCAGGTGCGGAATTCATCATCACACAGATGTTTTTCGATAATAAAAAATACTTCAGGTTCGTTGATGCCTGCCGTAAGGAAGGGATCACGGTACCAATCATCCCTGGCATGAAGCCTATCTCTACCATGAGGGAACTGAACGCCCTCCCCCAGATTTTTTATATCGACATTCCGGAGGAACTGTCGAAGGAAGTTCAGAAATGCAGCACGAATGATGAGGTGTTCAATGTTGGTATAGAATGGGGGATCAGGCAATCAAAAGAACTGCTTGACCACGGTGTACCTGTATTGCATTACTTCACTGTTGGCATCTCGGAAAATATCCGTCAGATTGCAAAAGCGGTATTCTAATTTTAAGGTTATGACTCTTTTAAATAATCTGACCAAAGATGCATACGGAGGCAAAAAAAGATTTGCAGTCCTTGTTGATCCTGATAAATCAGGCACTGCATCTCTTAAAAAACTTGCCGCGATAGCAGGGAAAGCAGGAGTCGACTACTTCTTTTTCGGCGGCAGCCTGCTGATGAGGGGAAAGGGGGAGGAACAGATAAGTGTTCTGCGCGATTATTCCGATATCCCGGTTATCCTTTTCCCCGGAAGCAGCCTTCAGGTTTTTCCAAATGCCCATGGAATATTGCTGCTTTCACTGATATCAGGGAGGAATCCCGAGTGGTTCGACGTCATTGTGACGGACAATATGTTTGGCGATATCATCACGGACTTGGCGGCCATGATCCAAGGTGGCATGGGTATTGCTGCTGGAGGTAATATCAACCCCGAGGGTGTTTCCATGTTTGAACCTATCGGCGGTTCTGCCCCCAAGTACACGGGTAAGAATGTGATTAACCCGCTCGCGGCCATTGGCGCTGGAGCCATGCTATTGCGCGAGATCGGCGAAGAGAAGGCGGCAGGCGCGATCGAGAGCTCGATCCGTACGGTCGTGACCACAAAGATCCAAGACCTGGCTGCCGGCAAGATGGGCTATTCTACGACGGAAGTCGGCGATCTGGTGGTTAAGCATTTATAAAAAGCATAGGTCGATAAAGTCACTAAGGTATTGATGGCCTGGTTAGGCGGCATTGACCTTAAGGACGTTATCGACTTTTTTCTAAGAGGAGTTCTTCCATGAAGAAGTATGTTGTGGCTATTTTGGGCGCTCGGTCCGTAGTCGGGCAGAGCATGTATGACATCGTCAAAGAGCGCAAGTTTCCGCTTAAGGAGCTGCGTCTGATTTCTCCTAGCGGAGCCAAGGGTGAGATGCATGGGCTTTCGCTTTTGCCTCTTACGGAAGAAGTGTTTAAGGGTGTGGACGTTGTTTTGAGTTCGCCAGGTGCCGAGATCAGCAAGGTCTGGTCGCCGGTGGC
>CAIJYT010000124.1 GCA_903824935.1 uncultured Bacteroidales bacterium | reverse complement strand
TGCATGGTTGGCGTACTCAATTACACTGTTCTCGGGATTTATAAGAAGCATTACAGCAGAGTGCTGGAAGAACATGGTATGGAACATTTCCTCACTCCTGCGCAACAACTCTGTTGCCAGTTTTTCCTGGGTCATATCCATGGCCACCCCAATAAATCCCACAATGGAACCGTAACTATCCCTTATTGTCGAAATCGTTAGTTTAACAGGGAACCTGCTGCTGTCTTTCCGTATATAGGTCCATTCCCGGGTAGCAGATTCGAGCATTTGGGTGATGGTCGAAAATACTTTGAAATCAGGCGTGATATCCTCTCCTGTAACAACCGAAAGTTCATCTGCCTGACTGGCGAGGTCATCCGGATCGTGAAAAACCACCGGTGTGATCTTTCCAATTACTTCATCCGCAGTATAGCCAAGCATTTTTTCCGCTGCAGCATTGAATGTTCTGATTGTTCCGTTTGGCAATGTTGAGATGATTGCCAGACCTGCATTATTAAGTATGGCCTGCTGCAGGCCCGAAAGTTGCATAATCTCGCGGGTTCTTTCCTCCACCTGCTTTTCAAGTCCTGAGGTATAAGCCTGCAGTTTGATATTAAGTTCCCGTTTGTGGAGGTTAAGGGATATCTGGGAGGCAATATCTTCGGCGATCTGCAGATGCTCGGGAGTAAAACTGTCGGGTTCAACGGCAAGAAGGATGAACAATCCGATAACTTTTTTATGATCCGAAAGCGGAGTCCCTATAACCGAATGATATCCCTTTTCCAGCATCATTTGTTCAAGCGGACGTTTAACAGTTTCGGGGGTAACTGTCCTGTAATCGCCTTTCCCTTTCTCAAACAAGGAAATATCAAACAGGTTCAAAGGGAATCTCCGGTTCAGGTTCCTTCTAAAAATGCCGTTCAGCATCCGTGATTCAAATACAGCCTCATTTTTGTCAAAATCGAAAGTGATCAGCAGGATTTCCTGGCAGGGTATCAGGCCTGTGATACTTTTCATCGCTATTTCATCTACCGCACTTTCAAAAAGGTCTGCCTGCATAATCGCATGATCGACCCTGCGTAGTATTTCAAGCCTCTCATTTGCCCGGTTGATCTTTGAGAGGGTGGACTTTAATCCTGTCACATCCTCGAAAGTTGTGAAGGCCTGGAAAGGAGCTGTTTCGCCAGGCCTGAACAATGGTTCAGCGTTTACATTGATCCAGGTATACTGTTCTGTTGACTGATTGAAAACCCCCATAACAGCGAAATTCGGTTTTCCTGTTTGCAGGCTGACCATCGCAGGGTGCGTGTTTCCGGGAAAAGGAGATCCGTCTTCATGAATTGCATGCCAGCGTGGATCAACCGAGGCTCGTCCTTTCATCTGGTCTATACTCAGTCCCAGTATCCTTTCGGCAGCCGGGTTAGCCTGGAATATGTTTCCATCGGCATCCTGGTATACCACGCCCTGGGCCATGGCAGTAAAAAGAGTCCTGTATTGTTCTTCGTTTTCCTTAAGTAATTGTTCTGACGCTTTCTTCTCCTCCTCGGTTTTCAGGCGCTCGGTAATATCCCTTACCAGGCTTACCATTCCACGCTGGTTCTCGAAACGGAACAAACTGGCATGGATCTCAACCGGGATAATGTTACCGTTTTTGGCACGGTAGGTACTTTCATAAATGACCGATTCCCCTGCCGTCAGTTTTTTGTGAAAATCACGCAACTCATCATCCTTAACCGGTCCCCCGATATTCTTGATCGACATCTCCAGGATTTCATCGCGGGTATAGCCAAGCATCCTGCAGGCAAAGTCATTGACTTCAATAAAATTGCCGAAGGTTCCGTCGCCACGAAACACGTTTACAAGCAAGCCGTCCTTAATGGCTTTATACAAGTCGGAATATTGCACCTTTGGCAGTGAACCAATACCATGAATCTCTTTTGCCAGCCTCAGTAACCTGAAAACTATCATCACGGCAGTTATCTCGGTATTTTGAATTTGGTTGATCACATTTGCTTCAAGCCAGAGCCAGTTTTCCTGCAGGTGTTTGCCGCGTACATGACAGACCTCTGTGGATTCGGGTTCCAAACCAACCCTGTCAATGGATTTCCTGATCAGAGGTATATCCTGAGGATGAATGAAAAAATCAAAGCCCTTGCCGGTGAATTCCTCAGGTGAATATCCCATTAAAACTGTAACCGAGGATGAAACCGAAAGCATCTCCCCGGATCTACTCAGTGTTATGATAAATTCAGCGTTATGCCTGGCCCACCAATGCAGTTCCGGGTTTTGTAAATTACTGTAAAGCCCCTGCAGCGTTTTGTTTTCTTTCTTCAGGTTTTCGATTTCCTCCAACAGGGATGCTCTGCTTTGTCTCATAACCTATCTTGTATATAACAGAGGATGCAAAATATCATTATGTAAATATAGGTATTGGTGTTTTATGATATTGTAGGATGATAAATAATTAATTTGTAGTTGCTTCACTTGTTATATTGTAGTTGATTTGCCTACATCCAATTATTATAATCCTCATTATGTGATTTTTATATTTATGCTTATCTTAAAATTTATGAACCATCTGCTGGTTCATGAAACGAGGTGTTACAAACCTTTTTGTCTACATTCGGGAAAAAACATTAATATTACGTGTGAAACAATCCTGTCATTGATCCTGTCACCTAAAGTAGTTCCTGGCCGTATGAGACCCTTGCTTTCCAGGTATGAAGCCTTGTTTGATCTCGCCCCGGTAGGATACATTATCCTGAATGCGAATTATATCATCCTGGATGTAAATCCTTTTTGTGCCCGGTTGCTTGGCCCCGATCCAAAACTGATCATCGGACAGGTTTTTCGCAGGTTTGTTTCCGATGAATCCTGGCCCGTGTTTTCTGCCGGACTTATTGCTAACACTCCCCTATCAGAGAACAAGGAGTTTGAACTTACCCTGAAAACGGTAGACGGAACCTTGCTTTCTGCACAGGCAAATGTTTTAAGTCTCGTCAATCCGGATGAATATATCATTTCAATCCTTGACATGACCTACCGCAGGCAAACCGATGACCGCATGCAGGGGCTGACCCAGAAGTTGCGTGATCTCTCGGCCCATATTGAAGCGGGTATGGAGCAGGAAAAAAAGCGCATCGCTCGTGAAATCCACGACGGGCTTGGATCAGCCCTTTCAGCACTGAAAATGGAATTGTCGTTGTTACGCCGGCGGCTCGAACCCGGTAATTCTGATCCTGAAATTGAGAAGCAAATCCGTTCCATGTCGGCCCTGGTTGAAGGAACCGTTGACCTGGTTCGAAAGCTTGCAACCGAATTGCGCCCGGAGGTGCTTGACGAGCTGGGGCTTATTGCAACCCTGCGCTGGTATACCAGGGATTTCGGGGAACGTGCCGGCTTTACCTCAGGGTTCACGGTATATCCTAAAGACTTCAAACTCGATCCGGCTCTTTCCACGGCTATTTTCAGGATATTCCAGGAGATCATGAATAACGTGGCCAAGCATTCAGCGGCTGGCAGGGTTACGGTTTTCCTGCGCAAGCAGCAGCATCAGTTTCTCATGCGGGTGCGGGACGACGGGATCGGCATCCATGAAGAAGAACTGAATCATAAACGCTCATTCGGGATCATCGGGATGCAGGAAAGAGTGAAACTTCTTAAAGGCCAGATGAAAATTACAGGGATCAAAGGGAAAGGAACAACCGTTTTGCTTGAGATACCAATTCAAACTAATTCATAATCATTAATATTATGATTGATATACTGATTGTCGACGACCATGCAATTGTACGTGAAGGTTTACAAGCCATCCTGAAGCTTGAAGAAGGAATATCGGTAGTGGGTATGGCAAAGAATGGGGCGGAAGCCCTCAAGGTTGTTACTTCGCACAAGGTTGATGTGATTATCCTGGACATCTCACTGCCCGGCCGCAATGGTCTTGAGATCATAAAAGAAGTGAAAAAGGTGCAGCCGAATGTGAGGATAATCATGCTCAGCGTTTATCCCGAGGACAGGTTTGCGATCCGTGCTTTTAAAGCCGGGGCTTCGGGCTACCTCACCAAGGAGATGGCGCCGGAGATGATTGTTGAAGCGATCCGCAAAGTCAGTTCCGGGGGTAAATACATAACACCGGCCATAGCCGAAAAACTTGCCGATGAACTGAATGAGCTGAACGATAAAACACCGCATGAGAGGCTCTCCGATCGTGAGTTCGACGTGATGTG
>CAIJYT010000123.1 GCA_903824935.1 uncultured Bacteroidales bacterium | reverse complement strand
TCTTCATCGGGATCAGTTACGCAGGCGCGCTTATTTCGGGGATACTGCACCTGCTCAGGGTCGAATGGAGGCATCCGATTTTACGTATGGCCGAAACGATCACCGTCGTATCAACCATGATCGGTCCCAGTTATATTTTCCTCAGCATGGGCAGACTTGAAAGGGTATGGCATATCCTTGTCTACGGAAGGATACAGTCGCCCATCGTATGGGATGTGTTCGCAATCTCGACCTATCTCATCGGCAGTTTCATTTTCCTTTACCTGGCATGCGTGCGCGACCTGGCTTTTATGAGGGATCATCCTGTTGGCATAGGAAAATGGCGCAATAAGATCTATAAATTCATGTCGGCCAATTACCAGGATACGCCCAAGCAGCGCGAACTCCTCAACCGTCTCATCGACCTGATCTCTATCGTGATCATCCCCCTGGCCATCCTGGTGCACTCCGTATTGGCATGGATCTTCGGTATGACACTGAGGCCGGGCTGGCACAGTACGATCTTCGCTCCTTATTTTGTTCTGGCGGCCATCTACTCAGGGACCGGAGTGCTTATCCTCGTTATGTTCGCATTCCGCAAACTCTACCATCTTGAGTCCCACATCACCAAGAACCACTTTACTTACCTGGGTATACTGCTGATGATACTGGGCGCCCTCTACGGCTATTTCACCTTCAGCGAATACCTTACCAACTGGTACGGCAGCGTGAAATGGGACATGGAAGTGCTTTACCGTCTTTTTGACACCACGACCTATTGGTGGTGGTTCTTCTTTTCGGCATTTGTAGGAGTGCTTCTGCCCATCATCATTATCGCCCTGCCCCGCCTGAGGAGCATCAACACTATAGTGTTTGCAGCCCTTATAGCTGTCACCGCACTTTGGGTAAAACGTTATCTCATCATCATCCCCACCCTTGAAACTCCCCTGCTGCCCTTGCACGATCTAAGGCCGGAGTTTGCAAGCTATTCTCCCAGCTGGGTGGAATGGTCAGCAACCGCCATGGGCATAGCCCTCTGGCTACTGCTCTTCTTCCTCTTTTCAAAGTTCCTGCCCATAGTCCCCGTTGTGAGGGTCCCGACTGCCGACGAAAGGGATTATTTCAAATTACGGAAACAGGCCAAGGACAGGATCCTTCGCCGAATGATCAAAAAGAACAGGAAAGACAAGGTGATAGCTGTGAGCATACTGATCCTTTTATTCATATCCACTTCTGTGGCTGTTCACGCCGGGGACCCTGTAAGGTCAAGGCTCAAACTAGAGTTCCTGAACAAATCGGGGACCAGGATGCTCAATGCAAAACTCACCAGCAAAAAGGACGACCAGACCATTCCTCTCGAAGGCATGGAAGTGAATTTTTTCGTCCAGGGTGAAAAAGATAAGGTATCCCTCGGAAAAGCATCGACCGACGAAGCAGGCAAAGCAACGTTTACTTTGCCCGATAAGTTGGGTGTTCCCAGGAACAAGGAAGGGAAATATAGCTATTCGGCATCGTATGCAGGTAACAAGGACTACCAGACTTCAGAATCTTCTGCCGATGTGATGGATGTATCCCTCAAGCTCACCTTCTCTCAGAAAGACAGCGCAAAGCTGATCAACCTTTATGCAGTGGAAATAACAGCGAAAGGCGATTCGGTTCCCATTGAAGGATCAACCGCCATCTTTTACGTGCCCCGCACCTTTTCATCCCTGAAAATCGGTGAACAGCCTGTGAAAGCAGGGCATGCCGACCTGGACTTTCCCGTCACCCTTCCCGGGGACTCAGTCGGGAACCTGCCGGTCGTAGCCAAATTCGAGGATAACGAGAAATACGGCAATGCCGAAATAAGTGCAAGCATGGCCTGGGGCAAACCGCTTCCCCCCATGGTGATCGTCAAACGCGGGCTGGGCGACACCAATGCCCCTCTCTGGATGGTCTACACTTTGATCGTACTTCTGTCGCTGGTATGGTTCCATTTTTCCTATGCCATCTTTACTATTTTCAGGATCAGGCGACTCGGGGGCAAAGCCATGAAAGAAGGAAAAGCCTGAGACGGATCTCATTAATAATGCATGATATTAACCACGCATCTCACTTAACAACAATTAATATAAATTCAATTAAAACCAGGAGGTAATTATGAAAATGATGAATGTAGGCCGTTTGCTTGCAATTTTATTAATGTTAAATGCAATTTGTCTTATGGGCATGGCCCAGAAACCAGCTAAATGGGTTGCACCCGACAAATACAAGACCATGAAAAACCCAAGTACCGATGTTGCCACAGGCAAAGATCTTTTTGCAAAACATTGCAAATCATGCCATGGTAAGGACGGTTTGGGTGATGGCCCCAAGGCTGCAACCCTCGGCGCTTCATGCGGCGATTTCACATCAAAGGACTTCCAGTCACAGACCGATGGTGAGATCTTCTACAAGCTTACAACAGGAAGAGATAAGATGCCGGCTTTCGGCAAAACAATATCCGAAGACAGCGAACGCTGGGCTATTGTAAGTTATCTCAGAAAATTAAAATAAACCGCCGTCCCGGCTGTTGCCCGGGAACCTGAACTGACCTTATCAGATGGTAGAATTATGTCAGAAAATGAACAAATGGAAAATCAGGATTTCGTAAAAATTTCCGAACGCCTGGCCCTTCTTGAAGAAAGGCTTTCTGCAATTGAGAATAAAGTCAGTTCTGGTTCCCGGCAGCAACAATTGATTGAAAGGATTGAAAATGCAGGCCTTTCCGACGGCGAAACGGTTGCCGTTGACGGGGTCACCATTGAATCCAACATTATCGAATACGGCCTTTCATGGATAGGCATAGTTGTGCTCATGTTCGGGATAGGCTTCCTGATGATGTTCATTCAAAAGCAAACCAACACTTATGTAACCAGCCTCGTCGGTTACCTGGCAGTCGGCCTGGTCTACACTTTATCGAGGTACCTTAAAAACACTCATGAGCATCTTGCATACATGCTCAATATAGGTACACACCTGCTGTTGTATTATGTGACCATGCGCCTGTATTTCTTCAGCAGCCCGCCTGCCATCCCCGTCAAAGAGGTGGTGGTACTGCTGCTCCTGGCCGTAATCGGGTTCCAGCTTTACCGTTCCGTCAAACTGAATTCAGAGCTTGTCGCCGCTATAGCCATCTTACTGGTACAGGTCACATCCGCATTCTGCGATACAACACATGAATCGCTTCCACTGCTAACCCTTGCAGCTGCAGCCTCCCTCTGGTTCTTCTACCGCTACGGATGGTGGAGGCAGATGATCTTTTCAATCATCACCATTTACATCTCCCATATCATCTGGCTGATGGGCAATCCTCTGATGGGACATACCATCAGCGGGTTGTCGGCCCCCCAGTTCAACCTGGTTTACCTGTTCTCATACGGCGTGCTGTTCTCAATGGCAGCCCTGGTGAAACCTGGCGAACGCTTCAAACCAGGCGTTTTCAGTTCATCCATCATGGTCAACGGGATCTTTTTCTTCCTCGTACTTTTGCTAGAAGTGCTGTTGTTTTACATGAAAAACTACAGCGGCATTTTTACGGGAGTATTTGTTTCCTGCCTCGCATATTCAATTTTCCTCAAGTTCAGGACCGAAAGGGTTTTCGATTCGGCCTTTTACGCCATCTTCAGCTTCCTGGCCCTCAGCGCAGCAGTTTACGGTTATACCGGGCTTCCCGGAGCATATTTCTTCCTCTCGCTGCAAAGCGTGCTGGTGGTTTCATGGGCGCTATGGTTCCGCAGCCAGTTCATCGTGGTAGTCAACACCATATTGTTTGTAAGCATGCTGATGGTCTACCTGGTCTCGGGGACTTATCTCGACACCGTAAACTTCACCTTCGCCATTTCCGCATTTCTTACAGCAAGGATCATCAACTGGCAGAGAATGCGCCTTGAGCTGAAAACCGAGAATTTCAGGACAATCTACCTGGTCTGCCTATTCTTCATCTTTGCCTTCGCATTATACAGAGCCGTACCCTCCCAGTACGTAACCCCGGCATGGACAGGGGCATCCATACTGTATTTCCTGCTCAGCCTCATCCTGAAGAACAAGAAGTACCGCTGGATGGCCATCGCGATGCTGCTGGTCACCGCAGTATACCTGTTCACCGTTGACCTGGCGCATATGGAAACAGGCTACCGCGTAATCGCCTTCCTCTTCCTTGCTATCGTGCTTTTTGGTTCTTCCCTTTATTTTACCCGGCTCCTCAGGAGCAAAAAGAGCACCTCATCCACTGAAAATACCGAAACAGGAAATCCTTAAAGCCTCTTTATCTTATCTTTGTTCGGCCAATAGCTGAACAATGAAAAAGATAGTTTTCTTTTCGCTGGTGTTTTTCCTTTGTATGTGGATGGCATCTGCCCAGGATGAAGCCCTGTTCAAGAATGAGAAAGTCATGCACCTCACCAGGCCAGGGTCTGATGCGCAAATGGAAAGCCTGAAACTTAAAAGCGGATCCTGGATGCTCGACTCATCCTGGTACTCCCAATGGCTCACTTCCACCCAGCAATGGATGCTGTTCCAGAGAGAGTTTTTCCAGTATAACAGTAGTTTCCAGAGGACCCAGGACCTCTACCTTGCCTGGAATTCGAGCCTTGGCGTATGGCAGAATTCGACGAGGTACCTCACCCTTTACACCGGGAGCGGTGGGCTGGCCTCGATGAGCGGGCAAACCTGGTACCCAACAGGCTCTTACTGGGTCACCACAAATTACCTTCATTTCAACGACCAGGGCCGCACCGATACATCTTTCGGCAAAAGTTACGACCCCAATACCAATAAATTCAGCGGCGGCTATATGAGCCTCAGTTACTACTATTCCTCGGGCATGACGTCCCAGATCATCAACCT
>CAIJYT010000122.1 GCA_903824935.1 uncultured Bacteroidales bacterium | reverse complement strand
TGCTACACGTTGATTTCAGTGATGCCAGGAGCACCGAAAACGTATGCGCTGAACTGAGAAGCCGGTTTGCTCCCATTGATATCCTGATCAGCAATGCGGGCGTAGTACCCCAGAAATCCAGGAAAACACCACAGGGCCTGGAAGAGATGTTCATGGTGAATTATTTCTCAAAATTCATTTATGTTACAACATTGATAGAAAACGGGAGTTTGGGAAATATCAGTTTCGGTAAAGAGGGCATTGAACCGGCAGGCAGTCAGGGGATCAATGCGAGTTCCGTACCCAGGATCATTTTCGTTTCCAGCGAATCGCATCGGAACCCTGCCGTTATAAAATGGGATGATTTCGGGAAATTCACTCCTTACGGGGTAAAGCAATCTATGGAACATTACGGGCACAACAAACTCCTGCTTACCACTTTTGCAGTTGAGTTGTCGAGGAGACTCAATCACAACGGCAGCACCTCCTGTTCAGTATTTGCCTTGTGCCCGGGTCCTGTCAACTCAAATATTGCAAGGGAGACTCCTAAAATATTCCAGCCATTGCTCAGGCTGGTCTTCAGGATGTTCTTCAGATCACCAAAGGATGCATCAGCACCGGCGATTTATTTTTCAGTTTCACAGGATGTGGAGAAAAAGCAGTTTGAATATTTCTTCCTGATGAATCGTAAAGAAGTGGATTCCAAGGCATTGAATGTTGGAAACGGAAAAAAATTATGGGAAATGTCATCCGCCCTCAAGAAAAATGTATAATTTTGTACTATTAAATGAAATTGAGCGTTTACCAAGTAATAAATTTAAAATAGAACAATCCATGAAAAAAGTAACATTATTTATCGGAATGATAGCTATGGCAGCTTTCCTTTCGACCAGCGTTGTAGCCCAGGATAAGACCACAAAGGACACCAAGGCTGCTCCTGCAACAACCACAACAACCAAGACCGATGCCAAGGCTCCTGCAAAGGATACCAAGGAAGGCTGCAAGCCCGGTTGCACCATGCATAAGGAAGGTGGAAAGTGCTGCGATAAGGACAAGAAGACCACAACTCCTGAAAAGAAGTAATTGATTATAATACTAAAAAAAGCCCGGGTTCTGAATCCGGGCTTTTTTTATGCATGCAACCGAAGGCGGGTATTTATTTCTTCACCTTTGCGTCCTCGATAAGTATATCATAGAAATACCCGGCACCAAGGTCCTTGTCGAGTACCACTTTGCCTTCAATCACCGCTACATCACCCACTTTTAATGAATCCAGGGATGTGATTGTCAGGTCAAAATGTTCCCCGTCCTTTGTACCGTCCTGGATATGGATCCAGTTCTTGTTCATGATCCCGCCTGCAAATTTTACCACCTGGCCGCGGATCTTTATGGTTTTGCCTTCGAAGGACTTTTTACCTGCATATAGTTCGGCAATGGTCACACCTCCTTCGGCTTTTTTAACAGAGATTCCTTTTTGTTCCATTGCAGGTTGCTGGCCTGTTTGAGGTGCAGCCTGCATATGAGGTGATGAAGTGATGGGCTCTGATGAGAAATCCTGGACAAAGAAAATGCTCCTGAAGGTTCTTTTCAGTTCCTTGCTTGTGAACTCCTTCATTTCGGCACCATCCGACCAGAAATAAGTTCCCCCGGTTTTCACATCCATTTTAGTAATTGCAATCCAGTAATCCCTGCCGTCATCTGAAACCCTTACGTAGGTATAAGCGCTGGCCTGTATAACTTCTTCGGCTTTAACCTGGTGGGCGTTGGGTGCCAGATCAGCAACTTTTTTATCACTGCTACCCTGGCAGGATATCAGGAACAAGGCAACTATCGCGAAAAAAACGAGTCCACATTTTTGTAATTTCATATCTTTGTATATTGACGTTTGCATATGCAAAACTACTAATTTCCTTTGGTTTTTAACTCCGGTGTGATGTCTGTTGCCCATAAATTATATGTTTTCGCAATGAGCGTAATTGTGCTGCTCGCATTTTTCTTTATACTCTGGTTCGGCTATTCTTATTACAGGCTCCCGCTTGAGGACCGTTTTTTTCATGCACAATATGTTATTCTGAAACC
>CAIJYT010000121.1 GCA_903824935.1 uncultured Bacteroidales bacterium | reverse complement strand
TTACAGGTATAAACGAACCAGGGATATCGGTTCATCTGCAGGTCTATCCGGTTCCGTCCGACAGGATGATAAGGGTTGAATTTCCCGTATCAGTTTCCAAAGGAGTGATCACTGTTTATTCCATGGCCGGACAGGAACTTCTGAAGCAGGATATCAACGGCAGCAAAACAGATCTGAATATAAATTTTCTCCCTCAGGGGATCTACTTCCTTCGCCTGGTCAGCGGGACAAAAGTGATGACAGGGAAATTCATCAGGGAATAAAATCCCCGTTGTGTAACCGTAAGTAGGTTTTTTGTTTTGCTTATATGGTCGTTTCTCAGAACCGGGATGGCAGCATCAGTATTACATGGAATTTCCGGAAATCAACATTTTCTCTTAACTTTTTCCGAACCTGAACTGTACGATGGTACTGATGTTGTTTACTGCGTATGCTCATAACAGTGATGATGGTGTGTCGGTGTTTTAGTACTTTTGAAGTAGAAAATTCCCCCCATGAAAAAAGCCATACTCTGCCTTGTGCTCATCAGTGCGGTATTTTGCTCATTCTCCCAGAAAACCCTGGAGACCTTTTACGAAAAATCGGGAGGGAGGGAAACTCCCCGTTACGACAAGACCATTGCGTTCTGCAGGGAGCTTGTAAAAGCTTCCACTATGGTGCATTACAGCACTTTCGGTAAAAGCGCCCAGGGGTGGGACCTTCCATTACTGATCATTGATAAAGACGGGCTTACCGATCCGGGAGAGATACGAAAAAGAGGAAGGGTAATTTTACTGGTGCAGGCCTGTATACACCCCGGGGAAAGCGAAGGCAAAGATGCCGGTCTGATGCTGGTCCGTGACATTGCCATAGTCACACCGGATAATACTGCGCATAAACCATCCGGATTCGGTCATGGGGCTCCCTCATCCGCATTCAAAAATATACTTGATAATGTCAGCCTGTTATTTATCCCCATTTTTAATGTTGACGGGCATGAGCGTTTCGGCCCTTACAACAGGATCAACCAGAACGGCCCTAAGGAGATGGGCTGGAGGGTCAACGCGAACAACCTTAACCTGAACCGGGATTTCCTGAAGGCCGAGACCCCCGAGATGCAGGCCTGGCTTAAGCTTTTTAATCGCTGGATGCCCGAATTCTTTATCGACAGCCATACCACCGACGGGGCCGACTACCAGTACGTGCTCACTTATCTTGTAGAGGTTTTCGGCGATATGGATGAGGGGCTTACGGCATGGTCGTCAAACAATTTCGTTCCCGAGATGAAGGAGCACCTTATGAAGAGCGGTTTCCCGGCTTTTCCTTATGTAAATTACCGCAGATGGCATGATCCCAAAAGCGGGCTGATCAGCGAAGTTGCGCCTCCCATGCTTTCGCAGGGCTACACCGCTTTGAGGAACCGGCCCGGCCTTCTGATCGAGACGCATATGCTGAAACCTTACGACCAGAGGGTGGAAGCTACGTACGAATGCATCAAGACCACCATGGAAATTCTTGCAAAGGAGGGGAAGCAGCTGCAAAAACTTGAACTTGACGCCGACCGCTTCCTGGTTTCAGGGGAATTGCTGAAAAAGCCTTTTCCCCTCCGGTATGAGACCAGCATGAAAGACAGCGTGATGGTTGATTTCCTGGGTTTTGAATACACAGCAAGCAAAAGTGATGTGAGCGGAGGGGAGTGGATCAAATACAGCAAGAGCCCTTCAACTTTCAGATCACCCTATTTTGCAGTTGCAAAACCTGTGACCAGCGTAAACCTGCCCCTGGCTTATATTATCCCGGTTGAATGGTCAGGGATCATTTCCAGGCTTGAACTGCACGGAGCGGTGATACGACTGACATCCAGGGATACGGTCATCCGCATTCAGACTTACAGGTTTAAAAACCACAAATGGCAGCAGGCTCCTTACGAAGGCCATCATTCGGTGACGAATATAGAATATGACGAGATC
>CAIJYT010000120.1 GCA_903824935.1 uncultured Bacteroidales bacterium | reverse complement strand
TGCCTTTTGCTTCTTCGATTGTAATTACGCCTTCTTTCTTTACTTTTTCCATTGCTTCGGCAATCATCTTACCGATGAAAGTATCGTTATTGGCCGAAACGGTGGCAACCTGCTGGATCTTTTCCATTGTGTCGCCAACCTGTTTGGTCTGGGCTTTCAGTGACTTGATGACTTCGATAACCGCTTTGTCAATTCCGCGTTTAAGGTCCATTGGATTTGCACCTGCGGTAACGTTCTTAAGGCCTGTTGTAAAGATCGACTGGGCAAGAACGGTAGCTGTGGTTGTGCCATCACCTGCAAGGTCGCTGGTTTTGGAAGCAACTTCCTTCACCATCTGCGCACCTACGTTCTCAATAGGATCCCTCAATTCAATTTCTTTTGCCACCGTAACACCATCCTTGGTTACGACGGGTGAACCATATGATTTTTCGATAATCACATTACGGCCTTTGGGGCCAAGGGTCACCTTTACTGCATTGCAGAGTTCGTCAACCCCTTTCTTCAGGGACTCTCTTGCTTTAATATTAAAAATAATATCCTTTGCCATCTCTAATTTTGTTTTAAAAGTTACACTGTGAATTATTCATGAATGCCAATGATGATCAGATAATAGCGACGATATCGGATTCGCGCATAATAAGATAATTTCCACCATCAACGGTGATCTCTGTTCCTGAATATTTTCCGTAAAGAACAACATCACCAACTTTAACTGTCATGGGTTCGTCTTTTTTACCGGGGCCGACAGCAACTACGGTACCTTTCTGCGGTTTTTCTTTAGCAGTATCAGGAATAATGATTCCACCTGCAGTTTTTTCTTCTGCCTGTGCCGGCTCAACCAGAACGCGGTCTGCCAGTGGTTTAATCTTCAATTTTGCCATTTTAAAATTATTTAAAGTTAAACATTATGAATTTCACTTGATTTCGCCTTAGTATGTCAGAAATTATGCCAAAAGCGTAATCATGAAAATAAAGGACAATTTTTCAGTTAATCTATTTGATTTGATTTCCGCATGACACATTTTCTGACATTCTGACACCACAGGCATAAAAAAAGCTGTTCCTCTGTTTCGGAACAGCTTAATGTTTTCTGAAGAACCTTAAGGTTTTATTTCTTCTTTTGTGCAGGGGCCGCATTGCCTCCTGAAGGATTAGGCTGGAAGTCCTTAATCGGGGTTGTTTTTGACTGATCGATCTGTTTTTTGATCTCACTTTCCTGAACAGGGGTCGTTCCCTGGTTCTTGGGAATTGAAAAAATCGAGAACAGGCTCAGTACCAATAAAACTATGGCAAGGGTCCAGGTAGTCTTTTCAAGAAAATCAGCTGTTTTCCTTACCCCCATATACTGGTTCGAAGAAGCGAAATTTGAAGCAAGCCCGCCGCCCTTTGAATTCTGCACCAGGACAACCAGTACCATCAGAGCCGACGCAATAAGAATCAGAACTGAAACAACGATGTAAACACCCATAATCTGAATATTGTTTGATTAAATAATACGTTCCGGATCAACAACCTGTCTATAATGACTGGTGAGTATTTCCTTTGAGATTTTCAATTTGGGCCGCAAAGTAACGACTTTTTTCGGAGAATCGCAAGGATAATTTCTCATAAATATGGATGGCTTTCTGCATATTACCCTGTTTTGCGTATAAAAGTGCAAGGGTTTCGCTCACTATATCCTCTTCATCAAGATTGGACTTTTGTGAACTTGCAGTAGGATTGAAGAACTCTTTCTTAGGTCTGGACATCTGGGGCTCTTCCCTGATGAATTTTTCGATCAGTTCATCTTTGGAAATGCCTGGTTCTGCAACTGCCTTCAATACAGGCGCTCCATTCCCCGTTTCCTCAGTTGGAATAACATTTTCAGGTTTTATCCCCTTGCCCTTATTTTCAACATTGATCTCGGCAAGTCTTTTCCTTACAATGTCAAGAAGTTCTTCCCGGGTCATTTTCTCCAATGACGCACTGTAAGTCCTGGCAGCTGAAGGGAAGGGAACAGCAGGGCTTTTCATACCGGTTTCCTGCAAAGGAGCCTGGGGGGAAGCCAAGGCCAGTTCTTCAGAACTAATAAGCGAATCCTCTATGTAACTTTCCTGCTGCGGTTCAGAAATTGATGCCTGCAAAGGTGAAGCGGCATCAGGATGAATCAGGGTTGCGGGGGTTGAAACAGGGATGGCAGGCAAAATTTCAGCTTCAGCCAATCCTGCTTGTTCACTGCCCGTCGCCACTGGCATTTGCAGGGTGCCGCCGGACTGCTCATCGGGTTCAGTTACGTATACGGCAGGTACATCATTTGAAACAGCATGGTGTTGTTCCTTTTTAATTTCAAGGAACTCTTTTAATTTCTTACGGTCACCTGCATATGCAACAGCCTTCTTCAGCTGGGCCGGGTAAGCCTGGTTGTTTTGCCTTAGCAGATTTAAGGCAAGAAGGATTTGTGCAGTCTGGCAATAAGGATATTCCCGGAGCAGATCCTGAAGCTCTGTAATGGTTCCTTCTCCCAGTGTTTGGGGATCTTTAACCAGTTCCGAAAATTGCTGGCGGTTCATAATACAAATATATGCCTGAAGTTCAGCATTACCAGTTGACAACGGTTTTATTGAAAATATCCTGTACCAGCTGATCTGTGATAATTGCTATCAAACCATCCTGAACTGTGTTTAAATCCACAACCTTATAATCCTGGTACCTTGAGAACGTCATATTGTCGAAATTCTGTTTCGGATTTTTCCTGTTTATGAATTTTATATTCACAGTGATTGTGAGGCGGTTCATGGCAGCTGTTTCATTACCCTGGATTGCAACCGGAGTGACAGCATAAGTGGTGATAACTCCGGCAATTTCAAGGTCCCCGCTCCTGTCAACCGTATGCAGGCTGGTTTGTGAAGTATAGTAATTTCTCAGTGCATCGGTAAGTGTGCGGCTGAGGGTAGGAACTATCGTCGCAGCGTTGTTGGTGAAGTATTGCACAGTTATTGTTTTTACATCAGGTGATATTGAAGCCCCGGTAAACGAATAGTTCACTTTGCAGGAAGTCTGTGGCAGCAATACCATTGCAACAGTCAGAAACAAAAAACTGATCCTGAGGAGAACGTTAATCGTGTATTTCAAAGTTTCTTGCATTTTGATGCTGTATTGAGCTTAATTTTTTACTCAAGGTCATAATCCTTGATCTTCCTGTAAAGCGTCCTTTCAGAAATTCCAAGTTCCCGGGCAGCTTCTTTCCGCCTGCCCTTATATTTTTCAAGTGCCCTTTTAATATAATCCTTCTCCTTCTTTTCAAGCGAAAGTGATTCCTCAACCTCTTCGGGCTCCTGCACTGCTTCCGACACAGGCAGTGAGTTGTCGGATGCCTGCATAATAATCGGGCTGGCCTGTTCCTTCCCCTCCCCGAATTCATTATACAGCTTCTTTATTAACTGGTGATTTTCCGACTGGGTGTTACCAAGGGCCTGTTCATTCTGCAGCAGGTTCATGACAAGCTGCTTCAGGTCGTTCATATCCTTTTTCATATCAAACAGCACCTTGTAGAGGAGGTCCCGTTCAGAGAAATTGGCGGATTCCTGCCCTTTGTAAAGAACGGGAAGATCGCTTGAGCTTGCGTGGGGCATGTATTTCGCCAGGGTCGGGGCATCAATAATCCTTGTCTTTTCAATAATGGAGATCTGTTCAGCCAGGTTCTTTAACTGCCTGATATTACCTGGCCAGCGATAAGCCATTATGATCTTCTGTGCATCTTCGTCAAGACTAATCGGAGGCATACGGTATTTCTCAGCTGCGTCGGAAGCAAATTTCCTGAAGAGAAGATAAATATCATCCTGCCTGTCCCTGAGCGCCGGTACAAAAATGGGTACTGTATTCAGCCTGTAATAAAGATCCTGCCTGAATTTCCCGTTGGCAACAGCATCAGATACATTCACATTCGTAGCTCCGACGACCCTTACATTAGTTTTCAGGACCTTCGAAGACCCAACTCTCATGAATTCCCCGCTTTCAAGAACACGGAGCAGGCGGACCTGGGTTCCGAGAGGCAATTCTGCAACTTCATCGAGGAAGATAGTTCCCCCGTTCACCACTTCAAAATAGCCTTTACGGGCTTCATGTGCGCCTGTAAAAGATCCCTTTTCATGACCAAAAAGCTCAGAATCTATAGTGCCTTCAGGTATTGCACCGCAGTTAACTGCAATATAGGAGCCATGTTTGCGGGCGCTGAGCTGATGGATGATCTTGGGAAAAAATTCCTTCCCCGTTCCGCTTTCACCCGAAATCAGAACGGTAATATCGGTTGCGGCTACCTGCCGGGCAATATCAATAGCCCTGTCAAGCAACGGGGAATTCCCGATGATGCCGAACCTCTGTTTTATCGTTTGAACATCCATAATCGTGATCCGTTATCCATTATTAGCACACATCCTGCATCCTACTTCCTGACTTCCCTCTTCAGCCTCGCCAGATGTCCTCGTCCCAGGGCTTTGACTTCGCAACCCAGCTGGAAGTAACGCCTTATCCTAACGTCGTCGAGTATCCCAAAGGCATCCACAACGGCAATAGGACCTCCTGCCCATTTCACTATGTCATCAGGATCAAGGTTCAGATAATGTGTGTGAGGAACGGCAAGAATAAATGCATCCACCCCTTTCAAAGCTTTTTTAATATCCTTTAAAACAACTGTTTTCTTTAGACCCTCCTGGTTACGGAAGAAGCGCTTCCACGAACTTCCCGGTGAGGGATAAGTATCCTGTTCCTCAAGCTCATACCAATGATCTACGTAAGGATCGTGAACCCTGATCTCAGCACTCATCTCGGTAAGCTTTCGAACAACCATCTCGCTCCCGCTGTACCTTGTATCACCAACATCCTGACGGTATGAGGCTCCGCAAAGAAGCACCTGTGAACCTGCGATATAACGCCCCATATTACGAAGTGCATCGCGAGTGAGTTCAGCCACATGCAAAGCGCGGGTGTCGTTTATATCAATGGCTGTAGGGGTTATCTTAAAGAGCTTGTCGCCATCCTCAAACCCGAGAATATGCTTGTAAGCCCAGTAACCCAGTCCTCCGTCTTTCGGAAGGCAGTAGCCTCCGACTCCCGGACCCGGAAAAATTATATTGCTGTGCGTAGGCCTCATCTTGATCGCCTTGACCACCTTGATCAGGTCAACCCCGTTGCGCTCTGCAAAAAGACTCCACTCATGGAGGTACGCAAGAATTGCAGCACGATAGGAATTTTCGATGATCTTGGTGGTTTCCGATTCTATAGGGCGGTCCATAACAGTCAAAGGAAAATCCTTTGTATTCAGGACCTCGTGAAGGAATTTTTCGACCCGCTTGCGGGCGATTTCCTCGCAGCCTGAACAAACCCTCCAGTATTCCCTTACCGACGCCACATAATGCTTACCCGGCATCACGCGCTCAAAACTATGCGCTAACAGCGGAGTATCTTTAATTCCCCGTTTCTGGAATTCCTGCTTCAAAATAGGCCATGCCACGAATTCTGTAGTACCTGGCGCAACTGTGGTTTCAATAAGTACCAGGCAGTTCGGCTCGATCTTGTCCCCGATAGTTCTCATCGTATCTTCAAGGGCAGCCATATCCGTTTCACCGCTCCGCATATTGCCCAGCTCCTTCTTGACAAAATCACACTGCACATCAACTACGACACAATCGGCAAGCCTGAGGCATTCATTGTTCCAGGTAGCAACAAGGGTTTTGTTTTTATTGACACAACGGTCAATGAGAATCTCAACCTCGGGATCTTCGGCCTTGACAGGAGATAAACCCTTGTTCATCTTTGCAATCTTCCAGAAACTTCTCTGGCTGGGCAGGTCGCAGCCTATTACGAATTTGCTGTGCTTCCCTTTCTTGTCTTTGGTATCCGCCACAGTAGCAGCCATCACAGACCCGACAAAACCGATTCCCATAACAACGACAATCTCCTTTTTATCCTTCCGGGCTTTCACAACAAGCTGTTGCAACCTCTCGAATTCTTTTTTATAGTCCTTCTTCAAAGGAAGTGGAAATTTTTCGCCGGTTGGGCTTACCGAATAATTCAATTTCTCTTTTGTTGCCAAAGCTTTGATTTTACTTGGTTCTGCTATGAAAGGTTAACGAAGCTGTGCTTTAAGGTTTGTACCGAATGTACTTATAAGCCTGTCCATACATTTATCAATTTCTTTATCCGTCAGCGTCTTTTCATCATCCCTCAGAATAAAACTTACTGCATATGATTTCTTTCCTTTTCCAAGCCTCTCCCCTTCATAAACGTCGAAGAGACCGACTTGTTTCAGTAGTTTCTTCTCTGTTTGAAAGGCAAGGCGTTCAATATCTTCAAATTTGACAGCCTCATCAAGAAGAAGTGAAAGATCTCGCCTCACCTCGGGAAATTTAGGAATCTCGTTGTACCGGGTTTCCTTGCCAGGTACCAATGATAGGATTTCAGTCCAGTTAACTTCCGAATAATACACTTCCTGTTTGATATCAAAGGGTTTAAGAACAGCCCTTGAGAGCATTCCTGCAGTGCCTATAAGCCTGTCATTGTAAAAGTATTTAACCCCGTTTGAAAACATAAAACCAGAAAAGGGTCTCTCGATTATCTTGCTGCCGGCATTAACTGAAACCGGGATAATACCCAATTTACGAAAGATAGGCTGCAGGTACCCTTTAAGGTCATACCAGTTCACTTCTCCCGTACCTGAATAATGACTTGTGCCGGATGTACCGGAAAGCCCCCGTGAACCTGGATTAACACTTGTGCCGGATGTACCGGAAGAGCCAGATGTTCCACTGGTTCCAGTATACCAGTTTTCTGCGAAAAAGTTTCCCGTAAGCACCATAGCCATATGGGTTTCCTCATGATATCCTTTTACAGGATCATCTGAACCTTCAGCTTTACGGTACACTGTTCCGAATTCATAAAATTTCAGATCGGCCGATTTTCGGTTCAAATTGTTGATCACACTTTCGAGGCATCCGAACAGAAGGCTCTGCCTCATCACATCAAGATCACGGCTTATAGGGTTCAGAATCTTCACGCAGGCTTCCGCCGGAAGCTCCGGATTTTGATCATAATATACAGACCTGCTCAGTGAATTGTTCATGATCTCGTTGAACCCGTTGGCCGAAAGATAATCCGAGACTACATTCTGCACTTTATCCGGATCTGGTTTATGCGTATATGATAATGAAGACCTCACTGCAGGCAGAATCTCTACATTATTATACCCGTAGATCCTCAGGACCTCTTCGATCACATCCACATCACGGGTTACATCTACCTTATACGAAGGAACGAGCAGGTCAAGACCTTCCATTCCTCCTGAATTAACAGGGGCTGTCTGCATTCCAAGGTCTTCAAGTATATCCTCTACAACTTTCCTGTTCAGCTTTTTCCCGATGAGGCGGTCAAGATTGAACCACGACAAAAACACATTTGCAGGATCGATCGGCCTGGGATAAATATCAATTATCGGGGAGGAGATCTCACCTCCTGCGATTTCCTTTATAAGCAGCGCTGCCCGCTTTACGGCATACACCGTGATGTTATAATCGGCCCCCCTTTCGAAACGGAAGGATGCATCGGTTGAAAGACCGTGAAACCTGGCAGTTTTACGTATATGGACAGGGTCAAAATAAGCGCTTTCAAGGAAAACGGAAGTAGTGTTTGCAGTCACTCCCGATCTGATCCCGCCGAAAACACCTGCAATGCACAGGGGCTCCGATTGGCTGCAGATCATCAGATCATCACTCCCGAGTTCCCTTTCCACTTCATCCAGGGTGGTGAATTTTGTTCCTTTGGGATATTTACGGATGATGACTTTATTCCCGCTGATATACCCGGCGTCAAATGCATGCAAAGGCTGGCCAAGCTCGAGCAGGATAAAGTTCGTTATATCGACAATGTTATTGATAGGCCTCAGTCCTGCAGCAAGCAGCCTGTTCTTAAGCCATGCAGGGGATTCGGCAACCTTTACACCTGTGATCGTAAGGCCGGTATAACGAGGGCAGGCGACACTGTCTTCAATGCTGATGTCAATAACAAGTTTGTTGTTATCCTGCCGGAAACCCGACACATCAGGCAAAACTGCGCTGATCCTGCCGGAAACCATGGGTTCCGACCTTCCGAAGTTATTGATAACCGCTGCAATATCCCTGGCAACTCCAATATGAGATGCCGCATCCACGCGGTTAGGCGTCAGCCCTATTGTGAAAGTCCAGTCATGCTCTATCCCGAAATATTCAGAGGCGGGCATACCTACCCTGGCATCAGCTTTCAGTACCATGATTCCTGCATGGCCTTTTCCAAGGCCTAACTCATCTTCTGCACAAATCATTCCTTCGGAAACTTCTCCCCTTATTTTTGTTTTCTTAAGGACGAGTTCCTGGTCGTTAAAATACAGGGTTGTGCCTGCAAGGGCCACGGCAACTTTTTGTCCTGCCGCAACATTGGACGCACCGCAAACAATATCCAGAGGCTCACCCTGCCCTATGTCGACTTTGGTAAGTGAGAGATGATCGGAATTGGGGTGCCTGACGCAGCTCAGGACTTCTCCTATAATAACTCCATCAAGGCCTCCTTTCACACTATGAAATTCTTCCATGCCCTCAACCTCGAGTCCACAACCGGTTAGCAGTTCTGCCAATTTTGCAGGCGGCAGGTCAGTGTGGATATATTGCTTCAGCCAGTTATAGGAAATTTTCATGATGCAAGCCTTATTTTGAGGAACAAAGGTAGGAAATATTGCAGAATAATCTATGAGATCAGGCCCCAATTTTGCTGATGCTCATCCATATGGAGAAGATGTTTTGCCAAATTGGCATTCTTTTCAAGCCTTAGGCCGGGGTCATCATTGAGTATATCTGAAGCAATATTCTTGGCAAATTTCAGGATCTTTTCATCCAGCACAATGTCTGCAATACGAAGGTTAAGGATCCCGCTCTGCTGGGTTCCCTGGAGATCACCGGGACCCCGGAGCCGCAGGTCAGTTTCGGCAATCTCAAACCCGTCACTGGTTCTGAGCATGGTGCTTATTCTTGTCCGGGCATCGTTTCCAAGTTCTTCAGGGCTCATCAGTATACAATATGATTGTGAACTTCCCCTTCCCACCCTGCCCCTGAGCTGGTGAAGCTGTGAAAGCCCGAAACGGTTGGCATTCTCAATAACCATAACGGAAGCTGACGGGACATCCACTCCCACCTCGATCACAGTTGTTGAAACAAGGATCTGGGTTTCTTGCCCGATGAACCTTTTCATCTCAGCATCCTTCTGCTGCTGCTTCATCCTCCCGTGCACCGTGCCTGCTTTAAACTCAGGGGATGGGAACTCCCTGGCCACTGTAAGGAACCCTTCTTCCAGGTTTTTCAGATCCAGCTTCTCCGATTCATCGATGAGGGGATATACAATATAAACCTGGCTGCCTTCACGAATCCTCTCCTTCAGGAAATTATACACCTTGTAATGATCCCTGTCGTAAACATGTTTTGTAATTATTGGCTTACGTCCCGGGGGGAGCTCATCTATCACCGATGCATCCAGGTCTCCGTAAAGCGTCATGGCAAGAGTCCTTGGTATAGGAGTTGCAGTCATAACAAGCACATGGGGCGTCCTCTGGTTCTTCTCCCATAAAGCAGCCCTCTGGGCCACCCCGAACCTGTGCTGTTCATCAATGATGACCAGGCCGAGATTCCGGAACTGCACGTTATCTTCTATCAGGGCATGGGTACCGATCAGGATAGACAGTTTGCCTTCACTGAGCAGTTCCTGTATTTCCCTGCGCTCAGCCGGTTTTGTTGAACCCGTGAGCAGTCTCACTTTTACGTCGAGACCGGCAAGCATTGCCGAGATATTGCTGAAGTGCTGGTTGGCGAGGATCTCTGTCGGGGCCATCATGCATGACTGGTATTTATTGTCGAGGGCAATGAGCATGCACATCACAGCAACCATTGTCTTACCGCTTCCAACATCCCCCTGGAGCAAACGGTTCATCTGTTTTCCTGATCCCATATCTGCCCTGATCTCACGTATCACTTTCTTCTGGGCATTGGTCAGTTCAAAAGTGAGGTGCTTATGGTAGAAATCATTCAGATAATCCCCGACGGTGGTAAAAACATGTCCGTCGGATCTTTGCAGCCTTAACCCTCTTTGTTTGAGAAGCCTGAGTTGAATAAAAAACAGCTCCTCGAACTTCAGCCTGGCCTGGGCCCTGTTCAACAGCTCAGGGCTTTGAGGGAAATGGATGTTAAGAAAAGCTTCCTGCCTGCCTATAAGCCTCACCCTCTCAAGGATGTCATGGGTTAAATTTTCTGAAATATGGAATTTTTCATGCAGCAGCAGGGTTTTCACAAGCTTTCCTATTCCTTTGTAATCAAGCCCTTTTGACTTAAGCTTTTCTGTCGAACTGTATATGGGTTGTATTATGCGGGTTATTGGCAATGGCTCTGTTTCGGGATGCTCAATCTCGGGATGGGGAATATTCCATTGCCCGTTGAAAAGCTGGGGCTTGCCGAAGATGATCCATTCCTGCCCTTTTGCAATTTTATCGGCCATCCATTTTACACCCTGGAACCATACCAGGTCTATTTGCCCGCTTTCATCTTCAACCGTAACGACAAGTCTGCCCGACCTGGGGGCTCCCACTGTCCTGGTTTTAATGACCTTTGCACGAATCTGGACGTAGGTATTTTCATCCCGGATATCGCTGATAAGGTACATCTTTGAGCGGTCCACATAACGAAAGGGAAAATGGGTCAGCAGGTCTCCGAATGTGAAGATCTGTAACTCGGCGGCTAGCGCTTCAGCCCTTGCCGGGCCTACACCTTTAAGATATTCGACAGAAGTCTCAAGAAAAGGTTTTAATGCAACCAAAACATCAGGCTATTTGCAGGCTAAAGGTAAACAATAATCAGGTTAACGGGGAATGCCACCCGCTGCATTAATAAAAAAAACTGCCCCGGAAAACCGGGGCAGAAAATCAAAAAAAAAAAATTACTTAAAATTCTTATTATTCCCAGAGGCTGGATTCGAACTC
>CAIJYT010000119.1 GCA_903824935.1 uncultured Bacteroidales bacterium | reverse complement strand
GCTGCATACGGCCTGTAAGCATCGAACACCTTCAACCCAAGGCCCTGCTTTGACAATTCGGTTTGGACCGAGGCAAGAGCCCTCCCTACTTTCAGCCTGGCAAAAGCCCTGGCCGAAGTGTAAACTTTTTTATGAGTAAAATTGTTACTCGTTGCATAACGGATGTCCAGGACTATTCCCGGTACCAGTTTTCTGATATCCACCAGTGTTTTAAGGCTGTCGGCCCTGATGATCCGTGAATAAACCACAGTATCGGCGATAATATTCAGGTTGTAGGGGTTTTTCTTAGTTACCTGGGCGCTTAATCCGGTAATGAGCAGGAGAAAAATAAAGAAGGAAGCAAGTCTTGTTCTTTTCATGAAATAATCTTTCTTTTGTATTTCTTCGTGGACTGTGGATTTCTTCTTCCCAAAGTTCTGAATTTTATTTTAAAGCAAGACTATGAACGGACTATTGTTTACTCCATGCAGCATCGGTCCCCTGGTACTCAGGAACCGCTCCATACGCTCAGCTGCCTTTGAAGGAATGTGCCCCGGCCACCTGGTTTCGGATGACCTCCTTGATTATCACCGCTCGGTTGCAGAAGGCGGAATAGGAATGACCACCGTAGCTTATGCAGCTGTTTCACAAAGCGGTCTTTCATTTCCTCATCAGCTATGGCTGAGAAAAGAAGCAATACCCGGGCTTAAAAAACTCACCGGTGCTGTTCATGATGCCGGCGCTGCCGCGGGGATACAAATAGGCCATTGCGGGCAGATGGCTAAAACTTCGGTCAGCGGGAAATGTTTTTCTCCTTCAGGAGGGTTCAACCTTTACGGCCCCACCTGGCCCCGGAAAATGAAAATTCAGGATATCCGCGAGGTGGTCAGTGATTTCGGAAAGGCAGTAACCCTGGCCAGGGAAAGCGGTTTCGACGCGGTGGAAGTGCATGCCGGCCATGGTTATCTCATCAGCCAGTTCCTTTCGCAATATACCAATAAACGTAAGGATGAGTACGGCGGAAGCTTCACCAACCGCAGCCGGTTCATGAAAGAAGTGATGGCTGAGGTAATGAAAGCTGCAGGTTCCGATATAGCAGTCCTGGTAAAAATGAACCTCCGTGACGGTTTTAAAGGAGGGATGGAAGCTGAAGAATCTCTTGAAGTCGCAAAGGCGCTGGAACAGATGGGAGTTCATGCCCTGGTGCTTAGCGGAGGTTTCGTGAGCAGGGCGCCGATGTACGTCATGAGGGGAAGAATGCCTGTGAAAGTTATGGCCCATTACATGCATGAGAAATGGATGAGGCCCTTTATAAGCAGGTTCGGCGAGCTGCTGATAAAACCTGAGCCGTTCGGCGAAGCCTATTTCCTTGATGACGCCCGCAGAATAAGGCAGAATATAAGGCTGCCCCTCGTTTACGTGGGGGGGATGGTCTCGAAGGAAGGGATTGAAAAAGTGCTGGGAGAGGGCTTTGAATTTGTGCAGATAGCACGTGCGCTCATAAATGACCCGGCTTTCATTAATAAAATAAAAGCCGGAGAACTTTCGGTCTCCGGCTGTAAACATGCGAATTATTGCATCGCGGTAATGTACTCGGGAAAAATGGCCTG
>CAIJYT010000118.1 GCA_903824935.1 uncultured Bacteroidales bacterium | reverse complement strand
TCTGGCATGAACAAACGGTCCCAGGTGATAAAATATGTTACAGCCGATTTTCTGGCTGCAGTTCTTGCCTGGACATTGTTTTTCATTTACCGCAAATACAGGGTCGACCATAATGTATTGGAACATTTCAGCCTTGTTTCAAATGATCTCAAGTTATATTACGGCGTGTTCGTTATAGGATTGTTCTGGCTTGCCCTGTACACCCTGATCGGGACTTACAGGCAGATATACAGGAAAGCCCGTTTACGCGAATTTGCCCAGACATTCCTCATCAGCTTTTTAGGTGTTACCATAATTTTCTTTGCACTGATACTTGATGACATGATCATCACTCAAAGGACCTATATTGAATTCTTCTTTGTGCTTTTCCTTCTCCACCTGTTCTTTACTTCTGCATTCAGGTTCATACTCACCTCACGCACTGCCTACAGGATACACAATAAGATCTTAGGCTTCAATACGATCATTGTTGGAAGCAACGGTAACGCCCTGTCGATATACAAAGAAATAGAAAACCAGGAAAAATCCTCCGGGAATAAATTCGTCGGTTTTGTCAATGTAGAGGGATATACCAGCTACAAACTTTCGGAGTTCCTGCCTCATATCGGGGAGACCAGGGATTTGAGTTCCATTGTAAAACAGTACAATGTTGAAGAGGTGATCATCGCCATAGAGCATTCCGAGAACCACACTATCGAAAATATTATCACCCAGCTTGAGGATACCGACGTGGTGATTAAAATTATACCAGCTATGCAGGACATCATTATGGGCTCAGTCAAAACGACCTCGATCTTCCATGCCCCACTCATCCAGATTTACCCGGATCTCATGCCGGCCTGGCAGCTCTCGTTCAAACGGATTTTTGATATTGCTGCCTCATTTTTAGCCCTGATTCTGCTTTCGCCGGTGATCATAATCACTGCAATAATTATAAAGGTGACTACCTCAGGTCCCGTGTTTTTCAAACAGGAGAGGGTGGGGCAGAGGGGCAAGCCTTTCATCATGTACAAGTTCAGGACAATGATACAGGATGCGGAGAAAAACGGGCCACAGCTGTCGTCAAAAGATGACCCGAGGATCACCAGGGTAGGCAAGGTGTTAAGGCAGTTCCGTATCGATGAGGTTCCCCAGTTTTACACGGTGATCAAGGGGGATATGAGTATAGTCGGCCCACGCCCCGAACGCCAGTATTACATCAACCTAGTCACACAAAGCGCCCCACATTACAAGCTGCTGCATAAAGTAAAGCCGGGGATCACTTCCTGGGGGCAGGTTAAATACGGCTATGCAGAGAATCTTGAGCAGATGATAGAACGTCTGAAATTCGACCTGCTCTACATTGAGAACATGTCGCTGGCAATGGATTTCAAGATCTTAATTTATACGATCCTCATCATTATCCAGGGGCGTGGAAAATAATTCCACACCCAGTTTTTCCATTATTTCTCCTGCTTTTCCCTGAATAAAGATATCAGTTATACTTCCTGTGTAGTTTGAAGGTTCGGTGTTGATTTCTATAATGCTGCACCCTGCTGATTTCGCCATGAAAGGGATCTGGTTTGCTGGCATGACTTCCCCTGTGGTACCTATTATAATGAATACGTCCGACAGACTGGCCGCTTCATACGAAGCGCTCAGGGCCGACTGGGGAATTCCTTCCCCGAAGAATACGAAATCGGGTTTAAGTAATCCCCCGCATTCCCTGCAGGTGGGAGGGACATGGTCAAGGCTCACTGAACCGACGATATAATACCTGTGACAGCCAAGGCAGACAATACGTTTTGAATTCCCGTGAAATTCAAACACTTCCTTCGACCCGGCTTCCTGGTGGAGGTTGTCGATGTTCTGTGTGATTATCCTGCCCAGAAGGGCCCTTTTCTCCATTTCGGCCAGAACCAGGTGCGCCTTGTTGGGCCGGGCATTTCCGAAATAATCATAGAATATGGTCTTGATGATACTCCAGGATTCCACAGGGTGGTCGATGAACCAGGCGTACTCGAGTGATTTCGGGTCATACCTGGCCCATATCCCGCCATTCCCCCTGAAAGGCGGGATCCCGCTTTCGACAGAGATCCCGGCCCCGGTAAATGCAGTGGTAAAACGGGATTTTAAAAGCAGGTCAGAGGCTTTCCTGATTTTATCTTCCATGAGTGTTATTTTAGCCAGCGGTCAAGCCAGTTAAAGAATGTCCTTTGCCATAGGATGCCATTCTGCGGTTTTAGCACCCAATGGTTTTCGTTAGGGAAATACAGGAACTCGGCAGGTATCCCCCTCAGCAGGGCTGCATCAAAAGCCTGCATTCCCTGGGTATAGGAGATCCTGAAGTCAAGACCTCCATGTATCACCAGTATGGGAGTGTCCCAGTTCTGAACAAATTTATGAGGGGATGTGGCATAGGTGCGCTGGGCTACCTTGTTTTTCAGATCCCAGAAAGATCCGCCAAGATCCCAATTCGTGAACCACATTTCTTCTGTTTCCAGGTACTGTGATTCAAGGTTAAACATGCCGTCATGGGCGATGAAAGCTTTGAACCTCTTATGGTGGTTGCCGGCCAGCCAGTAAACCGAGAACCCCCCATAGCTTGCACCCACACAGCCAAGTTTGTCCTTGTTCACATATTTCTCCTTGCAAAGTGCATCGATCGCGCTGAGGTAGTCATTCATATTCTGGCCGCCGTAATCACCGCTGATCTCTTCATTCCATTCCTTACCGAAGCCAGGGAGGCCGCGGCGGTTGGGGGCGACAATGATGTACCCGTTGGCTGCCATCATCTGGAAATTCCAGCGGAATGACCAGAACTGGCTTACCGTGCTCTGCGGGCCTCCCTCGCAATAAAGCAGGGTGGGATACACCCTGGTGGAATCAAAATGAGGAGGATATATGACCCAGGTATGCATCATCTTGTTATCGGTTGTTTTGATCCAGCGCTGGGTGACTTTCCCCAAGGCAAGCTGGTCGATGATCTCCTTGTTCTCAAAGCTCAACTGTGTGTCTTTCCCGCTGGCAGGGTCCACCGAATAGATCTCGGCAGGGCTTGACATTGACACCCTTGTTGCGATGAGCCTGTCGCCTGCAGGGAATACCCCGGTATAATTATGGATGCCTTTGGTGATTTTACGGATCTTGCCATCGGCAAGGGTCAGCTGGTAGATCTCATCGGTGGCATGAAAATCGCTGATAAAATAAAGGGATTTACTGTCTTCACTCCAGGCAAGACTTTCGGAGCTCTGGTCGAAATCCTTCGAATAATCGGTTTTAATTTTGCTGTTTAAATCATAAATGAACAGGCGGTTTTTATCAGATTCATACCCGTCGCGTTCCATGCTCTGCCAGGCCATCTTAGTGCCGTCGGGAGAGTAAACCGGGGCAACATCATAACCCATCATGCCTTCGGTGAGGTTGGTGGTGGATCCGTTCTCAACCTGGTAAAGATAAATGTCGGAGTTGGTCGATAGGGTATAAGCCACGCCTTTTTTCTTCCGGCATGTATAGGCTATCGTTTTATTGTCGGGGCTCCAGGTGATCTGTTCCATTCCTCCGAAGGGCTGAAGCGGGCATTCGTAAGGCTCTCCCTTCAGGATGTCGGTCCCGCTTTTGATTATCTCTTTCGAGACATCGGCGACGAAAACATGGCTGTATGATTCAACCCAGGTATCCCAGTGCCGGTACATGTAGTCATTAAATATCTTGCCTGTAGCCTTGGGCAGGTCTTTATAGAGGTCGGGCAGGTTCTTGTCAACAGCTACATCGGCAGTATAAAGCACTTTTTTTTCATCGGGCGAAAAACGGAAACCGCTGATGCCGTCGGGCACATCGCTGAGCTGAACGCGGTTGTTCCCGTCGGGATCCATTGCCCACAACTGCATTGACCCGCTTTCGGGTGAGAGGAAATGAATTTTTTTCCCGTCGGCCGACCACTCGGCCTGGTTCTCGCTGAAGGGCGTATGGGTGATCTGCCTGGAGTTCTTCCCGTCGATATCCATGACGAACAATTCCCTGTTTCCTTTATTCTGTTCAACATTATACCATGAAACCCCGTAAAGGATTTGCTTTTTATCGGGAGAGACAGCAGGTTCAGATATTCTTCCGAAGGCCCAGAGTACTTCGGGCGTCATGAGGTCGCCCTGGACTTTGATGTTGTTTTTAACGATAAGAGGGGCAGTTTGTTCACCGGCCTGTTTTTCTCTTTTGCATGACCAGCCTGCAAAAAGGGCCAGGATAAGCAACAGGAATGTTGATTTTTTCATAATGTGTGTATAATTTGTTGTTTAATGATGCAAGGTTAAAAGCTGAAAAATGTATTTGCCGAAGATGATCACACCTGCCGAGGCTGCTGCAATTGCGGCTACCAGCACCGCAGCCGCTGAGAGGTCCTTGATCATCCCTGCTTTCTCCCGGAATTCGGGGGAAATGATATCCACAGTAAGTTCCATTGCTGTATTGATGATCTCGAGGCTGATTACCAGGGCAGAGGCCAGGAGGATGATGCACCATTCCTCGGGGTTAATCCCGAAAAGGAAGCCAGCTGCGATCACCAGTATAAAAGCAGCAAGATGTATCCTGAAATTATGCTGGGTACTCATAGCCATTCCAATTCCCCTGAAGGCATAGCGAAAACTTCTCAATCTCTCCCTGAGGGAGAATTTTTTCCCTTGAGGGGCCTGCATGTTATTTTCCCGGTTTGATGAACCTGATCATAGTTTCAAGTAGTTCCTTAGGATCAATGGGCTTTGAAATATATCCATCGCATCCGGCGGCAAGACTTCTTTCCTTTTCGCCTTTCAGCGCGTAGGCTGTTTGTGCGATAATGGGAATGATCCTGTTAAATTTCCTGATCTCGGCGGTCGCTTCATAGCCATCCATTACCGGCATCCTTACATCCATCAAGATAAGGTCAATGTTCCCCCCTGAGACCATTTCTATGGCGTCGATCCCGTTCTTTGCCCAGGCTATCTTAGCACTGGCACGTTTTAGTATTCTCTCGAGCAGGAAATAATTGGATTCTTCATCCTCCACCACAAGTATGGTTTTGTCTTTGAGCTGGTCTGCATATTCGGGTAAGGGTTTTACAGCAGATTTGGGAGCTTCGGATGCAGGGACGGTGGTCAGTGGCAGTGTGACGAAAAATGCTGTTCCCTGGCCTTCTGTTGATTCCAGCCTGATATTCCCGTTAAGAAGGTTCAACAGATTTTTGCAAATGGTAAGGCCGAGGCCTGTGCCCCCGTATTTCCTGGTGTTTGAATCATCGGCCTGCCTGAACCTTTCAAAAATCAGGTGATGTTTGTCGGCAGGGATTCCAATACCTGTATCACGCACAAAAAATTCGATCAGGGGCCCGAGAGTCTGGTCGGTTTTAAATGTATACCCGATCTCCACAGAGCCCTTGTCGGTGAACTTGAATGCATTTTCGATCAGGTTGGTCATGACCTGCCTGAGGCGGTTTCCGTCGGTCATGATGGTAAACTCATGATCGGCTGCAAAAGGTTTGAAAACAAGGCCAACATGGGTTTTCAGGAGTTTTTTCCTGAGCTCGTTCATAGTCGTGTAAACCGATGTAAGCAGGCTGTTGACCTGGCATTCCCTGATCTCTATCTTGACCTGGCCCGCTTCAATCTTTGCTATATCGATAATATCGTCCATGATCCTCATCAGGTCATTGCCTCTATCCTTGATGACCCTGATAAAATCCTGGCGTTCCTCCTCGGTAATTTCAGGGTCGGATAGCAGGGTGGAGAAACCAATGATAGCGTTCATGGGGGTCCTGATCTCATGCGACATATTCGAAAGGAAAGCCGATTTCAGGCGATCCGATTCCTCGGCCCTTTCTTTTGCTGCAATGAGATTCTTTTCTATCTTTTTACGGTCGGTGATATCCCTGTAGATCCCGAATGCGCCAACAATCTCCTCCCTGATCCGGATGGGGGTGACAATGATCGAAACATCGATAAAATGCCCGTCTTTATGCACGCGCTGGGTTTCCACCTCCGACATGTTCCCGGTCATGGCCTTGCGCGTTATCGCAAGAGCATCATCTATAACCTCCTGGTTGGTGATCTTTTCATCGATGTTTTTTCCGATGATCTCTTCAGGAAGAAAACCGAACAAACGTGCGAATTCGGTGTTAACTGTCAGAACGGTGCCAGTGTTGTCAATGGTGATGATGGCTTCGGAACTCGCTTCAAACAACTGTTCGAGGTATGATTTTTGCCTGGCCACATCATCCTGGGCTGATTTGCGGGAGAGCATGGTTGCGATCTGACCTGCGATAATATTGAGAAGCTCAAGGTCTTTTTTTGTGAATTGTTCAGTGTCGGTATAGCTTTGCACTGCCATAACACCGAATACTTTATCATTGACGATCATGGGAACGCCAAGCCAGACCCTGGCAGGTGTGCCGATGATCTCTATCTCCCCTCTGCCGTTTAATTCTGAAAGTTCGTTCTCGGTAGCGAGCAAAGGTTTTTTTGTTTTGATTACATATGCGGTAAGGCCCTTGCCTAAAGGCCTGTCAGGGAACTCGTCCTGTTTGTCAACATGGTAGGGGAATGAAATAGTGTTAGCAGCCTCGTTATAGATTGCGATATAGAAATTTTCAACATCAATGATATGGCTTAGTTCATGATGAAGTGTAGCATACATCTCCTCAATTGAGGATGCATTCAGGGCAGTCTTTGACAATTCGAAAATGACTTTCTGGACCATTTCCGAATGTTTCTGTTCAGTGATGTCACTGATGAAGCCCTCGAGGCAATTTATCTCGCCGACTGTACTGAAAACAGCCTTGCCTTTCTCCCAGACCCATTTTACCTTCCCCTCGGCAGTCTTTATACGGTAAACAAAAGTATATGATTGTTTTAATTTTACTGCATCTTCAACGCCTTTCCATACAATTTCCCTGTCTTCTGGAAGTATCAGGTCATTGTACGAAATTTTTTTATTGTTCAGCAGGTCCGATACCTGGTAACCGGTAAGTTCATAGCAGCCATCGCTGATAAACTCCATGGTCCAGTCGTGATCAAGACGGCACCGGTATACGATTCCCGGCAGATTGTCCAACAATCTTGCATATTCCATAGGGTAGAGAGTGAGTGTAGATAAGTGGTGTAAATTTATGAAAACAAACCTTGCGTTGTTAGGTTAAAACAGCTTATTTTTCTTCTGGCCGGTTTTCGGCGCATAGACGCTCTATTTCATCCACCGAGAGCTTGTCGTCGCAGCAAAAGGCTTCAGCAAGCTGGTGTTCGGCGCAGAAATTGACCTTACGGTAGGCTATCCTCTGTATGTTAAGCAGGTGGCGTGTGGTGATATTGTCGGTGGTAAAGTTCTTTCCTCCCGAGCCGCAGGCCAGCACCATTGAGGGGACCAGGGCATTATAAAGTCCACCCAGGGCTCCCTGTGATGAAGGGGTGTTCACGACAATCCTTCCCGCATTTAAAGCCTGTGAGAAATATCTTATTTTGGCATCGTCATTTGAGAATATACTTACCGTATGGCCCAACCCGCCATGTTCATTGATCTTCCTACACATCCTGATGCCATCTTCAAAATTTTCGACCCGGTAAAAGGCCAGTACCGGGGCGAGGATCTCGAGTGAAAGCGGCCATTTGAGCCCGACCTGGTCAGGTTTAAGGGGTGCGACCAGGAGATTCGTAGTGGCAGGTACTTCGATACCTGCAAGGGAGGCGATGAACGTGGCAGGTTTACCAATGACCTCGGCGTTCATCGAACGGGTGTGGGTGTTTATGCAAACCTTTCCGACTTTTTCAACTTCATCCGGGGCAAGGAAATAAGCTCCTTTCTTTTTAAACACCCTTTCGACTTCATCGGCATTGTATTTTGATGCGATCACGGCCTGCTCACTGGCACAGATGGTCCCGTTGTCAAATAATTTGGACATCAGTATCTGGTCCACGGCAAAATTAACATCCGCACTTTTACCAATATATACCGGAACGTTTCCCGGCCCGACCCCGATAGCCGGGTTCCCTGAACTGTATGCCGCCCTTACCAGGCTGACCGATCCTGTAGCCATGACCATGGCGGTATGATGATGGCTCATGAAAGCAAGCACCTGGTCTCGGCTTGCTTTTGGTATCCACTGTATGCAATTCTCGGGAGCTCCTTCGGCCAGGGCTGCTTCATAGCATATCTTTGCAGCTTCTATGGTACATTTGCGGGCTGCGCCATGAGGATAAATGATCAGGGGATTTCGTGTCTTTAAGGCGATCAGTATCTTAAACAGCGCGGTTGATGTGGGATTGGTGATAGGCGTTACTGCAAAAATGGGCCCAAGAGGTTTGGCAATTTCAACAATGCCGGCTTTCCTGTTCTCTGCAATGATACCTGCAGTTTTCTGGTCCCTGATATCGCGGTAAACAAAGCGTGTTGCTATAATATTTTTTATGGTCTTGTCGTGGACGTTGCCGATGCCGGTTTCTTCAAACGCCATCCCCGCAAGCAGCTTTCTCTGGCTGAAACCTGCTGCGTAAGCTGCCCTGACGATGCGGTCTGTCTGTTCCTGGTCCAGCTTTGAGAAATGATGGCTGGCAGTCCTTGCTTTATGCATGGTTTCTTCAACCATGGTATCAGCAATCGGTTTTTCCATAAAAAAGTATTAATTGCCGGGGGCCAAAGGTAAGAGATTTGAATTAACCGTGATTTTTATTAATTTCGCCGCACCAAATTGCGGTAATAGCTCAGTTGGTAGAGCACTAGCTTCCCAAGCTGGGGGTCGTGGGTTCGAGTCCCATTTACCGCTCACAGCAGATTGCACCCGATTTCTTCGCAAAAGCCCCGTAAACCTCACGAAAACAAGGTTGACGGGGCTCTTTTTTTACCCCATCCAAAAAATATATTTTGCAATCGAAAGCAAAAAAAAGAAAGAAAAAGCTATATTTGTTAGGCAAATCGTTAGGCAAATAACCCATGAAAACAACAACAAAAATCATTCTGGATAAACGCCGTGCAAAGAACGACGGCACATATCCTTTGTCCCTGCGAATCACTCATAAGCGTAAGCCTCAATACATTACGCTTGAATATTCGGTAGATGAGAAACAGTGGGACCCTGCAAGTCAAACCATAATGGCTGAATGTAAAAGATACAAAAACCTTTCCCGGGTTAATAACAGCATTCAGCATTCACGCATAGAGGCAGATCAAATCATTGATATCCTTTCAGTTACCGGTGAGTTGGATCGCTTGTCACCTTCAGAACTTAAAAGTAAGATTCAAAACAAATCAGCAAGGGTTACCGTTAAGACCTTCACTAATGAAATTATCGCCCAGCTGAAATTTGCAAAGAAACTTGGCAATGCATCTGCC
>CAIJYT010000117.1 GCA_903824935.1 uncultured Bacteroidales bacterium | reverse complement strand
AAGGAAAAATACCTGATCAAGAAAATTGAAGCCAAGATCAAAAAGACCTTTATCACGAAACCCGTGCCTACCGGGCGGCAGATCTGTGAAAAACAGCTGTTCAGCATGGTCGACAAGATGGAGAAAGTTGAGATTAACAATGAAGAGATCGATACTTACCTGCCCCAGATCTACCGCAAACTGGAATGGATGGATAAGGAAGAGGTCATCAAGCGTTTTGTAGCTCTTGAATTCAACCGCTTCCTTGATTACTACAAGAATGCCGCCGACCTTAATGTGCCTGAAGAAAGTTCAAGGGGCGACAGGGGCGGAAAAGGCGGGAAGAAAGACTGGAATGACAGGGGCCGCGGACAATCTGAAGGCAGACCTGACTGGAAGGACCGCAAGCGTGGCCGGGATGACGGTAAACCCGACTGGAAAGAAAGAAAGTTTGGGCGCGATGAAGGCAAGCCTGACTGGAAAGAAAAAAAGCATGGTCGTGATGAAGGCAAGCCTGAGTGGAAGGAACGCAAGCACGGCAAAGATGAAGGCAAACCCGAATGGAAGGACAGGGAGCAGGATGGCGATCAGAATTTTGTAAAGCTGATCATCAACAAAGGCAGGCAGGACGGCTTGTTCGCTGCCGAGCTGATGGAGCTGATCAACCGTAACACCCCTGGTAAAAAGGTGAGGCTTGGAAAGATCGAGCTGAACAAGAAGGCTGCAATATTTGAAGTCCCGGGTTCAGAAGCCGGCCCCCTGATCAACGCTTTGAAAGATGCACGCTTTGGCCCTGCAGGTATCAAGGTAGATTTTGTGAATGAAAAAAAAGGCCTGACTAAGAAGTTTTTCAAGGATTAAGCCTAAGCTGAGAAGCTATTTTCAATAAAGGCCCGGCTGTGAAATTTTTCAGGAGCCGGGTTTTGTTCTTTGTTCTTTTTTCTGTGACAGTATACGTTTATCCTCCAGGCGTTTTTCCCTGGCTGCTTTGGATGGCCTGGTAGGTTTCCTCTTTTTACGAAGGGTCAAAGCCCTGGTGAGCAAAGCGTAAAATTTCTCAATAACAATTGCCTTATTGGTAAGCTGGGTCCTCCCGCTCTGAGCGACCAGCAGCAGTTCCCCTTCTTTATTGATCCGGGACCCCAGTTTTTCCATGATCATTTCTTTTTCTTCTGCTGATAGCAATGCCGAGCCAATCACATGGAAACGAAGTTCCATTTTAGTGCTGACCTTGTTTACATTTTGTCCGCCCGGCCCGCTGCTGCGGGAAGCGGAGAAAACCAGTTCGGGCATGAAATCCCGGCCTTTGATCACGTCGGCTGGCATAGGAGGAATTTGCCGCTAAATTATCATATATTTGTTGAACAGCATTTTTCCTGCCTTATTGATTATCATACCTGTTTAAATACCAAGGATATGACTGCAATCATGAAATTCAATCAACTTGCCCGGCCTGCATTGATCTGCATCTTCGTTGCAGCTGCTTTCGCACTCTTTGCCCAGCCTGCTCCTGTTAAAACGGTTTCAAAAAGGCCCAAGGTCGGACTCGTGCTCAGCGGGGGCGGGGCAAAGGGGTTTGCCTATGTAGGTCTTCTAAGGGTGATACAGGAAGCAGGGCTGCCCATTGATTACATAGGCGGCTCAAGCATAGGCAGCATCATAGGCGGGCTCTATGCCATAGGTTACCATCCCGATACGATTGAAAAAATGATACGCGACCAGGACTGGAACAGCCTCCTGAAGGATATCGTCGACCGCAGGTTCATTGCATACGAGGAAAAGGAATACGGTGAAAATACTGTTGTAAAACTGCCTATCCGCAACAAGAAACTTGGGCTTGGCTCATCCATGTACCAGGGGCAGGAGGTCAACCTGCTGCTGAACAAGTATTTTTCGCCTGCTTATAAAACCTATGATTTCAGCAAACTTCAAACTCCATTCCTCTGCATAGGCACCAACCTTTTTACCGGCGAAGGGGTTGTGTTGAACAAAGGTTACCTGCCTATGGCGATCAGGGCAAGCATGAGTATCCCGGGGTACTTCTCACCAACGGATTACATGGGATTATATCTTGTGGATGGCGGAGTGGTGAATAATTACCCTGTGAAAGAAGTCAAAGAAATGGGTGCACAGATCATCCTCGGAGGGGACGTACAGAGCGGGCTTTACACTACAAAGGAACAGCTTAGCTCAATTACCGCCATTGCCGACCAGATCACTTCCTATGCACGTATCAAGGCCAACAAGGTTGGAGACAGCCTCACCGACCTAAAGGTCAGGTTCAAGATGGAATACGGCATGATGGATTTCGATAAATATGATTCAATCATCGCTTTTGGCGAAAGGGTAGCCCGTGAACATTTTGCCGAGATCAAGGCATTGGCCGATTCACTGAATGCCATTGAATACAAGCCTTTGAAGAAGTATACAGCCAGGCCTCTCGATTCCGTACAAGTCGACAGCATCATCATCAGGGGGAACAAACACCTTGGCTATGCCTATTTCGCAAGTGTCCTCAAACATAAAAAGAATACGAAAGTTGCCATTAAAGATCTTCAGAACAACATACGCAAACTTTATGGTTCAGGCTATTTTCAGCATGTCTTTTACGAGTTCGAGCAGAAGAACGGCAAAAGCAACCTGGTGATAGAGGCTCTTGAAAGCGGACCGGGCTCACTTGGGGCCAGCGTGCATTTCGATAATAATTACAACGTGGGTCTCATACTGAGTGGCACGTTCAGGAATGTCCTGGGCAGGAATTCAAAACTTTTTGCGGATCTGAATATCGGTATGGCACCCCGCCTAAGGGTTGTTTACCTGCTTGGATTCGGCGGAAAAGCAGCTGTAGGGCTGGGCACCGATTTTTATGAATTCAAGTTCGGGGAATATGAAGGCCCCGACAGGATTAACCAGCTTGATTTCACCAATTACAAAGCAAACCTGTTTTTTCAGTATACCTTCAAAAACATGGTCAACCTTAAAGCCGGTTTCGATTATGAATATTTCAGGTTTCGGCAGGATGTCGATGTGGATACAAGCCTGCTTCGTTTTGACAATTTCCAGAGTTACGGAACCGTTTACCTTTCGCTTAATGCCGACTCCCGCGACCGCCCTTATTTCCCCAGGAGGGGCGTGAGAGTGACACTGAGAGGTGAATACGTAATGCCTCTTTCAAATGACTGGTCAAAAGAGATCTTCGCCAATGCGGGGGTTTTTTACCTGAAATATGAACACAACATCCCTTTGTCGGGAAAATTTACCTTGCAGCCCGGCCTTTTTGCAGGAGCTTCGGTATGGGATAACAACCTGCCTCCTCTTCAGCATATTTTCGGTGTAGGCGGATTGTGTTCTGAAAATTATATAGATCAGTACGTGAGCTTTGCCGGGGTACAATTCATTCAGAAATTCGGTTATTACTCAGCCATTGTGAGGATGAAGCTGCAGTATAATGTATTTCAGAACCTTTTTCTGACAGCCAGGGGAGACCTGGGCAGCGATGAGAGGAAGTTCGAAAAGGTTTTCCAGCCCGAAAGCCTGATGTGCGGCTATGGGATTACAGCAGGCTACAACAGTATCATAGGCCCTATTGAACTGACGCTGATGGGATCGAACCTGAACCCGCAGCCTATGGTGTTCGTGAATATAGGATACAATTTTTAAGCAGTCGGCAGTCGGCAGTCAGCAGTCGGCAGTCGGCAGTCAATTTCTACATTGTACATCGAGCATATCACTACCTTTGCGCCTCGCTTAATCAGCGATCCCTATGTCGACTCTGTTGCAGGTTGAGAATCTGACCCGTCATTTCGGGGAGAAGGTGCTGTTCGAGAATATCAGCTTCTCGATAAACCAGTACCAGAAGGTGGCATTGATCGCAGGCAACGGTGCGGGCAAGACTTCGCTTCTCAGCATCATCAACGGCATAGAGCCTTGCGATGGGGGTACAGTCTCCCTGTTCAACCAGGCCAGTATGGCTTACCTGAAGCAGGAGCCTGACCTGAATGAAAACCTTACCGTTTTCGACGAAGTATATTCCACATCAAACGATTTTCTTAAAACCATACATGATTACGAGGAGGCCCTGGAGTCTCCCGATAAAGACCTGCTTTCGAAAGCCATGGAAAGGATGGACGCCATCAACGGCTGGGATTACGAGAACAGGATCAAACAGGTGCTTTCAAGACTCAGCCTGGGTGAAATGCATAAGCCTGTTTCGGCATTATCGGGCGGTCAGAAGAAACGCCTTGCCCTGGCAAAGACCCTGATCACAGAGCCTGATTTCCTCATCCTGGATGAGCCTACCAACCACCTCGACATCGACATGATAGAATGGCTCGAGGAATATCTTACTCGAAACCAGGTCACCTTGCTGATGGTCACCCACGACAGGTATTTCCTGAACAATGTATGCGATGAAATCCTGGAAATGGAAAACGGCAGGCTGTTCAGGCATAAAGGCAATTACGAGTATTTCCTTGAGAAGTCGCAGGAACGAAGGGGTAATGAAACCCAGGAGACAGAGAAAGCAAGGAACATACTTCGCACCGAAGCCGAATGGATGAGAAGGATGCCCAAGGCCCGCACCACCAAATCCAAGGCCCGCATCGATTCGTTTTATGAGCTGAAGGAAAAAGCCGCAGGCCTCAGTACTGAACGTGGAATGACCCTGAGCATGGAAGGTGAGCGCATGGGGCATAAGATACTCGAAGTGCATGATGTGAGCTTTTCCTGGGGCAAGCTGCCTATCCTTGACCATTTTGGTTATATTTTTAAACGAGGCGAAAAGGTTGGCATCATTGGCAAGAACGGTTCGGGGAAATCCACTTTTCTTGACCTTGTCACCTCGGGCATACGGCCGCAGAAGGGCAGGGTGGAGACCGGGGCCACCATAAAGTTCGGGCATTATCGCCAGGACGGGATAGTGTTCGACGGTCAGACCAGGGTCATAGACGTGGTAAAAGACATAGCCGACGTGGTACAGCTAAGCAACGGCGAAAAAGTCACTGCGGCCCACTTCCTTAATTATTTCATGTTCCCTTACCCCATGCACCAGCAGTATGTTTACAAACTCAGCGGGGGTGAAAAACGAAGGCTTTACCTGGTGACGGTGCTGATGCAGAACCCGAATTTCCTTATCCTCGATGAGCCTACCAACGACCTTGACATACTTACCCTTAACATACTCGAGAATTACCTTGCATCCTTTAAAGGCTGTGTGCTGGTAGTAACGCATGACCGTTTCTTTCTCGATAAAATCGTTGACCATCTTTTCGTTTTTGAAGGCAATACGGTGGTCAAAGATTTCCCGGGGAATTACACACAGTTCAGGGACCATGCAGATGCGCGGAAACGCCAGGCTGCACTTGCCAAAGCAAGCGCGTTAAAAGAAGCCGCTCCCTCATCGGCAGTCATCAAACCAAAAAAACCAGGGCTCAGCTATAAGGAAAAAACCGAGTTTGAAGCATTGGAAAATGAGATAGCTGAACTTGAAACCGAAAAGCAGGAACTCGAGGCTGCACTGGGCTCAGGAATACTGGGCCAGCAGGAACTGACCGGAAAATCAGAAAGATTCTCACTGCTTATTGCCGAGATCGACAGCAAGACCGAACGCTGGATGGAACTCAGCGAAAAGAATGTATTCTGACCGGAATTTGCCAAAACCATTAATTGATTATCACTTTGCCTGAGCTTACTGTTTGCCCGTGATCGAGGATCTGCAGCAGGTACATCCCCGTTGCCAGTGACGAAGGCAGCTGCAGGGGCTCACCTCCGTGGTAACCGAAATGCAGCATGCCCTGTCCGCGTACATTAAGCAGTATCACGGTATATTCCCTGCCCGGGCTAAGGTTGGGGCAGCTTATCACTTCGCCCTTCTGCATTGGATTT
>CAIJYT010000116.1 GCA_903824935.1 uncultured Bacteroidales bacterium | reverse complement strand
GAGAAAAAAACTGAAATATGAAGCGTAATATTCTGTTACTGAATTTTCTGATTTACTTCACCTTAGGTGGATGGGCACAGAGCAAGCCCTGGACGTTCCAGCAATGCCTCGATACAGCCCTGAGAAGAAACATTTCTGTAAACCAGAGCATGCTGTCAAACGAACTCAACAAGATCAGCCTGGAACAGTCCAGGGCCAACCGTATTCCCAGTGTGAACGCCAACATAGGTGAATCCTTTAACTTCGGGAAGAACATTAATTCCTCGACCAACCAGTTCGTTATCGGATCGTTTCATTCGGGAAGTTACGGATTGAGCCTCAGTTACAATCTGTTCAACGGGCTTCAGAACAATAACACCATCAGGCAATACAAGCTGAATATTGATGCCGGGAAATACGATGTCGAAACGGCAAAGAATGCAGTGATACTCAGTGTTACCACAGGTTACCTGCAGATACTTCAGCAATATGAGATCCTGAGGACCGCTTTCAACCAGCTTTCAGCTGATTCCGTTCAGGTAAACCGTACCCGGAAACAACTCGAAGTGGGGAAAGCTGCCGAAGGTGACCTGCTTCAGATCCAGTCACAGCTTGCGACGGATTACCTCCAATATATCAATGCACAGAACCAGCTTGACATTGCCAGGGTTACGCTGATGCAGCTGATGCAGATCCCGGTAATAGATAATTTTGATGTGGAGGTTCCGAAGCTTGTTGAACCCGGGCTTGACTTGCTGCAAGGCAAGGAAGTGATCTACCAGAAAGCACTTGCCGCCATGCCACAGATCCAGTCTGCATCGATCAGGACTTCCAGTTCCATGATGGCCATAAAAATCGCAGCAGGTGCAAGGTGGCCCAGGCTGACTTTTTCGGCCGGGCTTAGTTCAAATTATGCTTCCAGCAGCAGGAATCCTGATGTGAATGCCGAAGGGTATCCCTGGTACTCCCAGGTATGGAATAATGTGGGACAATCGACCAGCCTTGGCCTGAGCATACCTATTTACAGCAACAGGTCTATTCAGAGCAGTATCGAAAGGGCGAAGGTCAATTCAAAAACTGCTGAACTCAATGAACTCAACACCCAGCAGACACTGAGGATGAACATTGAACAGACCTATACCAGTTTTAAAGCTGCAGCAAAATCATTTGAAGCGGTGAAGATCCAGTTAAACTCTACAGAAATGACCTATAAAAATGCTGAAAGGAAATATACCGTAGGGGTTATGAGCGCAACGGATTTTTTAATTCAGAAGAACAACTATGTTTCATCCCAGTCGAATTTAATCCAGGCGAAATACAATTTTATTTTCCAGTCGAAGATCCTTGATTTTTACCAGGGAAAGAATATTACATTTTAAACATTTAACTTTTCAGATACAATGAAAAAGACTTATTGGATCATCCTCGTCATCGTAATCATTGCCCTGGCCACAGGGGCGTATTTCATATTCGGGAAGAAAACGGAAAAGATTATAGAATTCCGTTCCGGGAAGATCGAGAAGGGTGACTTGCAGGTGCTTGTAACAGCAACCGGTATTTTAAGCGCCGATACTACTGTTGCAGTAGGGACACAGGTTTCGGGGATCATTACGAAAATCAATGTGGATTTCAACTCGGTGGTCCGCAAAGGACAGATTATTGCTGTGCTTGACACCACTTTCCTGGCTGCATCGGTTGAAGATGCAAGATCCAGCCTTATGAGGAACCAGGTCCAGACGAGGCTGACTAAAAGAAATTTCGAGCGCAACAAGACCCTGATAGAGGAAAAAGTCATTGCCCAGTCTGATTTTGACCAGAGCCAGACTGACTATGAGACTGCCCAGGCCAACGAAAGGTCTGCCAAATCGGCTCTTGACAGGGCGCTTATCAACCTGCGTTATGCTACTATTGTAGCCCCGGTATCAGGAGTTGTCATTTCAAGGAATGTGGATATAGGTCAGACAGTGGCATCCAGTTTCAGCACCCCGACCCTGTTTTCTATTGCCAATGACCTGACCAAGATGCAGCTCCAGGCAAGTATTGATGAGGCTGATATTGGCAAGATCAAGGTTGGACAGGACGTTACCTTCAAGGTTGATGCTTATATGGACCAGTCTTTCGGAGGTGTTGTAAGGCAGATAAGGCTTCAGCCGACAACGGTACAGAATGTTGTCAATTATACTGTGGTTATTGATGTGCCCAATCCTGACAAGAAGCTGATGCCGGGGATGACAGCCAATCTGACGATTAAAACACAGGAAGCGCTTAATGTATTCAAAACCCCCTCGGCGGCCTTGAGATTCTGGCCACCCCAGGAGTACTTTGACAAACACCTTAAGGAATATCCTGATTCCATCCAGAAGATGATAGAGAGGGCTCTGAAATTCATGGCCCGCAGGCAATCAGGCCAGAGTGGCGGCGGCGGCCAGCAGGGTTCCGGAATGCAGGCGGGCAGCGGCCAGCAGTCTGCAGGCGGCAGTCAGCAGGCGGTAGGCGGCAGTCAGCAGGCGGTAGGCGGCAGTCGGCAGTCAGAAGCCGGTGGTCAGCAGATGGCAGGAGGCCGTCAGCAGATGGCAGGAGGCAGTCGGCAGTCAGAAGCCGGTGGCCAGCCGGGAGCGGGCCTGGGCCGACAGGGATGGGGAGGCCAGGGAGGCTTTAACCGTCAGAAAATGGGCATGATCTGGATAAAACTTGGGAATCTCATCTATCCACACAGGGTAAAGACAGGAATCTCCGATAACAGCTATACCGAGATTGATGGCTCAGTGAAGGAAGGCGATGAAGTGATCACCAGTATTGTGAATACAAATCCAACACAAACGACTACCCAGCAGCAAAGTCCGTTTGCACCGCAGATGGGCCGTCCCCAGGGCGGTGGATCAGGTGGAAGAGGAGGCCGTTAACATGAAGGAAACAATTATCTCGGTAAAGCATCTCGTGAAGGTCTACAAAATGGGAGACCTTGAGGTGCACGCTTTGAGAGGGATCAGCATGGACGTCCATAAGAGCGACTTCGTTGCCATCATGGGGAAAAGCGGATCAGGCAAATCAACCTTCATGAATATTGTCGGATGCCTTGATATACCTACCAAAGGGGAATACCTGCTCGACGGAGTGGACGTGGGAAAAATGAACAAGGACCAGTTAGCCAACCTGAGAAACAAAAAGATTGGCTTTGTGTTTCAGTCGTTCAACCTTCTTTCCCGTACTTCAGCATTGGAAAACGTGGAGTTGCCCCTGATGTACAACAGCAAGATCAGTTCAAGGGACATGAAAGAGCGTTCAATAAGGGCGCTTGAATCAGTAGGACTGGCAAGTCGTGCACATCATTTTCCCAGCCAGCTTTCGGGAGGTGAACAGCAGAGGGTTGCCATTGCCAGGGCCCTGGTTAATGACCCTGTCGTGATCCTGGCTGATGAACCGACAGGGAACCTCGACACCCGTACCAGCGTGGAGGTGATGAGTATTTTCCAGCAGTTGAACACAAAAGGGATTACCGTGATCATTGTCACCCATGAACCGGATATTGCAGCCTATACCAACAGGAATATATCATTCAGGGATGGACGGATCCAGAAGGATCTCAACGTGGAAAAACCCAGGAATGCAGCGGCAGAACTTTTAACCATGCCGGTTTTTACAGAGGAGGAAACCATATGAAACTTAAAAACCAGTTAAAGGCTGCTCTGAGGTCTTTGGCCAAGAACAAGATGCGAACCTTCCTGACAATGCTGGGGATCATCATCGGCGTCGGGTCTGTCATTGCCATGCTTGCAATAGGCCAGGGTTCAAAGGAAAGCATTCAGAAACAGATCGCCAGCCTGGGCACCAACCTGCTTACTGTCTACCCTTCGGCCAGCATGACGGGAGGGGTGAGGATGGAGGCCGGCTCAAGCATCAAGCTGACGATAGATGACTACAAGGCTGTTGCCAGCCGCTGCCCTGCAGTAATGTATTCAACGCCTACGGTGAGGACCAGCGGGCAGCTTATCGCCGGAGGCCAGAACTGGAG
>CAIJYT010000115.1 GCA_903824935.1 uncultured Bacteroidales bacterium | reverse complement strand
TGGGATATGAGCCCGGCAAAAGACTACCGACAGATTATACAGCAATGGGGAGATATACATCAATTGGAAGTAAACGATCAGCAATTTATTCATGTTAGTCTACCTGAAATCAAGATTGTAACTGCTCCCGAATTCTTTAAATCGCTTAAACAGGCAGGCAGCAAAATCCCGGAAATCAGGGGCGAAAGGCCGGCACTCTGGTTGTACATTCATGGGCCTAAACATCATAAAGCAATTTCAGCAAGCCGCGAGGCAGATATTCTGCTGCCAATGGCAGAAAAATTCGCCACCGCTAATGCCCTGGTAAGGGGAAACTTTGAAAAATATCCTTATGAACGCTTGAATCGCGCCTGGGAAGCCAAGATCTACCCGGATCACGGATGGGGAGGAAAAAACGGGCAAATTACCGACGATCTTTTCCTGGAGAAATACCTTTTTTCGCGTAATGAAGCTCAGGCTATACTGGATCAGTCGCTCAATGAACTGGCGTCCTCCATTATTACCGATACAGCAAAAGGTATCCTGTTAGTTGTATTTAATAGCCTGAACTGGGTCCGGAACGGGACTATTTCTTTGAAGAACACCTGTTATGCTGAGAGGGATTGGCTTATTACGGATGCGGAGGGGAAAGCCTGCGTTTCCGCCGGATCAGTTTCAGAAGGGTTCAGTTTTGAAGCCGGAAACGTTCCGCCCTGCGGGTACAAGACCTTTTATCTTACGCACTCAACGAAAATCATCGGTACTGGAAGGATTTCAGGAACACCTCCGGCAGTTCCAGGAATTGCAGAGAACGACTATTATACTATAAAATTCGGGAAAGGCGGCTTGTCAGGTATTTATGATAAAGAAACAAAACAGGAACTCCTCGATACAGTGAAATTCCTCGGTGGTGAAGTATTTACCATGCGTTCAGAGGGAACCGGGGCAGGTGAATTTGCTGATATACAACAACCTACCATGGATGGCTTCGACAAAACCAGCCTGCATGCGGGCGATTGGATCCTGTTGGACAGCAACCGGATATTCAGCAAATATCAATTCCGGTGTAAAATACGCAATGCTGAAATTGAAGAGAAACTGACAGTTTACAATTGTGAGAAACGCATTGAGTTTGATATTGCAGTCCTCAACTGGGATGGAGAGTTATACCGCGAATTCAGGATGGCGATGCCCCTCAAAATGACAGATGCCCTGGTGAGTTACGAGGTTCCTTTTGGTGTGCTCAATATAGGGAAAGATGAGATGGCGGGTTCTCCCGGTGAACGGCACAAGACCTTGTGCAAAGATATGCATCCACGTGGAATACAGAATTGGATCAGCGCAAGCGATAACACAAGCGGTGTTACGCTCAGCTCGTGTGTGGCCGTTGCAGACTGGATAGACCCTACCACAGACCAGGCTAAAAATATTATTCTCCAGCCTCTTTTACTGGCGTCGAGGCGTAGTTGCCACAGCGAAGGGAACGAGTACCTGCAAACCGGCGATCACCATTTTTCATTCAGCATGACTTCACATGCACCCGGCTGGCAAAACGGATACCGCAAAGCTTTGGAGACCAGCGAGATGATGCATATAGTTGTTAACCCCACTATGTATAAGAAAGCTTCACTCCCTTCTGAACTTAGTTTCTTCTCCACTGAGGATGACAATATTATAATTTCGACCGTCAAAAAAGCGGAAGACTCTGATGGGTTTATTGTAAGGGTTTTTGATATAACAGGCAAAGATGTAAATTCCCGGTTTAGGTCTTTTAGGCCGTTCACATTTTGCCAGCAAGCCAATCTGCTCGAATACCCACGACAAGAAATTTCGGTTAACAGAAACGAAGTTCAAATCCAGGTCGGGCACCATTCTATAGAGACTTTCCTGATCGGAAAATAAGTCGTCCAGGCATTACCTAGCGATTTTATTCCCCTAAGCCATCGTGAAAACCCGGGAATGCGAAAGGCTGCCCAAAGAGCAGCCTTTCTTCAATTTAGTTGAACGAGTTATTTAGAGTGCCCCTTCATCATAAGCCTGTTCGCCATGCAAAGCCGAATCAAGACCTATCATTTCATCCTCTTCACTAACCCTGACTTTAGTCACATAATTGATCAGGATTAGCATGATATAGGTGAAAATAAATGCGTAAGCTGATGCTGCAATAACTGTAATTACCTGTTTGAAGAAGAAAGAAGTATCCCCGTAGATCAAGCCGCTGTATTTCTGTCCGGTAACAGCATTGGTTCCTGCATAAGCAAAGACGCCTAACAAAATAGTACCGATAAATCCTCCGACTCCGTGCACACCCCAAACATCGAGAGCATCGTCCCATTTCATCCTGTTTTTAAGCTGAACGGCAAGGTAGCAGGCAATACCTGCTGCAGTTCCTATGATGGGTGAAGCCCATAAGGGAACAAAACCGGCACAGGGAGTGATAGTAGCCAAACCAGCAATCGAGCCAGTGAGCAGTCCCAGCAATTTGGGTTTTCCTTCACGGTACCATTCCACAACAACCCAGGCCATAGTAGCAAAAGAGGCTGCAATATCCGTATTAAGGAATGCAAGGGATGTAACACCATCAACCT
>CAIJYT010000114.1 GCA_903824935.1 uncultured Bacteroidales bacterium | reverse complement strand
TTGACTTTTTCCACTCTCTCCTTACGAGTCGGCAAATCGGCATAATCTTCCATGACGGTCTGAAAAAGCCTGTTGTTCTCCGACTGGGGAAGTGCCGGGGTATCGGCCATAAGGGTATCCAGGATTATCTTTACGTCAAGTTCCTTTTCATCGGGATAATCGAGGAAGCGGATAGTGACATCAGCAAAACGAAAGCCGTAAATATCTTCAGTTTTTCTTATTCTTATCAGTTCAACAATGTCGCCGTTGGCTATGAAACCTGCAGAGGATTCGGGAGGCAGCCAGAAATAATTGTTCTTTACGACCATCAGGTAATCGCCGGTTGAGATCTCCCCCTCATGAAAAAGAATGCGGTTCCTTATCTCCCTGTTGAAGATATTGGCCCTTTTATTCGATCGGCAGATCACAACATTATTTTCCTTTCCTGCACCGGAATAGGTTCGGTTTAGTATCTCCTCCAGGTCAGAACCTGTAATCCTTACCACATCCTGAAAATTTTTCAGGTCAAAAAGCGGAAAACTGATCCTTTTTTCCAGTATTTCGTTCCTGATTCCGGTTGCGTTTTCAAGAATACCCGATTCGCTGCCCTGGCGAACAACCTCAGTAAGTTCATCCTCGTCAATTTCGAGGCTGTATGCTTGTTTCAGAAATCCCGTATCAAGGGCAGGACTCTCATCCAGTCCTACCGGAGGCAGCTGAGCGGTATCGCCAATGAAGAGTATCCTGCAATTTTCACCCGACTGAACATAGGCAAACAGGTCGTCGAGAAGGTTGCGCGTTGAGAAGAGCTGACCTTCGGCCTTAGTTACGTGGGGTATCATTGAAGCCTCGTCCACCACAAACAGGGTGTGCTTGTGGTAGTTCTTCTGAAGCCTCATAACGATATTGCCCTCCTTCGAAGTCCAGGCAAAATATATTTTCCGGTGTATGGTATGTGCAGGAAGGCCGGTATAACTTGAAAGTACCTTGGCCGCCCTTCCTGTAGGAGCCATGAGGACTATTCGTTTACCCAGCTTTGGCAAAACATTCACAAGGGCTTTAACAACCGTGGTCTTACCCGTCCCGGCAAAGCCTTTCAAAACAAACAAAGCATTAGCTTTCTTCCATCCCAGGGTAAGAAAAACCGCCAGGTTGCCCATCAGCCTGCGCTGACAATTTGTTAGTTCATACGGGAACTCCTCAACAAGCGAGGAGATGACCGATTTCACATCCATAATACCGTTTATTCGTACCGGAGTGATTCAATAGGGTCAAGGTTTGCGGCTTTCCTTGCCGGGATTATACCTGATATCAGGGCTACAGCGAAACACAGCACAACACCGGTAATGATCCACATCCAGGGGACAATGAAAGCGCTTCCTATCACAAGTGACATGATATTTCCGATCAAAATGCCAAGCGTGATCCCCAGTGCGCCTCCGAGCTGGCCAATGACCACCGCTTCAACGAGAAACTGGTTTCGTATCACCCTTTTTGTGGCACCAATAGCTTTGCGGATCCCGATCTCACGGGTTCTCTCGGTTACCGAAACCAGCATGATGTTCATCAGTCCGATAGCAGCACCCATCAATGTAATCGCCCCGATCAGGGTGGCTGCCCATGTCACATATCTTATGTTCTCAATCAGCATCTTTGCAATGTTGTCGCTCTTGGTTATCTCAAATGTATTCTCAATGCCAACAGGAACTTTACGGATACTGCGGAAAATTCCGCTGGCTTCTCCCACTGCAGGATCGACAAGCTCGGTGCTTTTAGCCATTACATTGATATTGAATGAAAGATTCGGCCTGGGAAATTCCTTACGGCAGTTGTTCAGGGGGATCATGGCATTACGGTCACCGCTGAAACCCATGCTGGACCCTTTGGATTTTAATATCCCGATAACCCGGTATTTGCCAGGACCGATAGAGATCAGTTTCCCGAGTGGGTCCTCATTGTTCTTGAACAGGCTCTTGATCACTTCCGATCCGATGATACAAACTGAAAGACCTTCATCTATTTCGTTCTGTGAAAAATTTCTCCCTCTCTCCACCTCATCTCCCGAAGTAATTATATAATCCTGGTCGGTACCCATTACCCTTGTATTGGGGTTTGTTTTGTTGGAACCGTTTTTAAGGGTCACCCCGAACGAAGCAAACATCCAGACCGAAGTATTTGCCGGAATATCGAAGCGCTTCTTAAACTCCATTGCCTGTGCATAAGTAATCGGGTCGTAACGCTTCTGAACCTGGTTATCGTTTCCCATGTGCACGTTCATGCTGCGGTTCCTGATGGTAAACGTATTCGCCCCCATCATCGAAAAATTCTGGGTAAGATAGTATTTGATCGAGTCAGTTGCAGTAAGGATCCCCACAAGGGCCATGATCCCGAAAGCAATAATCAGTATGGTCAGTATGGTCCTCAGGAGATGGCTTCGTATAGACATCAGCGATATCCTGACATTTTCGAGTGCAAGTGTATTTTTCATCAGTTTATTTCTTTTTTCCCGTATGCAAGATCACCTGCATCACCGAGGCCGGGAACTATAAATGACTGGGCCGTTAGTTCTTCGTCAATAACACCTACCCATAGGTCAATATCCTGCATGGGGATGTGCTTCCTCACATAATCAAGCCCTTCCTCGCTGGCAAGCACCGACACAAGGTGGACATGCCTGGGTTTTCCCTTGAGCATCAGGTCCCTGTATGCATTTACCATAGAAGCCCCCGAAGCAAGCATTGAATCACAAACGATCAGAACTTTGTCGTTGATATCCGGAACCTGGGAATATTCAACATTGATGGTAAAAGTGCCATCCTTATGCCGTTTTCGGTATGCCGAAACAAAGGCGGTATCAGAATGATCAAAAAAGTTGAGGAACCCCTGGTGAAAGGGAAGGCCGGCTCTCATAATTGCCGCCAATACAGGCTGCTCCCTGAGAACTGGCACGGTAGCCATTCCCAGGGGAGTAACGACTTCCTTTTCCGCAAATTCGAGATGCCTGCTTATTTCATAGGCAAAGATTTCCCCGAGACGTACAAGGTTGTACCTGAAACGAAGTCTGTCTTTCTGGATTTCTGCATCCCTGATTTCCGAAATGAAAACATTCAGTATCGAAGGTGTGTTTGATAATATGTGTATCATAACCTTATGTTTCGTAAAACTGACAAATGTACCTATTTTAAATTTTCCCCTAACAACCACTTCAGCTTTATGCCTGCATTCATCAAACCCGGAAGTCGGTTCCAGAGAAGCCGGTGATAGGTTATTTCCCCTGCCCCGAAACTTTTGTAGAACCTGCCAAGGTTGGCGTCATTGCCTCCTTCAAAATCAAGGATCACCGGCGATGCTGAATTCTCCTTAATGAAACTGTCGATAAGGCTGAACATTGAACCGTTCTCCCGTGCTGAGGGCGCAGAAGCCGCAAAAAGAAAATATATCCTGTTCCCGTCATGGAGAAAAAAAGCCGAAGATGACAAATGGCCCTTGTCATCAAATGCAGCCCTGAGGCTTCCGCTGCCATTTTCGATGCAGATGTTCATCAGGCGGTCCATGCGTTCGTAATGGAAATCCTTCAGCTTCCCTTCCTTTTGCCCGAAATTCTCCCTAAACAACTTCACAAGTTCCCTGGTTCGTATCTTGCTGCCCTTATTGACAGCTGACCCCGCAGCTTTGCGAATATTTCTTACTGTGTTCTGCGAATATCCTGCCTTAATCTCATCATACGTTCCTTTGAGGCTCAGTTCATGGTTATGCCTCCCGGTAAGAACAACATCCCTCATAACAGGAATAAACTCCGGAGTAAGATGAATATCGATGTACCTGAAGCGGGCAGGCACCGCCCCCAGGAATCTCTCTTCGAGGGAAGAGTCAATTGGCAGGCAGGAGAACAACCCCAGCTGCTGGGCAAAAAAAGGCTGGAATAGATAGCTGACTCCTGCCTTACGACCCCACGTCAATGGGAAAACAGAAGTGTAATCTTCAGCCACAAGGGCTTCCCAGCCTGGTGAAACGATATCCAGGTACCAGGAGAAGGCATAAACCCTCCGGTTCAGGGAATGGCTTACAGATTCATCCCATCTTGCCCTGTCAATTTTATCATGCTTTAAGTAGATGATCATTTCCTTACAATGCTGCGAATCTCAGCAATTCCTGATAAATATTACGCCAGCCCAGCCACCTGCCATATTCCGAAAAAGTCTCATTGTGACAAAGGCTAATAAACTCCCCACCCACAGAACGAACCATTGAGATCATGTGGTGAATCGTTTCAATACTTTGTTCGGGCGTTAGACGTAAATAATCCTTCATTGTTACATCCATTAGTGTAACAGGATGGATTTTCAGTGGAATTGATTCATTCTTTGCAAGGTCGAAAAACCAGTATGATCTGGCCATACCGCTCCTGAAGCCGGGATGGGAGGCATAACCCATCGAAAAATCATCGGTAATGCCAAGGTTTGAAAGGTTCCTGTAAGTCCTTGGAAAGGAAATTTTCAAAAAATGCTGACGGCTCACGGTAATGTCACGGCCTAACACCTGGCTTAGTCCGGCATGTTCCTGGTCCAGTCTTTTAAGGTGTTTGCCTGATGAGAGAGAAGGATGCAGTCCTACTTTTTTGCCTTCGTCAAGCTTCTGCAGCAGCTTATGGAAAGTCTTGTGTGAAACGTTAATATTATTGTCATTCCCTCCGTAGTCGGCAAACAAAACAAAATAATAAGGATCAAGGTTGTAACGGGCATGCGATTTTTGCATGAAATCGTAAGTATCGTACGGATCTGCTTCAGCCCCGGTGAGCACCTTGAACCTCATGAAAACTTCATGCAGTTTGAAATTCATCATTGAACGCGCAACCCCGCCTGTGGTCCTCGACAAACCCCGGCAGCGGAATGCATAAGCATGATCAATATCAATGGTCGGAATAAAAGCATACTGCGGCCTTCGAATCTTTATAGAAGGAAAACGCCTGGTGATCACATCGGCCAGTTTATCAACCCAGAAATGAACAACCGGGAGCTCGAGGAATTTCCCTTTCATTGCAATAGAGGCCTCCGCAGGAAAACGGCCGTATTTATCATGCTTGTGGCGTTCATATTCCTCATACCTGCTGACCATGTAAAACGAAGCCGCAAAAGGATCAAAGGACAGGGCCGATTGCTTATTTTCTGTTGGGAATAACACAGGGATCCTGTCTTCATGGCTTATACCTGGTTCAATCGGATGTACGGTTTCCTCGTATAGCAGGTTTGAAGATTCTATGAACAACTCGTCTTCCACAGCTGCAGGCGCATAAGCCAGCTTCGGTCCCTGGAATGCAACGAAATCATCCCTGAAAGTAGTAAAAGCAAAGTCGGTACCAAGCAAATCAATGAATATCAGTTTGCTGATGTAACGTAAACGGTTTGGGACCGATGGAGTATATATAAGGATCATTGCCCTCTATTTGGTGAAGCCAAATTAAGGAAAAAACGAAAACTTTCGTAATTTTGATACATTATTACAGAACCGACGGGGAAATGGAGAATTTCATAGTATCAGCAAGAAAATACAGGCCACAGACTTTCGATACCGTTGTGGGCCAGGCAACTATAACAAATACACTCAAAAACGCTATCCGTCATAACCAGCTTGCCCAGGCATTTTTATTCTGCGGTCCAAGAGGGGTTGGCAAAACGACCTGTGCAAGGATACTTGCAAAGACAATTAACTGTGAGAGCCTTTCAGCCGAAGGTGAAGCCTGCGACAAATGCCAGTCCTGCATCTCATTCAACGAAAATTCCTCGTTCAACATTTACGAACTTGACGGCGCTTCAAATAATTCGGTTGATGATATCAGGACCCTGGTCGACCAGGTGAGGATCCCGCCCCAGATGGGAAAATACAAGGTCTATATCATAGACGAAGTACACATGCTCTCAGCTTCGGCATTCAATGCATTCCTGAAAACTCTAGAAGAACCTCCCCCCTACGCGAAATTCATTCTTGCCACAACCGAAAAGCACAAAATACTCCCTACTATTCTTTCCCGCTGCCAGATCTTCGATTTCAGGAGGATCACGGTGGATGACATGGTCGGTCACCTGAAGTTCGTTGCTGACAAGGAGGGAATCAGCTTTGAGGAAAACGCCCTGCACATCATCGCGCAGAAAGCCGACGGTGCCATGCGCGACGCCCTGTCGATCTTCGACCAGCTTGTGAGTTTTGCAGGTAACGATCTGAAATACTCGACAGTTATCGAGAACCTGAACGTTCTTGACTATGAATATTATTTCACTATCTGCGACCACATCCTCAACTCGGATATTGCCGGTACTCTTCTGACCATCGATGACATCATCGGGAAAGGATTTGAAGGGCAACATTTCCTTTCGGGCTTCGGCGAACATCTCAGGAACCTTCTTGTTTGCAAAGATCCTGCCACCATAAGGCTTATGGAAACGGCCCCTTCTATCCGTGACCGATACTCGGAGCAGGCTGCACGGGTCCAGGCCTCCTGGCTGCTGAACCTTCTCGATATCAGCAACCGTTGTGATCTTGCATATAAAACAAGTAACAACAAAAGGATTCATCTTGAACTGGCTCTGATGCAGATGTGTTCAGCATCGGCCCCGCCCCAGGCATCCCTGAAACAGACTGCAGCCCAGGTTTCAACCCAGCCTGTCAAAACCGGCCAGCCCCCTGCCAGGGATACAGCACAACACACGAAAGCCAGCCAGCCTTCAGCGGCTCCGGTAACCCAGCCCGTTGCGGCTCCTCCGGCAAGCCAGTCCGCTGCGGCTCCTCCGGCAAGCCAGTCCGCTGCGGCTCCTCCGGCAGTTGAGAAACCACGCCCGGCAGTGCCCGGGGTGACACCGGTCAAGCTCAGGGACCTTAATCACAATGTCTCAGGCACTATTTCTATTAAACAATCGGTCAAACCTGCTGCAGGGACTTCTGAAGTGCTCGAAGACTCTGCCGGTTACGACAAGGCAACCCCTTTTACCCAGGAGGAACTGAATGCAGCATGGACTGAATATGTTGCCGGGCTAAAAACCGGCATACCTCACCTGTACAATAGCCTGGTTCAGTTTCACCCCCTGCTGAAAGAAGATTTTGTGATCGAAATCACCCTCGAAAACAAATTGCTTGAAACAGAACTTTCCCGGATCAAGGGTGAAATGCTGGGGTTCCTCCGGAACAGGCTTGAAAACGGTAAACTTAGCCTGAATACAAAAGTCGAGGAAAACCTTCGTGAAACAAAACCATATACGGATAAGGAAAAATTTGAGAAAATGGTCTCAAAAAACCCTTCACTTCTGAAACTGAAGGAAGGCCTGGACCTTGAAATTGAATACTGAAATGATCAGTTCCATCTACACCATAGGGGAAACTGTACTCGATGTCATTTTCAGGAATGAGCAGCCGGTGTCGGCAACCCCGGGAGGCTCTATGCTGAACACTTCCGTTTCACTCGGAAGGGCGGGCCTCAAAGTGGAATTCATCAGTGAATACGGGAACGACCATACCGGGAAGATGATAGACACATTTTTGAAAGAGAATCATGTCGGTTCAAACTTCATCAACCATTATGAGGATGGAAAGACCGCCCTCGCCCTTGCTTTCCTTGACAAAAAACTCAATGCGTCATACGCTTTTTACACACAGTATCCTGCAGTAAGACTGAAAGGTCCCCTGCCGGAAACGAAAAATGAGGATGTGATACTTTTCGGTTCTATTTATTCAATCACCCCGGGCATCCATGGTAAAATAAAGAAATGGGTAAAAAAATCAAAAGCGGCCGGAACCCTTATCGTCTATGACCCGAATTTCAGGAAATCCCATGCCGGCATGCTTGAAAAAGCCAGGCCCCGGATCATTCAGAATATAGCCCTGGCCGATATCGTCAGGGGTTCTGATGAGGATTTTCTTAATATCTTCGGATTGAGTACACCTGAGGATATAAATATGAAAATCAAATCATCAGGCTGCAACAATCTCATCATTACAAGGAACAGTAAAAGCGTCATTGCCTGGTTTGGCGAAAAGAAAACCGAAGTCAGAATCCCTCAGGTGAAACCCCTGGTAAGTACTGTCGGGGCAGGTGATAATTTCAATGCCGGCATCATTTATTCCCTGGTCAGTAACCATCTCACCAGTCAGGATATTGTGAACATGCCGGCAAGCAGTGTCGAAGCAATGATCATGTCGGGGATTGCTTTTTCGGCAGAAGTTTGTAAAACCCTCGATAATTATATATCTTCGGGGTTCAGTAAAAGCTTGAACTCATGAGTCATTGGTTTGCAAAATCCGTTCTCAGGACAATGGGATGGCATACCGATGGCCGGGTGCCGGGTGGTGTAAAAAAAGCCGTGATTATTTCGGCCCCTCATACCAGCTATTGGGATTTTGTCATCGGGTGGATGACGTTTCATGTTGCCGATGTGAACATTCGTTTCCTGATCAAGGAAGAAGTCTTCAAAGGCCCCCTGGGATGGCTGCTGAGGAAACTTGGAGGAATACCTGTAGCAAGGGGCAAGAAGAATTATATGATAGCCCAGCTGAAGGAAATGTTTGACAGCTCTGAATCTTTATACGTAGTAATAACTCCCGAGGGAACCCGCAAGAAGGTGGTTCAATGGAAAAAAGGTTTTTATATGATCGCCCTTGAATCAGGAGTCCCTATCGCCTGTTCATTTATCGATTATAACAAAAAAACGGGAGGGATTGGGCCAATAATTTCCCCAAGCGGGGATTATGAAAAAGATATTGTCACCATCCAGGATTTTTACAGGGATAAGAAAGCCAAACATCCCGAAAGGTTTAATTTATCTGTTCAGGGAACTCAAAACTGAAATCCATATGAAAGCATCACGAAAATCAATCGAAGCATTTCTTGAAAACAGGAAGCTGGCGATTGCCGGCGTGTCCCGTGATAAGAAAAAATTCGGGTATACCGTATTCTCCGAACTCAGGAAAAAAGGTTATGAAGTATACCCTGTCAACCCTGAAGCAGACCTTATCGACGGCCAGCCGTGCTTTCATTCGGTTAGTGCTTTACCGGTTGAGGTAAAATATCTCCTGGTGGTGACACCGTCTAAGAACACCCTTGAAGTTCTGAAAGAAGCAATTGCCAAGGGAATTGACAACATCTGGATACAGCAGATGTCCGACACCAGGGAAGCAGTGGAATACCTGGAAGATAAAGAAGTGAACCTTGTGTATAAACAATGTATCCTCATGTGGACCGAACCTGTGACAGGATTCCATAAATTTCACAGGACCATCAAAAAATTCTTCGGAGCCTTGCCAAAATGAATCGCATGCAAAATCTCCGGTTTCTTATTACTGCCTCTGCTTTCGTATTGCTTATAACGGCTTTTCATTCAAGGGCTGCAACCATCGACAGCATTCATAAAGCCCTTTTCAAGACCGACGACGTATCTCTCAAAGTTGATCTTTACCTGGCTCTTTCAAGGGAATACCAAAGTGTAAATACCGATTCTGCAGAATATTGTCTTCAACAGGCACTCAATCTTGCTAAAAGTCTTAAACTTTTTCTTCACCTTGGAAAGGTATATCATTCAATGGGCAATTTTGCAGTTACTCAGAACAGGCTTGTTAATGCCCTTCATGATTACAGGCTGGCATCCCAATTCTTCAGGCGGGCTGGCAAGCAGCAGCAGGTGGCAAAGATTTGCCTTCTCCTGGGAAATATTTTCTATATGCAGGATAATATACCGGAGGCAATGAACAATTACCTTGAAGGGATACGCATGGGAGAAGAACTTATATTAAAACGACTCCTGGGCCATCTGTATAATAATATGGGAATTATATACCAGGCATCCGATGATAAGGAAACCTGCCTGAATTACCTTCTCAAATCCCAGAAAAACTTCAGCGAGGTTGGAGATTCCGTTGAGATCGGGAACCCGATTCTGAATATCGGTATTGCTTATTATGACCTGGGGAATTATGAAATGGCTATTGACTATACACAGAGGGCGGTAAATATCTTTCATAAGGCGGATGAAAGGCTCAGGGAGGCGGAAGCCAGGGAGTGGCTCGGCATCATTGAAAGCAAGCAGGGGCATCATAAAGAAGCACTGTCAAATCTCAACGAAAGCCTGGTAATGATGTTACAGACCGATAAAAAGTTCCAGGGGCCGAAAAACTATTCCCTTGCCGATCTGTATGTAAGGATGGGAGTTGTTTTTGTGGATGTTGCCAACTACCAGAAGGCAGAGTTTTACCTGAGAAAAGGTTATGATCTGGCAAAATACCAGAACCAGCCTAAAGTAATGCTTATGGCAAGTGAAAACCTCAGCAGGGTTTATGAGAATATTAAAAAGTTTGATTCTGCCCTTTTCTATTACAAAATTTTCCATGAAAAAACAGATAGCCTTTCCAAAGCGATCTCTATTACTACCTTCAAACTTGCTGAAATTCGCCAGGGCTTCGAGAAAAAGGAAAAAGAAGACCAGTTGAATCTGAATTTTGAAAAGTCAAAGCGAAAAACAATACTCATTATTTATATAATCAGCGGGGTCATTCTTATTGCCTTGATATTGATTTTATTTCTCCTTCTTAAGCTTGAAAAACAGAAGAAAAAACAGTCTGAGCTTGAAAAGGCCAATCTGGATGAAAAACTTGATTTCCAGAATAAGGAAATGACCACCAATGTGATGTACCTGAATAAAATGAATGAGCAGGTAGTGCAAATCGCTGAAAAACTAAGGAACCTCCAGATTGAGGAAGGTACTCATAATGCAAAGATTATCAGGTCGATAATTAATGAGCTCCAGCAAGGGACAGGCTCTGATTCAATGAAAGAATTCGAAATCCGCTTCCAGAAAGTTCATAAGGATTTCTATAAAAACCTTCTCGAAAAATGTCCCGATCTTACCCCAAATGATCTGAAGCTCTGCGCATTTCTCAGGCTGAACATGAGCACTAAAGACATTTCATCCCTTACCTACCAGAGTGAAAACAGCCTCATGGTTGCCCGTACCAGGCTGCGCCAGAAACTGGGAATCCAGAGACAGGAAAATCTTATCACCTTCCTTGCCCAGTTCTGACCTCCCCTTTTTTCTTTTCTTTCAGTTTATTTGTTGAAATGAACCATATTTTCAACTAATTGAAAATCAATTCATATTAATAATGTAAGGTCGACCTATTGTTTTTGTAATACACCTTATTATTTAAATCACCAACTCTCAGTTTAGATTTGCTCCCGAATCTAAAAACAAGTTACATGACTCAGGCAGACGAAAATAATAATACATGGCTGGACGATTTATCACTGCTCATCAGGAAGAAGAAGGAAGAGAATGAGATCTTAAAAAAACTGCAGGATTCTTTGCAGCATCCGGTTGACGAAGGAAATAATGAAACTGCTCACTTATCTGCAGAGAAGAAAAATACTGAAGAAACCAATAACCAATAATTAATAATGTGAATCAAGGGTTAAAAATTAA
>CAIJYT010000113.1 GCA_903824935.1 uncultured Bacteroidales bacterium | reverse complement strand
ATGTATACCTCGGAGGTAAACTGATTGTAGATATTCCAACTGACTATGGGCAGAGCGTAACACATATGTGCAGAGATTACCTTCAATGCACCCATGAAGTTTACATTCAGAGGAACTCTGCTTTATACCAGCTTGTCGGGATTGATTCTGCAATGGTTACAACAAACCATCATCAGGCAATTGATGTCCTCTCTCCTCTTTTGACAGTCAGCGCCCGCACTTCCGATGGGCTTATCGAAGGAATGGAATGGCTGAATCCACAGGGCAAGGGCTTTTTAATGGGAGTGCAATGGCATCCCGAACGGATGGATTACAGTAATCCTTTATCCGGTAAGCTGGCCGACAAGTTTGTAAGTGAATGCGAAGCGTTTTTAAAAATAAGGAAGGGCTTATGAAACTTAATAATGATGTGTTGCATTATTTCACTGTATTCATTGGTTTTCTTGCTATGCTGAACCCATTTGGCATACTGCCGATCTTCATTGGAATGGTTGAAGATATTGATGATAAAACGGCAAGGCGGATGGCTTTAAAAGCTTCAGTTGCTGCATTCCTGATCATTGCTTCATTTTGCATTTTCGGGCATTTTATCTTCAGGGTTTTTGGGATTACCATCCCGGCATTTCAGATCGCCGGTGGCATAATCGTATTCTTTATTGGCTACCATATGCTGAATGGTGAAGAATCCCAGATCAGGTTCCAGAAAGACATGAGCCCTGAAGAGTTAAAGGAGGCTGTGTCAAATATTGCAGTGACCCCGCTTGGCATGCCTTTACTTGCAGGCCCTGGCACTATTGCAACCGCTATGAACTTTGTAGGTTCAAATAAATCACTTACCAACGTGATCGTTGTGATAATTTTGTTCGCAATAATCTGCTTCCTCACTTACCTGCTTTTCCTTTCTGCAAAAAAAATCGCCGTAGTAATGGGCACAGCGCTAATCAAGATCATTACCCGGGTCATGGGTCTGATCCTGACCGTGATCGCAATACAAATGCTCATCATGGGAATAATAGGAGCCATTAAATTATATACCTCAATAGATCTGTGATGAATAGAATTGATTCCTTAACTAAAATGAGAACCTCAGCCTGCCTGTTGCTTGTTTGTTTTGCAATAACCCTTTTCACTTCCTGCACCAACACGAATAAAGAGTTTTATCCTTCCGGTGCAATCAAATCGGAGATTATCAAGAAAAACGGGAAGTACCATGGACAGGCATTGTATTATTATGAAACAGGCGCTCCGATGATGTCGTGCTTTTATAAAAACAACAAACTTGACGGCACCCTAATCCGTTACTACCAATCAGGTTACAGGAAAGAACTGCAGACCTATAAAGATGGTGTATTGAACGGGGTGGCGAAATCCTGGGACCGGTACGGACACCCCCTGCAGGAAATGTACTACCTGAACGGCAAACCTGAAGGTCCTTTCCAGGAATGGTATCCCAACAGGATATTAAAAGTGGACGGGCACTTTAAAGGAGGTATGCATGATGGCATCTGGCTGTATTATGATGAATTCGGAAAAGTGACAGGACAGGGAGAATTTACGGCAGGAAATGGTGTACAAAAAGTATATTATGCAACCGGGCAAACCAAACAACTTACTCATTACAGTAATAATATCAAGGACGGGGATGAATCATTCTACTCGGAAGACGGGAAAATAACACAATGTATCAGATACCGCGAAGGCAATGCCTTAAGTACATCTTCGCCCGCCAGCCCTAAAAAGTAATCCCACCCGAAAATTATGTTTTTGTTTTGTTGTTCGTGAAAAACACCGTAATTTTGAGACTGTTATTTAATTAACAAAATTGACCTGGGAAAACGCTGAAACTTATTTATAATTTTAAAACTGAATCAAATGAACTTAGAAAAAATCATGAGCGACCTGGAGAAAAAGAATCCGGGCGAAGTTGAGTTCCTGCAAGCAGTACGTGAGGTTCTTGAAAGCATTCAGGACGTGTATACTGAGAATCCTCATTTTGCATCTGCAAATATTATTGAGAGGATCATTGAACCTGACCGTGTTTTAATGTTCAAGGTCAGCTGGGTTGATGACAGCGGTAAGGTCCAGGTCAACCGCGGTTACCGTATTCAATTCAATAATGCTATCGGCCCATATAAAGGCGGCCTGCGTTTTCACCCCAGTGTCAACCTGAGCATACTTAAATTCCTGGGGTTTGAGCAGATCTTCAAGAACAGTCTTACCACCCTTCCTATGGGAGGTGCCAAAGGTGGTTCCGACTTTGACCCAAAAGGTAAATCGAATGCCGAAATTATGAGATTCTGCCAGGCTTTCATGCTGGAACTATGGAAAGTTATCGGTCCAGAGACCGATGTCCCTGCAGGAGACATCGGTGTTGGCGGACGCGAAATTGGCTTCATGTATGGAATGTATAAAAAACTTGCCAGGGAGAATACCGGAGTCCTTACAGGTAAAGGACTTAGCTGGGGAGGCAGCCTTATCCGTCCTGAAGCCACAGGTTTCGGAGCAGTATATTTTGCCAAGGAAATGCTGGCAACTAAAAATGAAAGCTTTAAAGGCAAAACGGTGTGTATCTCAGGATTCGGCAATGTTGCATGGGGTGCTGCCCTGAAAGCGACAGAACTGGGTGCAAAAGTGGTGACCATCTCAGGACCTGACGGATACATTTATGATGCTGATGGAATCTCAGGCGAAAAGATTGATTACCTCCTCGAACTTCGTGCATCCAACCAGGATATCGTGAAACCTTATTCGTATGAATTCCCGGGCGCACAGTTCCACCAGGGCAAACGTCCATGGGAAGTGAAGTGCGATATCGCACTCCCCTGCGCGACACAGAACGAACTCGGCAAGGAAGATGCACTCACACTGGTTAAAAACGGCGTTCAATGTGTTGCAGAAGGTGCAAATATGCCTTCCACTCCTGAAGCAATAGAGGTCTTCCTTGAGAAGAAAATACTGTTCGCTCCGGGTAAAGCTGTAAATGCCGGCGGAGTTGCCACCTCAGGCCTTGAAATGTCACAGAATGCTATGAAATTCAGCTGGCCTCTCAAAGAAGTTGATGAAAGACTTCACCATATCATGTGCAGCATCCATGAACAATGTGTAAAACACGGGAAAGACAAGGATGGTTTTGTCAACTACGTCAAGGGCGCCAATGTAGCCGGATTCCTCAAAGTTGCAAATGCCATGCTTGATCAGGGAGTCATCTGACAATCTGCATTTTATTCCAAAAAGGCTGTCATTGAACAATATGACAGCCTTTTTTATTGCGCTTTCCCTTTTTAGTACATTTGCGAATACAAACTATTACGATGGAGTTTCTGAACCCCTCTTTCTTATTTGCCTTCGCTGCACTCGCGATACCTGTCCTGATCCATTTATTCAACCTTCGCCGGTATCGGAAAGAATATTTTACCAATGTTCGCTTTCTTTCCAATATCCAGCTGGAAACCCGGAAGCGCTCAAGGCTTAAACAACTTCTAATCCTGGCGTCAAGACTTCTCGCAGTTGCTTGCCTGGTCCTTGCATTTTCACAGCCATTTATACCCTCGCATCTGCAGAACAACAGGAAATCAGGTTACAGGGCTGTAAGCATTTATATTGACAACTCATTTTCAATGGATGCCACAGGAACAGAAGGGAAGTTGCTTGACATTGCCAGGAAAAGAGCTTCTGATATCGTATCAGCATATAAGTCATCTGATATTTTCCAGCTGGTGACAAATGACTTTGAAGGCAAACATCTCCCCTTTTTAAGCCGTGAAGAGTTCCTGGCGCTTCTCAGGGAAGTTAAGATCACCCATAATTCAGTCAGCCTCCATGAAATCATCCGCAGACAGAACGACATCTTTGCAAAGCAGATTGAAGCAAACAGGATACAGTACCTGGTTTCGGATTTTCAAAAAAGCACAACCGATTTTGAGAACCTCAAACCGGATTCCTTAACAGACTATATCCTGGTGCCGGTTGTTTCGGTTAAACAGAATAACCTCTTTGTTGATTCAGTCTGGTTTACGACACCGGCCCACAGGCTCGGACAGGCTGTTAAACTCAACGTCAGAATAAGGAACTGCGGAAGCGATAAACTTGAAAAGATTCCTCTCCGCCTGACTGTTAATAATTTACAGAAGTCAGTAACAAATTTCTCAACCGATCCGGGACAATCCGCAGAAATATCACTGCCTTATACAGAAGATAAAACGGGGTTTCAGCTCGGGAGAATTGATATCACCGATTACCCTGTAGTTTACGATGATATGTTTTATTTTACATACAACATTGCGGGATCGCTAAACGTTCTGAGTATTTTTGGTAAATCGCCGAATCCATATCTGCAGTCATTATATACTTCGGATTCTATATTCTCTTTCCGATCTTCGCAGGCTAACCAGGTGGAATACAGCTCATTCAATAAACAAAGCCTCATTCTGATCTCTGGAATGGACGAGCTCGCCTCAGGCCTTGCAAATGAGTTGAAAGCTTTCCTTGAAAGAGGTGGGTCGTTATGTGTTATGCCTCCGGAAAATCCTTCAGTCCGGCAACTTAATGCCTTCTTAACCTCGGTTGGAGCTCCCAACCTGGGGAATCCGGATACAGTAAAACAAAGGATTGCCTCACTCGATATTGAAAATGAGATATTTACAGATGTGTTTGAAAGAAACGCTTCCGGAAAAATAACCCTGCCCGATAACGTTGACCTGCCGGTTGTTCAGAAATACTACCAATTGACAGGCCAGCCTGTCAATCCGCCTACAGTGATCATGAGGTTGCAAAACGGAAGTCCTTTCCTGATCAGTTTAAACATCGGCAAAGGGAAACTTTATATCTGCGCTTCCCCCCTCGACCGTTCATTTACAAATTTCCAGCAGCACCTGCTCTTCGTCCCGGTCATGTACAGGATGGCTTTTTTAAGCGAAAATCAGTCTTCACTATATTATATTATAGGGAGAACTGAATCCATCGACCTCCCATCCGACACTGTAAAAGAAAAGAATATGGTTAAGATCAAGGAGTTGAACAATACTTTTGAGTTCATTCCGGAAATTAGAACTTCAGGACAGCAAATGCAGGTTTTTATTCACTCTCAGATCAAAGAGGCCGGGTGGTATCATGTTTACAGGGGCAGTAAACAATTGTCTTCGCTGGCATTCAATTACGATCGTAAGGAATCTGACATCAACTGCTTCACATACAAAGAGATAGAATCAAATATCAAAAAACACAACCTCAGGAACCTGATTGTGCTCAAACCATCAGGCCTCCCGTTCTCCAGCCAGGTTGAAAGGCTTAATATGGGATTCCCGTTATGGAAATGGTTCATTATACTCGCTCTTGTTTTCTTAGGAGCCGAAATCCTTATCATCAGGATACTGAGAAACTGAAATCTTCCAACAGGAATTTCTCCGGACAGGATTACCGGTTTACAAGCTTTGATTAATCATCAGGACATGCAAAGTGTAAAATTTTTTGACACTTGTGTAAAATATTTTGACAGTAGTGTCTAATTTTTTTACACTTTCTTTTTAAAGAAATTTGTTATACTATTGATTTTCTGCTTATTACATACTTGGCACGATAATTGCAGTTGAATACACATAGAACACAACGTAAAAACATTAAAAAACAACAATATGAAAACCTTCAACCTCATCAGCCTTTACAATTCAGAAATCAGGAAGTCGAACCTTTCAAACATCCGCGGAGGATCAGATATTAAATGTGCATGCGGCACTGGCTCACCTGCAGTAACAGTATACCAGCAAGCACCGAGTGAAAATCTTTGTTTATGTCCTGATGGACCTAATTACAGTTCAACAAAGAATAAGACCGGAAACGGAATTTCATAATACAATCAATTGAAACGAAATAATTAAAAATCCAGGCATATGAAAACTTTCAACCTCATCAACCTATATAACGCAGAAATCAGGAAGTCGAACCTTTCAAACATCCGCGGAGGATCAGATATTAAATGTGCATGCGGTTCAGGCTCACCTGCAGTAACAGTATACCAGCAGGCACCAGGAGAAAATCTGTGTTTATGTCCTGATGGCCCCAATTTCAATTCAACAAAGAACAAGACAGGAAACGGTTGATTTCTCGTTCACTATCCTGTTAAAGGCCTGTAAAAAAAGTATATTTGCAGGGTTAATGAAATCGTGTTACCCCTGCTAAAACAAACATGAAGGCGGCTATCCCATTTACAACTGCATCAGGTCATCATTATTTCTACAGTTCGCACAACAAGCAATTCCTTCTTTCCCACCCACTTATAAATTATTTTCTCAATTCCTTTATTGATAAAAAGGCGCTAAGGCCCCTGATCATTAAAGCCAGGAAAGGCCAAAGTATTTTAATCACGGGCCAGGGTCAGTTTGAATCCTCTGAATTCCTTTATTACCTGGGAAAATTCCGTTTTCTTGAAAAACATGGATTCTTTAAGCCCGGGTTCAGGAAAAACTATGACGGCATTATTCCACCTGAAAAGATTGAGCAAAACCTTGCCAAGACCAAACAGATCATTTTTGAGACCACCGAGGACTGCAATCTCGATTGCGTGTATTGCACTTACAGCAAGTTCTATTTCAATAAGAGCAGGGAGCGCAATAAAATAAATTCAGCGGATGCATTGAAGTTGCTTGATGTCGTTCTCGGTAAACACCGGGCCAATCCTGACCAGGAACTGGCCATCAGCTTTTACGGAGGAGAACCTCTGAAGAACTTCGGTTTTATAGAAAGCATTGTGAATTATGTGTCGGGCCACAAAGACAAGCTCCTGAAAATCAAATATTCTCTTACTTCCAATGGTTTGTTGCTAAGGAAATATATAGGGTTCATGGTCAAACACAACTTTGAACTGGCTATCAGCCTTGATGGGGATGAGTTCGCCAATTCCTTCCGTATTCTGAAGACAAACCATAAATCCTCTTTTGAATTGGTGAGCAGGAATATTGATATGGTAAAGGAAAAATATCCCGAATACTTTGACAAACGGGTAATATTCCTTACCGTTCGCCATAACAGGAATACTCTCAAGAGCATTTATGAATATTTTTCATCGAAATACGGCAAAACACCAATACTTTCCAGCATAACAACCACAGGGATAATAGAAGAATACAAGGATGAGTTCCATGATACATTTTTGAAAAGCCGCTTTCCTTCCTCCGATAACAGTTGTTATATCCACGAGATGTTTACAAGCCATCCGATAGTCTCGGAAATGGCGGAATCCTTTGAACGCTTCGGGAACTTTGTATACCGGGAACCTAAACATCTGCTCAATCCTCTTAAAAATCGGAGTGATAAAAGAAAATACCTGCCTACTGCAACCTGCTCGCCCTTTGACCTCCGGCTATACATGAGCGCCGATGGCGGCATTTACCCCTGTGAACATATAAGCAGGATCTTTGAACTGGGGTCTGTCAGGAAAAACACTGTCGATATAGACAGCAATACGATTACGGATACCTATAACAATTACTTCAGGAAAATTAAAAAATTATGCAATCATTGCTATCTTTCAGATAATTGCAAGGAATGCATTTTCAATACCGGGATGGAGAAAGGTGTTCCGAAGTGCGAATTTTTCATGAATAAACAAAAGTTCACTTCACACCTGTCAGGAATTTTTAATAATTTGGAACAGGATAATTCACTTTTTTCACGTATCAGGGATGAAGCTTTCCTTGCAAAATAACCAGGCCCGGTATCTTTACCTGGAACCCTATACTTTCTCGGTAGTGGCCGGGGATGATGTGCTTATCTACAATTCACTTAATCGTAAAATCCTGGAATACAGGCGTTCTCCTGCCATTGCGGAAATCATAAGGAAAGCGGAAGATGCCGGGGAAGGATTCCTTTCAAACATAGAAACCGGTTCAAACCTCAATGAATTAAACGCTCTTATAAACGATCTGAGGGAGAACTTCAGCGGGGATATCGTTACGTTTCCTCCTGATAAAAAACCGTCGGTTGTGCGACCGAAACCGCTTATCAAAAATTATCCGCCTGCAAAAGATTTTCCTTCATTTTCTGCGGATGACTACCTACGTAACATATACTTCTTCCTGAACCAGGATGATAATCAGATCTGTAAGGAATATCGTCATGCAATGAAGCAGTTCGTTTGCCCTGTATATGATTCGGAAGGATATAAAGAAATGAAGGTTGAAACTGTTATTGACAACTGTTCACCTTACTCAGGGATCTCAGGTTTGGCTTTAGACCTAAGCGGTTCAGATCTTACAAAATATACTGCAATTTCAGAATTACTCCCCTGGCTTAGGAACCTTTCACTCCCAGTAACTTTCCATATCCCACTTCCATGCAGTGACCAGGAAACGATCTGGAGATTACTCAGGGTCCCCCGCAGCCGTGTCTCATTGTATATAACCCTCCCTGGCGGGATCCAGGCAGTTAAGGAAATCCGCAGTCATACCGACTTTATTAAACGGTCAAACAGGCTCGGGTTCAATTTCCTGATCCGTTCTATGAATGAGTACCAGGCAATTACTGAACTCTCCGGCCCGGCATCCAGGGAAAAGATCTTTATTCTCCCTTATTTCGATGGGGAGAATTCAGGATTCTTTAAAGAGAATGTCTTCCTCACTAAGGATGATATCCTGAATCTTAAACCTAACCAGCAACAGGTCTATTCGAGAAGCCTGATCAATGAACAGCTTTACGGCAGGCTCTTTATTAAAACCGGTGGTGAGGCCTTTGCAAACCTGAACCACGACACCATCGGGAATATTAATGATAACAGTATTTCCGACCTTGTCAGGAATGAATTATATAAGGGAAAAAGCTGGCACCTTACAAGGATGAAGGTAAAGCCATGCAGTGATTGTCTATACCGTTTGTTTTGCCCCCCGGTAGGAAATTACGAACTTTTCATGAACAGGTTTAACTTTTGTGACGTTTTATAAAGACGAGTATGATCCGCAACGCCCTGGTCACCTCTTACCGCACTATAATCAATAATAAAACCTATACTATTATCAATATTACCGGGCTGGTACTTGGCCTTACTGCTGCATTTGTTTTACTAGTGTTCGCTATAAATGAAACCAGTTATAACAGCTTCTTTACCAGAAAGGAACAACTATACCGTGCCATTTATACTGATTCAAAGGAGTCAAAAACACCTTGTGGTACAAAATATATCAAATCTCTCCTGCTGGGCAATGTTCCGGAATTGAAAAATATCGCAAGAGTAGTTCCTGAACTCTATATTACAGGCCATATTACGCTGACTTCAGAGCATCAAACCATTCCTTGCCGCAATTTAATTTGTGCCGACCCCGAGATCTTCGACATGCTTGACATGAATTTTACCAGGGGTGGCATCCAGGGAGCGGATAAGAAACCAAACATTTTATTTATCTCAGCCAGCGTCGCAAAAAAATATTTTAACAATACTTTCAGGCTTTATTCTCCTGTGATTCTGAAAGCAGGGAATATGGATTATGAAATGGTCATTGGGGGAATTTTCAATGACCTGCCATGGAACTCCACGATTAAAGCCGACTTTATCGCAAGCCTTCCGTTTTATCAAAGCATGCTGAAAGATTTAATGCCCGATTTTTACAGCACTTTTAATTCCTGGGATGATTTCTCTGTAGAATCTATCTGCGAATTCAGGCAGGGGACTGATATCAGATCAGTTTCACCAAGGATGCAAAAAATCCTGAATGATAAGGCTCCGAAAGACCTTAACCTGAAAATTTCCTTTCAACCTTTCAGTGATATATACCTTGGGTCAGGTGACATGATTAATAATCTGCATCTTTCCGGTAACAAAATATCGGTTTATACTTATTCCTGGCTCGCTTTGTTCATCCTCCTGCTTGCAGGGATCAATTATGCAATTCTAAGTACTGCCAGGTCAGCCCTGAGATTCAAGGAAATAGGTGTAAGAAAAGTTTTGGGAGCCACCCGGGCGGCACTGAGGATACAGATCCTGATTGAGTCTGTTTTACTTACGATGATGGCCCTGCCCCTTGCCTTGTTTCTTCTGGGGATGATAGATCCAAGGATTACCGGCTTACCTGATTACACCATTACAATGTATTCCAGCAATATGCTGAAATATATTTTATTTTTTACAGGGAT
>CAIJYT010000112.1 GCA_903824935.1 uncultured Bacteroidales bacterium | reverse complement strand
GAACTGATCCCAGCACCGACATCGCAGTAATCCATATTGATGAAAAGGATCTTCCTTACCTCGTATTGGGGAACAGCGATGATGTTAAAATAGGGGAGTGGGTGCTGGCTGTGGGGAACCCTTTCAACCTCACCTCCACTGTCACCGCAGGGATTGTCAGCGCAAAGGCAAGGGATATCAACATTCTTGGTTCTAAGGGCGCTGTTGAGTCGTTCATACAGACCGATGCTGCAATCAACCCCGGGAACAGCGGTGGCGCACTGGTTAACACCAGGGGCGAGCTGATAGGGATAAATGCAGCAATCGCATCAGGTACAGGTTATTATACCGGGTATTCCTTCGCTATCCCCGTGAACATCGTGAAAAAGGTGGTTGAAGACTTCATGAAATATGGTAAGATACAGAGAGCGTTTCTCGGGATTGCCTATCGTGAGATCGATGATCAGTTTGCTAAGGAAAATGGCCTCAGCAGCCTGAGCGGCGTATATATCCAGGAGGTTGTCCCGGGAGGTGCCGCAGAGAAAGCCGGAATAAAAACAGGGGATGTCATCACCGGTATTAAAGACAAACCGGTGAACGGCAAGTCGGAGTTGATGGAGATTGTTTCACAGCTCAGTCCCGGTGATGTTGTAAATATATCTTTATTAAGAGGTGGCAAAAAGATGGATCTGACTGTTACTCTTAATACTGAAAGCAGTAAAACAGCATTGGCGATGAACGATAACAAATTATCGATTTTCGGTGCCACATTTGAACCGCTCAGCGAAAAGGAGAAAGCAAGGTTCAGGCTTACTTACGGCTTTAAAATAACCCGGATTGAGCAGGGCAAATTCAGCGAAGCCGGGATCAGGACAGGTTTTATCCTGGTGAATGTTGACCGTCAGCCGGTAACTTCAACTTCAGGGTTAAAAGAGGCCCTTACCGGCAAGGATGGAGGGGTTTTACTCGACGGGCTCTATCCCAACGGGATGAGAGCTTATTACGGACTGGGATTATAGAAGCAACCCCAGGGGACTTTTACCGGTCTGTTATTAATACAGTGCCCCGGCGTTTAACGAGGGCCGGTCTCCAAGGGCGGAAAGTATTTGGAGATCTGTAGAAAGATGTGATTATGAGACAGCTTAAAATTTCGAAGTCCATCACTAACCGTGAGACGGCTTCACTGGATAAATACCTGGCAGATATAGGCAAAGAAGAACTTATCACTGCCGAAGATGAGGTGAACCTGGCACAACGTATCAGGCAGGGTGACCAGCTCGCCCTGGAGAAATTATGCAAGGCAAACCTGAGGTTCGTGGTGTCGGTTGCAAAGCAGTACCAGAACCAGGGGCTTAGCCTGCCCGACCTGATCAACGAAGGGAATGTGGGCCTGATCAAGGCTGCACGAAGGTTTGACGAGACACGCGGTTTCAAATTTATTTCCTATGCCGTTTGGTGGATCAGGCAATCGGTACTCCAGGCATTGGCCGAACAGTCGAGAATTGTAAGGCTTCCCCTGAACCAGGTTGGTTCGCTCGGAAAGATCAGCAAAGCGACGTCGAAGCTTGAACAAATTTATGAAAGGCCGCCTTCACTAGGAGAACTTGCAAAGGAAATGGATATCCCCGAGCATAAGGTTGCCGAAACCATGAAGATGGGTACCCGCGTTGTTTCTATGGATGCGCCCATCGACCAGGATGAGGATACCAAACTCCTGGATGTTTTCGTAGACCTTGATACACCCGATACCGACGAAAACCTGATCCGTGAAAGCCTTGCCATGGAGGTGCAGCGTTCACTTGCAACCCTTGCCGAGAAAGAGAGGGAGATATTGAATATGTTCTACGGTATAGGATTCCCGCACGGCTATACCCTCGAGGAGATAGGTTCCGCCTTTGGCCTGACCCGCGAACGGGTGCGTCAGATCAAGGAAAAAGCAATCCGCAGACTTAAGCATTCTTCAAGAAGCAAATTGCTCAGGGCTTACCTGGGCTGATCAACCCTGATCACAGGTAGTCGATCCTGACAGTCTGTTTGACGTCGGGATGGAGGCTCAGCGCAACAGGACAGTTCCTGCTGATATGCTCGATCACCCTTTTCTGCTGGTCGGTATATTCGTTTGGCGGAAAAGTGAGTTCGACGATTATTTCACCGATCCGCCTTGGATTATCGGCCATTATTTTTGTAACAGTCCAGCTTGCCCCGTCTATATTGAAGCCGTGGGTCTTTGCTGCAATTCCCATGATAGTGATCATGCAGCTGCCGAGAGATGTTGCCACGAGGTCAGTTGGAGAAAAGAATTCTCCTTTACCCTGGTTGTCGACAGGTGCATCGGTGATAAGTTTGGTCCCTGACTGAAGATGGGTTGCTTCGGTTCGAAGGTTCCCTGTATATGTTGCTTTTACTGTTGCCATTGTTTTTTTTGGTTACTCGGTTACTGGGTTACTGGGTTGCTGGTTCATTCCGTTACCGGTATCCAATCGCCGGGTAGCCTACCCAGTGGTGGATATTTGCCTTTGCTGTGACTCCCATTTTCAGATCGTCAACGGGAATGGGTTTTTGATTGATTGATGTGGAATATCCTATCAGCTGCCCTGAGGAAGGATTTGAATGCTGCAGTTTCTCAAGTTGCATGAAGGTAAGCAGCCCGAAAGGGACAGAGTACCTTCCGCACCAGGTCCATTTGTAAGTGCGGAAGTTGGTGTCCTGCACAGTATATTTTGTGAAATCCTGTATCTTTTTTTCACTGACCTGCCCAAGAAGGCATCCCCTCATGATTTCGTATTCATGATCGACGGCTTTTTTAAACCCTGCACTGTCGCAGCCATAAAAAGCATAATCGGCACCACCCCAGTCCTCGCAGCCGTAATGCACGGCATCGGAAGATGCCACCATGGCATAATCCCTGCCGATTTTCAGGTTCATGTCGTTGTATTCTCCAAGCTCGTTAAGAGCTCCGGCCAGGGCAGACGAAAGTTTTTTCATGGTCTCGAACGACATGGCCGGGATGAGGATAGAAACTATCTCAACCTTGCTGTTGTAATACTGAAGGAAAGGTATGATGGCTTCAACCGAATGTTCTGCCTGCTGCAGGCTGTCATGTATTATATAAGTCGAACGGGGCAGTTTGTTCATAATGGCTTCCCTTAGCCCGGATACCTTCACCGGGCCGTATGGCTCCTGCCAGTAATCGTAGGAGTCGAAGACCATCCTGTTTTCGACATCGAATTTTTTGGCCTTATGGGCAACCCCGAACAGGATCACGGTCCCTGCTTTCACGTTGGCCAGAACTGAGGGATAAAGCCATCCAACGTATGTATAATCATCATGTGGCGAAATGGCAAATTTCCAGGAGGTGTACTTCCTGATCATATTAATATCCCTGGCTTCGTTGAGCCGGGCTGCCTGTATCCTGTTAATCCTTCTCATCAGTGAGTCCATCTGCCAGGAACGGGTGGCGAAGCCCACAGGGTCAACAGGTTTACGGATACGGTAAGATGGATTTGCGCTTAAGAGGACTGTAAGGATGAGCCCTGTAAAAACAATATTGATGACTGTCTTCATATTGTTGAAATAATAACGATATTTTTGCAGGCTTAAAGTTACGAAATGATATTGTAATAAAGATTCTGAGTCATGGATGCAGCGCCAAACGGTTATACTTTTCTTGAAAACCAGCCGAATTTTCGTTCCCTTGAGGGAATCCTGACTGCCGGCGGAAAGAGATTCAGGAAAAACCTTGTTTACAGGAGCGGCAGCCTGAATAAACTGAGCCCGGGGGATATCGGCAGGCTGCAGGATATCGGACTGGCTACGGTGATTGACTTCAGGTCCGACAGGGAAGTGGAGTCATATCCCAGCGAAATCATCCCTTCGGTAAAACAAACTTTCAGGATCACGATTGCCGATGAAGCCCGCGACAGGGCTATGGAATTACTCGACAGGAACGATGCCATGGGCCTTGAGCAGATACTGGTCACTGATTACAGGAGGATGATCAGGAACGACAGCGGGCGTTTTGCTGAATTTTTCAGGGTTCTTGAGCAGGCAGGGGATCTTCCCCTGGTTTATCATTGTGCGGCAGGGAAGGACCGAACGGGTATTGCAACTGTTTTGCTTCTTTCAGCTCTTGGCGTGGAAACCGACATTATTATGCGGGATTATTTCCTGAGTAATGAACGCCTGGAGTCTTTTATCAACAAGCTTATTACAAAAATCTGTGAACAAGGCAAGAACGGGGAGATCATCAGGCCGATGATGGAAGTAAGACCTGAATACCTCAGGGCAGCCCTTGACGAGATCGAAACTTCATTCGGGGGCATGGAAAATTACCTGGGTTCCGTCCTCAAGGCAGATACCGGGCTTTTACGTGCTAAATACCTCGAATAGATTACCACTGCTTTTCGCTACTTCGCTATTTCGCTACTTCGCTACTTCGCTACTTCAGTTTTAGCCTACTCTGTTACCGGCAGCATCTTAAGCCTGTAACCTACTCCGGGTTCTGTAGTGAGGAGTTCGGGTACCGAAGGATTATGTTCGATCTTTTTCCTGAGCTGTGCGATATGAACCCTCAGTATCTGGGCATTATCGGCATAAGGGGCACTCCAGATCTCGCGGCTGATAAATGAATGGGTCAGCACCTTACCTGCATTCCTGATAAAGATCATAAGAAGCGAATATTCGGTTGCAGTAAGCTTGACTTCTTCCTTGCTGAATTTTGTAATCCTGCTGTTGATATCAACTTCAAGGCTTCCCGAGCGGAAGACCGGCGACTCGTCCATACGCAGAGAATGCCGTATCGCAACCCTGATCCTGGCCAGCAGTTCACCTGCGTTAAAAGGTTTTGTGAGGTAATCATCGGCCCCGGAGTCCAGTGCTTCAATCATAACTGATTCCGAATCCTGAACGGTAAGCACGATGAGTGGTACCGCCGACCATTCCCGCAGCCGGTGAAGCACGTTCATGCCGCTGTCGTCGGGCAGGCCCAGATCGAGCAGGATCACATCAGGGTGGTTCATGGTGACCGCGAGCATGCCTTCTTTTGCCGTTCCGGCTTCAAATACCTTATATTCATTGCTTTCGAGCGTCATCCTGAGCATGCGGCGGATCTGCGCCTCGTCGTCAATAATTAGAACTTTATATTTTATCTTATTCTTTTCCATATCATATTCCTGATTTGAATTTCATAGTGATTTTTAATCCACCCTGGGGATCATTTGCGGCCCTGATGATCCCGCCGTGAGCTTCAACAAAGGCCCTGACAATGGCCAGCCCCAATCCGGTTCCACCGCTTTTTGAACCGGGAACCCTGTAAAATTTCTCAAACAGGTGTTCCAGGTTGCATTCAGGGACTCCCGGACCATTATCTTTAATTGTTACCGATACTGTATCGGCCGAATCATTGCCTGCGATGATCTCAATCGCAGTTCCTGCCGGTGTATACATTATCGCATTCCTGAGAAGGTTTACCAGGACCTGCCGGAGGAGGCTGATATCGGCAAGGATCAGTGAAAGGTTTTCGGGGATGCAAATATTCAGCCTGTGATGATTTAACTCTGCTTTCAGGTCCAGAACAACCGAACCCACCAGGTCGGCAATGTCACAGACCTGCAGATTTAGTTGAAGCATGCCTGATTCTATGCGCGACATGTCAAGAATGTTCTCAACCAGGTTGTTCAGCCTGTTCGAAGCTGAATCCAGCTCGGCGCAGATCTGGTCTCGTTTCAGAATTTCGGAAGAAGTCCTGGTATGTTTGAGATTGTCAACCGCTGCTGCAATTATAGCTATCGGAGTGCGCAATTCATGGGACACGCTGTTTAAAACGGCCCGGAAGAGTTTCTCGGAATGTTCAAGTAGCTCCTTCTCAATATCCTTTTCAATGGTGATCTCCCTTACAAGAGTCGATGCAATAATGGTGATGAAGGATTTAAAAAGTACTATCTTGTCATCGTCCGACGTCATGTCGTCACTGAGTACGATACCAATAATGCCTATTGTTTCACGCGGATCGCGCAGAGGATAAAATGTAATTCCTTCGGCACAGACATTAATATCCCCGGGGTTCCCTGTGCTCGCCTCGAAAAATAAATCACCGGCCTTTGTAAATCCCGCGGGATTATGCAGCGACCGGTTGCCGTATGGGAATTCGCTAAGCCTCCGGCTGTCCTTATCCTTGAGGTAAATAACTACTTCCTGGCCGAAATACTGCTTCAGGCCGCTTTCGGAAATCCTGACGACATCTGAAATGGATTTGGCCTCGTTCATGGATTCCAGGAAATTATATAAGATCGTCAGCTTTTCCTGGCTGTTCCGGAGTATGGTCTGGCTTTTTCTGACCCTGGTGATCAGAATTACGAAAACAATCGCTACCAGGAGATCGGCGATATTGGCAAACAAATCCTCCAGGTTATATACTGCAATAGTGAAGAGAGGTTCCTGGAAAAAATAATCCCAAACCATTACATTGAGTATCGCAGCAAACAACAGGGGCCATCTGCCTAAAACAAGAGCCATGAGCGCAACAACCATCAGGAGTATCAAACCAACGCTGGAAGTTCCTAGGGCATGACGAAACGGAAAACAAATAGCAGCGGCTACCGCAATGACGACAAATGCAATGATGTACTCACTGAAATCCGAACGTGATGAATACTTCCGGAGACTGGTTCTAAGCATTTCAGGAATATTTCTCATTCAAACCTAATGATTTTTTTTCAGACTGAAGGAATTTTATATGGCAGGGTTCCCCCTTTTGAAGCGCGTGCGAAGAAAGTTATAATTTTATTAACTGCTGATAAATTTATTGTCCAGCCATATAAAGATTTGGTTAAGCCATAACAGGAATTTCCAAAAAATCATTAATCACATGAAAATCTTCGTATCTTTAACTCCTTAATTGTTAACCGATCTTTCAACAATGACCTCCAGATATCTTATCATTATCTGCTTAGTTTTTATGGCCGTATTTTCCGGCTGTAATAAAAAAGAAAGCACGCCGTATGTGTCCTATTCCTACAATGGCTCTGGTGCAGCAGGCGATCTGCTGACGTTTAGCGTGAACGAAACCGCCGGAGGATATACCATTTATAATGAGACGAATAAACAATACGATAACGGTTCTTTTACCGTGTATACCAATGAACTGAAGGGGCTTTATAAAGTCTTTGTCAGGGGAGCCTTTTATTATGCTGTTGAAATGCCGGGACAGGTCTTTACCGGTAATTTTCCGACCGCCAGGGTTAGTTATAACCTTTCATTTGCTATCACTCCGCGTGCACTTACCGGCAGCGTATTTGCAGGGAATTATGTTTACCTGCGTGTTGGCAGTGCTGCTGTTAACGGAAGCACCCTTAACAAGGAATGGGGAATACTGTCGATCCTTGCCAACGGAAAATGGACAAAACAGGCCTATTGCAATGATACGGGTACGATTGTGGCACTGATGCCCGATGAATATTCAGGGCAGGTACCTCCTGTAAGTCCTTCTGATTCAGGTACATGGTCTTATAATACATTTTATTCCAACCGACTTGTCATGACCGGAGGTAGTTTGGGCGATTCACTAACGGGTTTTGTTTACGTAAGTGACAGCGGCAGCGTATTTAATATGGACCTTGGATACGGGCATGGGTTTCTTTATGGACTTAAACTGATAGATGCAAGTTCAAATCCTGTGAAAGGGAATTTCGGGTTTGCCGATATCCGTTATGATGCAACCATGGGAGGTGGGAAATTCGTTTATAATGACACCACACAGAATATGGGTTGGTGGAGGGCTGATTCCTATGGTAAAGTCAGGAACGGTTCATTGGGGCCCCTTAACCAGTGCCAGGTGCTGAAAAACGTATACTTCACGAAAAACGCCATCTTCGCAGGCGACACTGTTGACTTCTACAGTGTGGTATCAGGGCCGTATTTCATGGAATTCCAATTCAGGAACAACAAGTTCCGTTCATACGCACTTGGTGCCAGGCTTCCTTAGGGAAGTATTTTTTCGATCAGCCCCAGTTCCCCGTCAAGCCTGATGTAATCACCTGTTTTAAGGAATTTTTTTGCTCCTTTCGCAGCAACAACTGCAGGTATGCCATATTCCCTGGCAACAACCGCGCCATGTGACAAGGGGCTTCCGATCTCGGTGATCAGCCCCGATATTATACTGAAATAAGGAGTCCACCCGATATCTGTGAATGACGCTACCATGATCTCGCCTTCTTTCAGCTGTTCTGCATCGTCAAGGGTATGTATAATTCGCACGGTAGCTTCAACGACCCCGCTGCTGACGGGTGTGCCTGCAAGCTGACCTTCTTTAAGTTCAAAGGATTGCTCTTCTTCCATGGGTTCCGGTATTCCGAAGCTTATCTCCTCAAATACCAGTTTGTCAGTATCAGCAAGAAGTTCACGACGCCTTGCAGCTTTGGCTTTCCATGCCGGATCTTTATCCTCAATAAGCCTGCCAATCTCCTCGTGGGTGAGAAAGTACACCTGGTCAGGATCATCCAGCTGAAGTTCTGAGACCAGCCTCAGCGCCAATGCATTATATCCTCTGCGGATGGTGTCGACCATCTTGATCGACAGCGCCTTGGTTATCTCACGCCTGGCAACAGCTTTCCTGGCAGTAGGTATCATCGAACGCAGGATCATCCTTGTAATAGGCTTTAACTTGCTTAAAGCAAGAGTAATTTCTTTTTTAGTGTCGTGAACCACATGCCTGACTTCGCCTGCTTTTACGCGGGTCTGAAGGATCTGAATAAGCTGGGAGGGCTTCTCGGCCCAGGTTTTCTCTCTGAGCTCGGATTCCCTTACGCAACGATGGCCGTGGCGTTCAAGGAAAAGCCTGAACTGCTCCCTTATCTCTTCCGGTGCTTGTTTTGCAATCAGTTCAAGGGCCTCAGCGGAAGATGCCCCCGTGAATTTTTCACAGAATTCTTTATGCGAACGTATCGTACTGGCAAACCGCTCGAGTGTTTTCACTGCATCGGCACTCTCGATTTCAGGAATATCCAGTAGCAGCATGGTGGCGATATGGTGGTCGGCGGCCCCGGGCTGCCGTTTATCCCCTGTCATTATTCTCATGAAGGCAGAGTACATCGTGCCGCTCTGTGCCGATGCCATCAGGTGATGGCCGAAGCCTATTCCCAGCTGAAGCCTTCCTTCTTCCAGTTTTTTATGCAGCTCAGCAGGTGGCAGTGATATGTCGATACGGAAGGAGGCTTCAAGGTCCCTCAGTTGTTCCAGTGACCTTGAAGCCCGCAAGGTAGTCGACATCTGCCTCGTAAAATTCAGGAACCTGAAGGGGAATGAAACCTCAGGAACCACTGCTGGAAGCCCGTCGAAAACCTTCCCACTAAGAGCAAATTGCACATCTTCAGGTTTATTCAACCATATCCTTTTAGGATAGTCCATCATATTGCTCATATTGATGAACAGACGGTTGTAAAACATCTGTATGTACCTGGGGCCCTTACGGTCGCTCAAATTAAATGCACCTCCGCGCTGTGCCAGGAGGACCATCCCGTAATCAATAGCTTCGGCGCTCACCGAATAGGTGAGGGGGGTGGCAACCCCGGGCATCATTTCGCCTATGTTGCCCAGGGTCCAGATGTCGCTGCTCTCTCCTTTCACTGTATCCAGTTCATTGAAATGAACCCCGCTGAGGGCTGTGACGGGCCTTACCTGAAGCCAGTTCAGGTCTCCGGCTCCATCAATGGCCCATTCCATGTCGACAGGTGCATTGAAAAAACTCTCGGCTTTTTTTACACCTTCAAGGATCTGGTTGAGCAAGGTATTATCAATGAGGTGGTTGTTCTTCTCAGCTTCTTTCCCCAGGTTTGAACCGCTGCGGAATATTTCATAGTGAAATGCATCTTTCTTCCCGCTCACAAGGTCTTCGCCCTGGCCTGCAACAGCATTGACCATGATTTTATCACGGCGGTTATTGACAGGGTTAACCGAAAAAACCACGCCTGCTACCCTGGCATCAACCATGTTCTGCAGTATTACTGAGATCCTCAGGTCGGCATCGGAAAGCAGGCTGCCGGTATAAGATTTAACCCGTTCGGCTCCGGCTGCATTTATACATTTTATTATTGCAGATTTCACCTCTTCGAGGGATTGCAGGTGAAGGTAAGACTCGAACTGACCCGCAAAGGAAGCGGAATGGCCGTCCTCGCTTACTGCGGATGAGCGTACGGCTTTGGGCCCGGGACCCAGGGTATTCATGTGGTGCATGATTGCTGCATCCTGTAACTCGCCGGGTTCAGGATGAAGCAGGACCACTGCGTCGGGGACTTTAAAACCCAGTTCTCTGAGGATCTTCAGGCCTTTTGCCTTTCCGCCAACCTGGTGACCGTCGATTTCGTTAAGCCGGAGTATCAAATTCTTGAGTATGGATCAGTCAATTTTATGTTTGTCGGCATGGAAACCGAACTCAACCATACCCAGACCGTCAACACCATCGAATTTATAAGTGCCTATGGCTTCGAACATCTGGTATTTGCCATCCATCATATAAGGGAAATGCCCGTTCCTCCGGAATTCCACTTTGTGTTTGGCCCCGCTGCGGCAGATAATATCTATAAAACCATGGTCGGGGAGCAATTTCTCACGAGATATAGTTTCAAGGTCGGTGCATTCGATGATAGCATCGGTATGCCCGTCGGGATGCGTTATAAAACCGGCAGTCAGCCTTCCAAGGAAATCCCATTTGATCGTTGTAACCGTCCAGTGCATTCCTTTATCAGAAACCCCGGTGATCCAGTAATGCCTGTCCCACGAAAGCCAGGTCCTCGAACCGAAGGAATGATCGCGCGACGCCATCATCTCCAGAGGATATACCTGGTCATCCAGGGAAATTGTTCCTTTGAACATGCCTGTTTGCTCATAATGAGTCTGGTGGGTGTCTTTCATCAGGAAGAAAAACTTCCTGGTCCATTTTTCACTTGCAATTGCCCTGGCGATCATCTTCTGGTCGGAACTTCTTGCAAAATCATAAATCTCGTGTTCACCGGTAAAAAGCAAATCGGTCTTGCAATGGTATGACTTGCCTTTTGCATCCGTAACAGGCCCATCATAGGTAATTCTCCATTCCTTTCCTACAACTGTATTTTCCCATTTCAGGTTCCCCATCTGGAAGCCTTCCCCATCTGGACCGGGATCGGTTTTCAACCCGAAAAACCCCCTTCCTTTAATGAAGAAGTCAAACCACCATTCATGCTGCCTTTTCTCTCCCCTGAATGCCATACGGGCAATAAATGCATTCCCTGTTTTATCACCTCCATAGAAATACGAGCTGTCGTTAGGGTAGGGCTGGTTCAGGTCAACGTGTTTCTGTTCAAGGTATTCGACAGGAAATAACCTGTTTTTGGTGCGCCTCACCATCTGGCGGGCAATAAAGAATTTTAACATAGAAATTTTTGCGGCAAACTTAGCCTTTTTATGTGAATTTACGAAGAATTTCTTATGGAAATAACGACCGGATCAATCAATAGCCTCAGTGATCTTTTCGATCATGATGAGCCTGTTCCCGGCCAGCGAAAGCCTGATGGCCTGCATGCCGAATTCGTAGTAGATCTCGAAATATACCTTGTCGGGAGGCCTCACCAGGAATTTGCTCTGGCTGTATTGTATATCCTGGTCGAAACCATGGCTGGTGAGCCAGTTTGATATGAGCAGCGCCATCGAGGCTTTATCATTAACGAGTTCATTGATATTCCTGTATGATTTCGTTGCCGGAATTATCTGTTTCTCGATAGGTTCTGTGAAAATCATGCTTGTGGTATTCAGCCTAGGCAGCTGAAATCTTTTATTGCCGAGGCAGGTCTGGATTTTCCTGAGCTCTTTGATTTTTTCTTCACTGAACCCGGGCGATCCCATCTGCTGCAGCGCCAGCCCGAGGATCAACTCCATGTATCTGGTGTCGTTGCGGCTGCTCAAAGGCTTAAGATTCAGGAAGCGGTCAAAGTCAACAGAGGGGTCAGGGTATTTTACAGGTGGAGTTATTGATGACAGTCGCTCCCATTCAAGGAAATCCTTTCTCAGCTTACCTTCCAGCAGTCCGGAGAATGGTTTCATGCCCACAAAAACGGGAAGGAACCTGTACAATTGATCATACATCCTGTATATTGTATCGGATCTTGTAATCCTGGGTACAGAACCATAGTATGATAAAAGCCTTGAAAATGCATGCAGGTTATTGGTTTGCGATGCAATGTCAAGTGTGTAGCCAGGAATGTCAAGAATATAATATCCTGCGCTGTCGGGATGGCCCTTTAAGAATCCCTGGTTGAATTCCCAGTCAACGATATGGCCCGCATAAGCCGTATCAAGGTAAAGCAGGGTTAAGGGGTTCATCAACCGTTCAACAGCTTTAAGCCCGTCATGATCTCCCATCCTGATGACCTCGTCACAATAGAGTATATCGGGCTTCTGCGGTGAATAATACAGAGGCTTCAAAAAAAGGATAAACAAAACCGTGATCCGCAAAAATTGCATAATCATGCGTTATTCAGGTTTTTACGAAAAAAAAAAGGAAATGTTACTCTGGCTACGCTACAGTAAAGAAGAAAGATGCTCCCTTGCCTGTTTCTCCCTCGGCCCAGATCTTTCCCCCATGCCTTTCGATGATGCGTTTTGCAGTGGCGAGGCCGACACCTGTCCTGGGAAAATCTTCCTGGGTGTGAAGCCTGACAAAGGGTGTGAACAGGTTTGAAGCCCTTGCCTGTTCAAATCCTGCTCCGTTATCACTCACGCAGAATACCGTCTCATTGTCTTTTTTGATATGGTATACCCTGATGACAGGATTTTCAGTTTTGGAAGTGTATTTCCATGCGTTGCCGAGAAGGTTTTTCACCACTACCAAAAGCAGGCTGTGATCTGCGTTCAGGCTCATGTTCTCTTCAACCTTAATCTCTATTTTCCGGTCCGGATTGTCCTGATGGATCCATTGCATAACCTTCAGGCACATCTCGCTCAGGTCGATCGGCTGGGGGTGAATGTTAATTGTGCCTGTGCGTGAGAATTGCAGAAGATCATTGATCATCTCAGCCATGGACCTGGTGGTTGAATGTATGGTCTCAACATAAGAGGCACCGGCTTCATCCAGTTTATCCATATAATGTTGGTAAAGAAGCTGGGCACTCATACTGATGTGGTTGAGCGGGGTTCTGAGGTCATGGGAGATGGTGTAGGAAAATGCTTCGAGGTCACGGTTCAGGGTAAGAAGGTGTTCATTGGATCTCCTCAGCTCCGATTGAGCCTCCATCAGCTGATGATTTTGCTGAATGGCATTCTCATATACCGACAGAAGAAGGTCGAGGATCTGCTTTCTCTCTGAATTGATCGCATACTTCTGGCCATTGAACATGATCTCAAGAACCAGGTCGCTTGTACCCTGGTCCCTGAGTTCCCTGTTTGCCAAAAGGTAATTGATACGTGATAGCAGGTACTTGGGATCGAAGGGCTTTGTGATGAAATTATCAGACCCGGCCTGCAACCCTTTTATTATGTCCATTGAATCCTGGAGGGTTGTCAGGAGGATAAAAGGGATTTCCCTAAGTTCCCTGCTGCTTTTAACTTTTTCGCAGAATTCATAGCCATCCATTTCAGGCATGACTACATCACTGATTATCAGGATGGGAGCTTCCTTCCTGGCAGCTTCTAAAGCGGTAACCCCGTTTTCGAAATCCCTGACTTCATAATCATGTTTTTTTAACAGGGATTTCAGCATCATGGCCTGACTCCTGGAGTCTTCTACGACCATGATATAACCTTCCCTTTCGCCGTTAGAGAACAGGTGACTCATTTAGCCCATTTTTACAACGAGGTCGGCCATCCTGTTGGAATAACCGTTTTCGTTATCATACCAAGCAATTATTTTTATAAAATTTCCGCCCATGACTTTGGTGAGCTGGGAATCAAAGATCGCAGAATGTGTATTGCCAACGATATCCACGCTGACGATAGGTTCGTCAGTATATTCAAGAACACCCTTCATGGGACCTTCAGCGGCAGCTTTCATGGCAGCATTGATCTCGTCTTTCGTGGTTTTCTTTGCAAGTTCGCAAGTGAGGTCAATGAGGGATCCGTCGGGGGTCGGGACCCTCACTGCAAATCCGTCAAGTTTTCCCTCAAGCTCAGGGATTACAAGTCCGATAGCTTTGGCGGCGCCGGTCTTTGTGGGAATCATTGACATGGCAGCTGCACGGGCCCTGCGCAAATCTTTGTGAGGAGCATCAAGGATGATCTGGTCATTGGTGTAGCTGTGAGTGGTGTTCATAAGACCCCTGACAATTCCGAAATTATCGTTCAGGACTTTTGCAACAGGGGCCAGGCAGTTGGTTGTGCAGGATGCATTCGAGATAAGCTGCATCTGGGGCGTCAGTTCATTGTCGTTAACACCAAGCACTATGGTGGCATCGACATCCTCTTTGTTATCGGAGGGCACGCTGAGCAGAACTTTTTTTGCACCGGCGGTAAGATGTTTGCTCATTTTTTCGCGGGTACGGAAAATACCTGTGCATTCCAGAACTGTAGTTACTCCCAAAGTACCCCAGGGAAGGTTTGCAGGGTCTTTCTCAGCATGAACCCTGATCTTTTTGCCATTCACTACCAGGAATTCTCCCTCGACTGCAACAGTACCGGGGAATTTTCCGTGAACGGAATCATATTTCAGAAGATGGGCAAGTGTTTTGGAATCCGTAAGGTCATTGATGGCTACGACTTCAACATTCTCTTTTTTAAGGAGGGCACGAAAGGTCAATCTGCCGATCCTGCCAAATCCGTTAATACCAACTTTAATGGTTGTCATATTATTTCAGGGTTTATAATTAGTTTCAGTAAACAATCAAGCTTCAAAAGTACTTATTTTTATTGATAGGTTAAAATTATGAATAATTACTGAATCTTGCTATAAAGCGAAAATATGTATAGCTTTATTGTTTAATTACTATCATGCCATGAACAAAGTTTATGTAGTTTCCGACGGTTCAGGGCGCACAGCGGAGCAAATACTGAAGGCAGCCCTCACGCAGTTCCCCGATTCAGTCGTTGACGTGGTCATGAAAACAGGGATCAGGACTAAAAAAGCGATTAAAGAAATCGTAGGAGAGGTAGCAGATCAGAAGGCTTTAATCCTCCATACCCTGGTCTCGGAAACCCTCAGGGATTTCATGCTCAGGCTGAGCCGTATCCATAATGTGGATGCTATTGACCTGATGGGGCCATTACTGTCGAGGCTTTCGCATCATTTCTCGGATTCCCCCAAGGGTGAGCCCGGGCTGTTTTTCAGCCTCAACCAGGAATATTTTAAACGGATTGATGCGATGCAGTTCGCATTTTCACACGATGATGGTCTCCGCGATTATGAGTATGAAAAGGCTGAGATCATCCTCGTGGGTGTTTCAAGGACTTTTAAAACACCACTGAGTATTTACCTTGCCTTCAAGGGATGGTTTGTTGCGAATTACCCTATCGTGCTGGGAAATGATTTGCCGGATCCATTAAAACATCTTGAACATGGCAAGGTTTTCGGGTTAATGACAGAGCCTCACGATCTGTGCACTCTCAGGTCGGTGAGGCAGCAGTATCTCGGAGGGTTTTCCAACGAATATATTTCACTTGTCAATGTAAAAAAAGAGCTGAGCTACGCGATGAATCTTTTTTGTATAAATGACTGGCCTGTGGTTAAAGTTACCAATAAACCCATTGAGGAAATCGCCAGTGAGATCCTTACGATCAAGCGCATGATTGATCAGCCGGGCTATGTTCGTAAAAAGTGTGATGAGTGGTAAACTTATTTCCCCATGTTTAACGAAAACGATTATTTTTGTAAACAGTAAACCTCTTAGCGCCTTCTGCCATGTCTTCAACAAAATACATCTTTGTAACCGGCGGTGTTACATCTTCCCTCGGGAAGGGAATCATTTCTTCCTCAATAGCAAAATTGCTGGTCTCGAGGGGTTTTTCGGTTACCATTCAAAAACTCGATCCCTATATTAATATCGATCCGGGAACTCTGAACCCCTACGAACACGGCGAATGTTATGTAACAGAGGACGGGGCCGAAACCGACCTTGACCTCGGGCATTATGAAAGGTTTTCAAGCGTGCCTACGACCCAGGCCAATAATCTCACAACGGGAGTTGTATATCAATCGGTCATCAACAAAGAAAGAAAGGGTG
>CAIJYT010000111.1 GCA_903824935.1 uncultured Bacteroidales bacterium | reverse complement strand
GCAGCCGGTTCACTTGCAGGAAATTATTTGCCAAGTGCAGCCGATAAAACCGGCGGAAATGTCACGCTCACCCTCACCGCTTCGCCTCAATCGCCCTGTTCCGTCGCAGCAAACGATAGCCGCATCATCCATTTTGACGGGCCAATCGGGATAGCGGATGCTCAGCGAACCATCAGTATGACAATTTCTCCAAACCCATCCTCAGGGATCTTCAGACTCAGCTTAAGCGGATTGGATAACCGGGATGCAACTGTTTCTGTTTCCGACATTACCGGAAGGATATTTTCTCAACAGGTTGTAAACATTCCAACGCTTCAGCCTGAACAATTCGATTTGTCAGGATATCCCAGGGGACTTTACCTGGTTAAAATCCAGACAGGTAACGAATCGCTGATCCGCAAACTCGTTATTGAATAGCGTTGACCGGCTTACCCGGTCGCAAGACCCTTTGACGTCTTCCCGCAGATTTAAGAAAGAATGACGGGCTGCTCTTTTATGTGTTAATTCGGCGTATTTTTGTCAGACAATCTTTTAAAGCAACTGACAATGAAACATACAGTCGATACCTCCTGGAAAGGAAATATGTTGTTCGATGCCAATGTGAGCGGGCATCATGTTCTGATGGATGCTGTTCCGGCCGTGGGAGGAGAGGATAAAGGTTCACGTCCAAAGGAATTGATGCTTGCATCCCTTGCCGGGTGTTCGGGCATGGATGTGGTATCCATCCTTAAGAAGATGCGGGTTGAATTCACGGGGCTCGATATCCGCGTCGAGGCGGGTATGACCGAAGAACACCCGAAACACTATGATAAAATGCATGTCATTTACACCTTCACAGGGAATGACCTGCAGATGGAACAGCTGAAAAAAGCCGTGGAACTGTCACAGGAACGATACTGCGGTGTCGCTTTCGTGTATAAAAAAGCCATGGAAGTCACATACGAAATCCGGATAAATCCTGAAGGTTAAATTCTTACTGTTGCTGGCACTTTTCCCGGCTGCACTTGCCGGTGCCCAGGAGAGAACCCCTCCTTTGACGGGGAAAGCGCTCTATTTTGATATTTCACCCCCCTTGCGGAACCGGCAGGTGCAGCCTTCGGGGAGGACCGACTGCAGCTGGAAAGATGGGGCTGTTCCAAATGCAATTCAAACCCAGGGCTTAAAGGATAATACCCGGGCGGGGATCATGGATACCGTGATCCAGGTGAAAAACGGCCCTCTTTTCCCGGATACGATCATCCGTAATTTCGGCGGTCTTGGCAATGTCAACCATGCCTCTCCACCTGATACCTATGGCGATGTGGGTCCCTCACATTATGTGCAACTCGTGAACCTTTCCTTCGCCATTTATGATAAAACCGGGGTTAAGCTCATCGGTCCGTTCAATACAAGTTCGATATGGGAGGGGATGCCCAACAACTCAAACTGGGGCGACGGGATTGTTCTGTATGATGAACTGGCCGACCGATGGCTGATCAGCCAGTTTTCGTTTCCGACTTTTCCCCTTGGACCATTTTATGAGATGGTTGCAGTGTCGCAAACGCCTGATCCCACGGGATCCTGGTACCGGTGGGAGTTCGCATTTGGCGACATACCCGATTATCCCAAGTTTGGAATCTGGCCTGATGGTTATTATTTGTCATTTACGCGGCTGAAGGCGCAAACTTTACAGCGTGTCGGTGTGACTGCAGTTGTTCTCGAAAGGAATGCCATGATCAATGGCGATCCCGAACCGGGCAGCATACAATTTTCGCTTTCAACGGCCGACAGCCCATACACTTTCCTCCCTTCCGACTGCGATGGTCCTTTTCCTCCGGACGGTACGCCAAACTATTTTGGAAATACTGAGAATGGTTTTTTTGTTATCAGGGAATTTCATACAGACTGGGCAAATCCGTCTGCATCCACCTTCGGGAATATCCTGAAATTACCGGTAAGCCCTTATGCCAGCGACATCCAGGGAGGGATACCTCAAAAAGGATCGGATAAACTCTTAAGCTCCCTGGATGACAGACTGATGTGCCGTCTTCAGTACAGGAAATTCACAGACCACCAGTCGATGGTGGTGAATCATACCGTGGGCGTCGATAACCATGCAGGAATCCGCTGGTATGAACTGCGGAAGACAAACGCGAATTGGTTTGTCAGCCAGCAATCCACCTATGCTCCCGATACCCTGAACAGGTGGATGGGGAGCATCGCCATGGATTCCTCGGGGAACATTGC
>CAIJYT010000110.1 GCA_903824935.1 uncultured Bacteroidales bacterium | reverse complement strand
CTCCGGCAAACAGTTCTTGCAATATGGCAATAAGAAACTGTTTGATGGCCTCCCGGAAGAATAAAATTTTTCAACCCGGGAAGCTCATCATTCATAGCATCAATTTCTTTTTCAAGTATGTGGATATCATCGTCCCCGAAAGCAGGCAGTTCCCGTGTTTCCTTATCAGGATCCCGGGCAACCAGGGCTTCAGAGATAAAAAGAACTTCCTGGATACGGCCAAGAACATCACGGTAACGGGGATTGATATCCTGGTCACGGATCAGCCCGATAAAGCTGTTCAGTTCATCCAGGTTACCATAGGCTTCGACTCTTTCGTGGCTTTTCGAAACTCTTGTGCCGCCTAAAAGGGAAGTCTCTCCTTTATCACCGCCTTTTGTATATATCTTGTTGCCTTCCGACATCCGGAGAAATATTATTTTATTGCTTTTGCAAGTCTCGACTTGAGCTTCTCAAATTCGCCTGACATCTCAGAAGGGAGCCTGTTGCCGAAAATCTGCTGGTGCTCAGCGATCAGTTCGCACTCATCCATCCATTCTTTCGAATCAACTTTCAGGATCATTTCCATTTTGGCTTCCATGCCGGTAAGTCCGCTTACATCGATAGAATTGGCTGCAGGAACCCAGCCGATTGGCGTTTCCACAGCTTCACCTTCTCCGGCAACACGTTCGAAGATCCATTTCAGAACACGGATGTTGTCGCCATAACCCGGCCAGAGGAATTTGCCTTCGGGTCCTTTCCTGAACCAGTTGACGTTGAATATTTTAGGAAGATTTGCAGGAACGGGAGCATTACTGCCGATTTTCACCCAATGGCCGAAATAATCGCCCATATGATATCCGCAGAAAGGAAGCATGGCAAAAGGATCGCGGCGTACACCTGCTTTAAGGCCGATTGCTGCTGCCGTGACTTCCGAGCCCACTATAGATCCAAGGAATACCCCATGGTTCCAGTCGAAACTCTGGTAAACCAATGGAACAGTGCCAGGGCGTCGTCCTCCGAAAAGGAAAGCAGAAATAGGCACACCCTTTGGGTTTTCCCAATCCGGGTCTATTGCAGGGCATTGTTTTGCAGGCGCTGTGAACCTGGCGTTTGGATGGGCTGCGGGCTTACCTGCAGCTGCATCGTATACATTATTTTCCCAGGTTATGGAACCTGCAGGAATTTCGGTGCCAATGCCTTCCCACCAGATGTCTCCATCGGGTGTGAGAGCTGTATTGGTGAAGATGGTATTGGAACTGCATGAAAGCATAGCATTCGGGTTGGTCTCCATTGATGTAAACGGTGCAACTCCAAAGAAGCCGGCTTCAGGATTGATGGCATAAAGCTTGCCGTCTTCACCGAATTTCATCCATGCAATATCGTCTCCTACAGTCTCGACTTTCCATCCGGGGATGCTGGGAATGAGCATGGCCAGGTTGGTTTTACCGCAGGCACTTGGAAATGCGGCAGCAAAATATTTTTTAACTCCCTTGGGATTGGTGATCCCGAGGATCAGCATATGTTCGGCCAGCCAGCCTTCGCGTTTTGCCATGTTCGATGCGATACGCAGGGCAAAGCATTTCTTCCCGAGAAGCGCATTTCCGCCGTAACCGCTTCCGAAAGACCAGATCTCGTTGGTTTCGGGGAAATGGCAGATGTATTTCTTTTCGATAGGGGCACAGGGCCACTTCACATCTTTCTGTCCGGGTTCAAGGGGAGCTCCGACAGTATGGATGCAGGGAACAAATGCACCATCACCAAGGATGTCCAGGACCGCAGTTCCCATCCTTGTCATGGTGCGCATATTCACTACCACATAAGGTGAGTCGGTGATCTGTATGCCTATATGTGCGATTTTTGAACCCAGAGGCCCCATACTGAAAGGAATAACATACATTGTCCTCCCTTTCATGCAACCGGTATACATAGCTGTAAGCAGGGTTTTCATTTCGGCAGGCGCCATCCAGTTGTTCGTAGGACCAGCATCTTCCTGCTTCTCCGAACAGATATACGTGCGGTTCTCAACCCTGGCCACATCGCTGGGGTCACTTTGGAAATAATATGAATTCGGCCTTTTTTTCTCATTCAGCTTAATGGCCATGCCCGTGCTCACCATCAGGTCGAGCAGGCGTTGGTTCTCCTGTTCGGAACCGTCGCACCAGTATACTTTATCAGGCTGGCAGATCTTTGCCCAATCTTCAACCCACTGTTTTAATTTGCTGTTCATTGTCATATTCTTGGTTTTTGATTTTTCAATTTATCGTTTTTACCCAGTAACCCAGTAACCCAGTGACCCAGTTAACTACCTCGCTACTTAAGTTTTCCTAACGCTTCTTTAATTCTTCCAACTGCCTCGACCAGTTTCTCCTTAGACGTTGCATAACTGAAACGTATGCAATTCGGATCGCCGAAAGCATTGCCAGGCACCAGGGCTACGAAAACAGTGTTCAGTATGTAATCACAAAGGTCTGTTGCGTCGTTTATCTTAACTGAGTCGCTTGATTTGCCGAAGTAGTATGAAATATCGGGGAAGATATAGAATGCCCCGTCGGGATGGTTGACTTTAAGTCCGGGGATCTCGGCAAGCATTTGAAGCATCAGGTCGCGGCGTTCACGGAATGCTTTTTGCATTTCAATCATCTCTTTTGTGTCAGGAGGAGTGATTTCGGCCACCAGGGCTGCCTTTTGGGCTATGGAACAGGTGCCTGAAGTAAACTGACCCTGCAGCTTGTCGCAGGCTTTCGCAATTTCCACCGAGGCTGCGATATAACCTATACGCCATCCTGTCATCGCAAAGGCCTTGGATACACCGTTAACAATGATGACCCTGTCCCTGATGTAGTCAAACTGGGCAATGCTCTGGTGCTTGCCAATAAAGTTGATGTGTTCGTAAATCTCATCAGCAATGATAAAAATACCGGGATGTTTGGCCAGGACTTTGGCAATCCCTTCAAGCTCCTCTTTGGAATATACAGAACCTGTGGGGTTGCAGGGTGAGCTGAATATCATCAGTTTTGATTTCGGGCTGATGGCAGCTTCGATCTGTTCAGGCTTCACCTTGAACTCATTTTCGATTTTTGCCGGGATGAACACGGCTTTTCCTTCGGCTACCTTGATTATCTCTTTGTATGAGACCCAGTAGGGGGAGGGGATGAGGACTTCGTCCCCGGGGTTGACAAGGCTGAGGACCACATTGGCGATGGATTGTTTTGCACCGGTGCTCACCACGATCTGGGCCGGTGAATATTCAAGGTTATTGTCACGGCTGAGCTTGGTGCAGATCGCCTTCCGCAGGTCTTCATAACCGGGTACGGGTGTATAAAAAGTAAAATTCTTGTCTATAGCTTCCTTAGCAGCATTCTTGATGTAATCGGGGGTGTTGAAATCGGGTTCACCCAGGCTAAGGTTAATAACGTCTTTACCCTCGGCCTTCAGTTCGCGGCATTTGCGCGACATAGCCAGGGTCTCTGATTCAGCAAGGTAGTTGATTCTGTTAGCGAGTGTTGTCATAAGCGAGAGGTTGTGATGATTTGTAATTTACAAAAATAGTAAAAATGTTCTCATAAATTGTGACTTTCGCTTTTCGCCATTTCGCCTTTCGCTTTTCGCTATTTAGTATCTTTGTACAAACCTCATCTCATGGACAATTTCTTCTGGACCACCCTTGTCACCGATATCATTCATGCCTTCATGATCATATGCCTTGGCTCGTTTGCCGCCTGGTTCCTGGTATCCTATTATTTCAGGCTGAAAAGCAGTAACCGTAAAATCGGGTCACCTGTAAATGATGCATTAACTGAATCAAAAAGGATCACCCTTCCCCTGAGGCTGCAGGCCTATGAAAGAACTGTTCTTTTCCTTGAACGCATTCAGCCGTCGAACCTTGTGATGCGTTTACAGAAATCAGAAATGACGGTGCAGGAACTCCAGCTGACACTGGTACGCACCATAAGGGATGAGTTCGATTATAACCTCAGCCAGCAGGTTTACATGTCGCCTACGGCCTGGGAAATGATAAAAAATGCCAGGGAAGAATCAATTGCCCTTATCAACAGGGCCTCCACCCAGCTTAGCCCTCAGGACGGTTCGGCCGCGCTGGTAAAAGCAATCTTTGATATCAGCCTTGAAAACGAGAACCTGGCAACTGCGGCAGCCCTGAATTACGTTAAAGACGAAGCCAGGCTGCTGTTCTGAGATCTTTTAATCTCTCCCGGTAAATTCCCCGCCCCTCTGGGGCGGAATCCGGGTCCAGGGCTCTGCCCTGGGGTTAATACCAATTTAATT
>CAIJYT010000109.1 GCA_903824935.1 uncultured Bacteroidales bacterium | reverse complement strand
ATCTTCATTATCTATAAAATAAATCGAAAGTAAATCAGTATAAGTTCCGCAATTTTGTGTTATCCATTGTGCCATTGTCCCGTTCACCAATAACAGCGCAACGAGTAAAACGTAAAGATTCTTCATAAGAATGGAATTACAGATTAATAAACTTTCTGGAGCTGCCTGAATGAGTATGAAATTGGCAGACGGAAATGAAATCGAAAACTGCTACGGCAACAGAAGCAGCTCCAAAAATTTATAATAAAAATCGATAAAAATGCAGAAAGTCAACACTCTTGATGATAATGCTCTTCAAACAACCGTCCGTTTTTTGTTACGTGATGTGGAGGGGAGAGTGCTACGGTTTCGGATAAAAAAAATCCCCCAAAGAATGTTTGGGGGAGGATACTTTAATTTGCAATGATCTGGCAAATTAAAGGAGGATCAATGTTGAGGTGGGCCGCCCTGTGGTCCGCCTCCCTGCTGCCGTTTTGCTCTCATGTCGGCAACTAATTTCTGATATGATTTGAACTGGTCGGCCGTAAGGATCTTTTTTAATTCATCATCCTTTTGCTTGTTCAGGGTTTCGAAAGATTTTCTCCTGGCTGCGGTGTCGGCAATCGATCGTAAATCTTTCATCTTGTCAGAATACTTGAGGTTTACCGCATATACCTTTTTCTCCTGGTCCTGGTTTAATTTTAACTCATCCTTCATCATGTCGGTCTGCCGTTTTGCACGGTCTTCCGCACTCATTCCACCACCGCCGGGTTGCTGGGCGAAGACAGGCGAATTCAACAGTAGTACCCATAAGGAGCAAAGGCTCATGGCATGGATAAGGCGGGAAATAGATTTTGATTGATTTTTCATGGTTAAAGACTTAAAGATTGTTTGTACATGGTGTCTCTTTAGAAAGGAAACATCACTATTTGAAAATTATTTTAAATAATGATGTTTTCTTTGAATCATTTATTGACAAAAGGGCAGAACAAAGATCAGCCTATTTTTTGGCCTGTTCAGGAATAAATTCCATGTTGACTTTAATATCTATGTCCTTGCTGACAACAGCTCCGCCGGTTTCCATGAGTGTATTCCACTTCAGGTTATAATCAAACCTGTTGATGGTGGTTGTGGCTTTGAAAGCTACATGGGTGTTGCCCCAGGGGTCCTTTGCAGTGCCTGTATAGGTAACTTCAAATGTTACGGGCTTTGTCACGTCGCGGATAGTGAGTTCGCCTTTCAGCTGGTATTTGTTATCCTTGACCTTTTTTAACGAAGTGCTTTTAAAAGATATTTTGGGATACTTTTCAGCATTGAAGAAATCATCTGACTTCAGGTGACCATCTCGTTTTTCGTTATCTGTATTGATACTGGCAACATCGGCGGTGAAGTTGATCTTAGCATCGGTAAAATCCGACTTTGATGCTTCCATGCTGCCGTTAAATGTTTTGAAATTGCCATCGACCTCAGATATTACAAGGTGTGTGGCTGTAAATTTGATACTGGAATGGGCGTAATCGGGATTCCATTTTGCCTGTGAATATGAAACCTGGTTGCCTAAGAGGATCAAACCTGCCAGGGCAAGAAATTTTGTGATGATTTTCATGGTAATAAACTTTTAATTAAATTGATTAATAATAATGACTTCCCTGGAATAGCACAAATACCATGCCAGTCCAGAATCTGTCAGTTTTGCTGAAGGGATGTTTTTTCAGGACATTATCAGTCCCTGATACATCTTACAGAAAGTGCGCTTGGGTTATTTTCTTCGTAAAGTTCGGCCTCTCCGCCTTTTCTGATGAGTTGAAGGGCGACAGAGGTTGTGTTTGAGATGGTCTCCGATGACCAGAAGTAGGCTCCGTTGTGCACATCCACCCAGATCTGGGTTACATAATCATAATAGCCTCCGGGGAAAGCTGAGAACTGGCTTGAATTTGAAGCCCCCACATTTGGAACCCACCAGTCCCTGTTCCCAGTTGATTTTAATTTCCCTCCTGCAAGTTCATTCCCTCCGAGAAAGCGTAACAGCTGCTTCCAGTCCTTGCTGTCGGGCACATGCCAGCCTGCAGGGCATATACCTTGTGCACCTGCTGTGGTTTCATAATGCATCATTTCGGACCACATATACAATCCTCCCCAGAGATCACAGTTAATAAAATCATTGCCATAGCAATATTTTTCAACGGTTTCATTTTTAACCTGGGTCTGATTCTGGCTCTGGTCAAGCCATTTACCGAGATTGAGATTTTCCTTCATCCAGCATTGGCTGCCTATGATAATTGTATGATAGACCTGGCCTCCGTATTCAAATGTGCCGCAGGAAGTGGAGTCAGCCTGTTTAATGCTGTCGTTGGTCCCGGGATGACCGGTTACAGGATGTGCAGGTGGATTGTTTTTGGGATTCTGAGCTGAGCCTCCCATGGTGATCATACTGCATAATACGAGAGCACCAAATACTTTTACTGTCATTGTCATGCAGTAAAGTTAAATAAAATCAAAGCAAAATTAAAATTTGTTTTCGGTTTCCCGGTTATAAACGTATTCACGGCGGGCTGACAGATCCCTGATGTCTTTTATATGCGAAGTGCCAGACTTCAGAATGTTCGTAAGTTCATCGTTTTTCTCATCATTCCGGCTGTATACAAATTGCTCCAGTTCCGACAACTCTTCTTTTGCGACATCCCTGAAAAGGTTTCTGTCGGCAATCGCCTGTTTGAACAGTTCCCAGTGACGGTCATTGTACCCATCAAGAGCCCTTCGCTTTTCTTCTTCGTTTTCCCTGGCCTGCCTCTCATAAAAACTCTTCATGTCGGGAGAGAGTTTGAAGAAATCATAATCCTTTGAAGTGATCTTATCGAGAAGGGTTTTTTCCCATGAAAGTGTTTTCTGGTAATTTTTCATGGTATTCTCTACAAAATGATGGAGTTTGAGGGTGTCCATCATGGCCTCATAACCTATTTTGACCAGCTGCTCCGAATCAATGGTCAACTGCATCACTGCAAAGCTGATATTTGTTTTATTATAGTAATCCTTGATATTGGTTATTCTTTTCGTGATCTCTTCAAAGTTGACATGATTGTAATCCTGCACTGTTAAATTGAGCCCATCCCACATCCATGTATTAAGACTTGAAAAATATTCCAGTATGGCATTTTTTCTTTCATTAAAAATATGGTTGTTCTGGCCGGTGTGAATGCTCAGGTTCGATTTCAACAGATCATTCTCTTCCATATTCCTGTCATGGATCTGGCTGAGAATATCTGTGAGCAGTCTGACATCCGACTTGTCAGCAAGTTTCCTGCCCTGGCTGTATATAAGATAGATCTGGCCGATATTCAGGAAAACGCATATGACCACAATAAGCAGCAAAACGAAATTAATTGAGATCATGACAAATTATTTTAATTTGTAAGGGCAGTTCGGTTAAGATAATAAATTATAGCAATAATCATACCGTAATGGTAAAAAGCAGTTAATCAAGCACATAACAATTTTACACAATTTTTAAGTGTAAAAATATTTTACATTGGTGTAAAAATATTTTACAGTGGTGTCAAAATATTTTACACTTTTTATTAATTTAGTGTCAAATTTCTAGACATATGTCTGTTAAAGGTAATTTACTGATCGTAGAAGACAATACTGAAATACTGGATTCCCTAACACTATTTCTTGAAGATGAATTCAGTGTTGTTGTGGGTATTAAAAACCCTGAACTGATACCCGCCACCCTTCAGAGCGGTTCGTTCGACCTGGTACTCCTTGACATGAACTTTACTGTCGGACTTAATACTGGAAACGAGGGTTTGTTATGGTTGAAGGAGATTCTGAAGATAGATCCCACGTTGGGTGTGATCATGATGACTGCATACGGTGATGTTGAACTGGCAGTAAAAGCGATGAGGAACGGAGCTTCGGATTTTGTGCTGAAGCCCTGGGACAATGATAAACTGCTTTCAACCCTGAATACAGGGCTAAAGCTGCGCAGATCAAATATGGAGATTCAGAAACTCAGGGGAAGGCAGACCCACCTTAATGAGGAGCTTAACCAGAAATTCCCGGAAATAATAGGGGAATGTCCTTCCATGAAAAGGGTAATGGAGATCGTTGAAAAGGTCTCAAATACTGATGCCAATATATTACTTACCGGTGAAAACGGTACAGGTAAAGGTTTAGTTGCAAGGGAAATCCACAAAAAATCAATACGGTCAAAAGAAGCAATGATAACTGTGGATATGGGATCCATTCCCTTATCCTTATTCGAAAGCGAAATGTTCGGTCATGTCAAGGGTGCCTTCACTGATGCACGACATGACAGGATCGGCCGGTTTGAAACAGCATCTGGCGGATCGTTATTCCTGGATGAGATCGGAAACCTTTCACTGAACATGCAGACAAAGATCCTGAACGTGCTTCAGGAGAAATACATCATCCCCCTGGGTACGAATAAAATAGTACCCATCGATATCAGGCTTATTTGTGCTACCAATAAAAATCTTGAAAAAATGGTCATGGAAGGGCTATTCAGGCAGGATCTTCTTTTCAGGATCAATACCATACAAATCGATCTTCCTCCATTAAGGGAACGTGGGAATGATATCAACCTCATGGCCGGGTATTTCCTGAATAAGTTCGCCACGAAATATGAAAGGGGGAAGATGCACTTCTCTGCAGAAACCGTAAGCTCCATGCAGGAATATTTATGGCCTGGGAATATCAGGGAGCTGGAGCATTCCATTGAAAAAGCCGTCATCCTTGCCGAAGGTGAGATCATTACCCCTGATGACCTGTTCCTGAAACGGACAGCATCGAGGATACAGCAGAAAAAGGAAGTCAACCCCTCATTCAATGAAATAGAACGGGATATCATCCGCAGGGCATTATTAAGAAACAACGGGAATATGGTAACCACTGCACGGGAACTTGGTGTTACACGTCAAACTATTTATAATAAAATAAAAAGATATGGTCTCTAGGCGGTTTTACCTTAATATAATCGCCCGGATTGTTGTGCTGATGATCACCTGCCTTTTGTTTGCACTGGCTGTCTTCAGACTCCCCAATCCATCAGTCCTTGCTTTACTGGGATCGTTCATCCCCATACAAACTTATTTCCTGATCAGGTACATCAATTCGATCAACCATAAACTGGAACAGTTCTTCATCATGCACCTTAGCGGTGATGTTACCACTTCATTCTCAGCAACGGGCAAGGAAGATGAATTTGAAGAACTGTACAGCTTTTTCAGGAGGGTCAATGAGAAACTTGAGTCCTCCAGGGTTGAAAGCGAAATAAGGAATAATTACTTTAAAACCATCGTTGACCATACCTCAACCGGACTTATTTCTTTTAATATGGAAGGCCGTGTGGAGCTTTTCAATGATGCTGCCAGGAAAATATTCAGGATCAATGTTCTGAGAACCATTGATAAACTCGACCGATTCAAAGAAGGCTTCAGCGACATCCTAAAAACCCTTAAGCCCGGTGAAAAACAACTCATCAACCTGATCATCGATGACGACCTGGTGCAACTGTCGACACGCAAAGCCATATTCAGGACCGGCAATAATGATCTCCACCTGGTTTCATTCCAGAATATCAAAACCGAATTGGAACAACAGGAGCTTGAGTCCTGGCAGAAACTTATCCGAGTGCTGACCCATGAGATTATGAACTCAATCACTCCAATTATAACCTTAGTGGCAACCCTGACAAGGATATTCAGGCATAAAGAATCGGGCAGGATAAAATCCCTGAGTGAACTTACCGATCAGAACCTGGAAAAGACAATGAGGGGACTGGATATCATCGAAAACAGGGGCGCTGGACTTGTCCATTTTGTGAGGAATTACAGGAGTGTTGCTATTGTCCCTAAACCTGAATTCCAGATACTTAACCTTAAGGATATGTTTACCCGTATCAACGAACTTCACGAGGAAATCCTCAGGGAAAGAAATATCAGTGTCAACATTGATTGCCCCCATTCACTCCATCTCCAGGCTGATGGTAAACTGATGGAACAGGTCCTGATCAACCTGTTCAAGAATGCCATTGAAGCTGTGAACGGGGTAGCTGCGGGGAAGATAAGGATGAGCGCGCAGAATACAGAAAATCAGGTTGTTATAGAAGTTGAGGATAATGGTGCAGGTATCAGCGAGTATGCCATGCAGAATATGTTCGTCCCATTTTTTACGACCAAGGAAGGAGGGTCGGGGATAGGCCTGAGTCTTTCGAAACAGATTATCAGGCTGCACGGAGGATCCATTGGCGTTCAGTCTTCTCCCGGTAAAACAGTTTTTACCATTAAGATCTGATCAGAATCTTTCATTCACTATCTTTCCGTCAAACAGGTTGATGATACGGTTGCTGAATTCAGCGTCCCGCTGGGAATGAGTGACCATGATAATGGTAGTTCCCTTGTCGTTCAATGCAGTGAGAAGGTTCATCACATCTTCCCCTTTTGAAGAATCAAGGTTGCCTGTGGGCTCATCTGCGAGGATCAAAGAAGGATTTGCAACAACGGCTCTTGAAATTGCAACCCTTTGCTGCTGGCCTCCCGATAACTGCAAGGGGAAATGATTCCTGCGATGAACCATTTCAAGCTGTTCAAGGACCAGCATTACCTTTTCCTTTCTTTCTTTCAGGGATTGCTTAAGGTAAAGAAGCGGAAGCTCAACATTTTCAAATACCGTCAGCTCATCGATCAGGTTGAAATTCTGGAATATGAACCCTATTTTCTGTTTCCTGAGATGGCTTCGTTTTCTTTCATTGTACATGGCGACATTCTCACCTGCAAAGAAATATTCCCCTCCTGACGGGCTGTCAAGCATCCCTAAAATATTCAAAAGTGTTGATTTTCCGCAGCCGGAAGGACCCATTATTGCTACAAATTCCCCGTCTTCAATACTGAAATCCACGCCGTTCAGAGCATGGGTGTCAACATCCATGGCACTGAAAGTTTTTTTTAGATTCACTGTCTTGATCATACGTTCATCATTTATTTACCAATTTCCAGCTGGTCGCTTACAAGATCAAAGTATATTCCTTTTTTACTGATCAATTCCATATGAGTCCCCAGTTCCATGACCTTCCCTTTTGAAAGAACAACAATCTGGTCGGCATTTTTAACAGTGCTGAGGCGGTGGGCAACAATGACCACAGTCCGGCCTTTATAAAAATCATCGAGTCTTTCCATGATAATTCTCTCGTTGGAAGCATCGAGGGCATTTGTTGCTTCATCGAAGAAGAGCACCCTGGGGTTCCTGTATACCGCCCTGGCTATCAGGATACGTTGTTTCTGTCCCTGGCTGAGCCCTGCCCCGTCCTGGCCGACCTTGGTCTGAAGGCCCCTGGGAAAAGTATTGAGAAAATCCTCCAGGTTAGCCAGTGTGATTGCTTTTGATAGCTTTTCTTTATCGGGGGCTTTATCGCCAAGGGTTATGTTCTCCTCTATCGTATCAGAGAAAATGTAACCATCCTGCATCACCGAACCACAGTTGCTTCTCCAGTAACGGTTCGAAATATCGGTTAAGGGAGTGTCGTTTATAAGAATACGTCCTCTGACCGGGAGATAGAAGCTAAGAAGCAGCTTGACAAGAGTTGTTTTGCCGCTCCCGCTCATCCCTACGATGGCAGTGACCTTGTTGGCCGGGATGGTCAGATCAAGATTGTCGAGGACCATGGGCGAATGAGGGCCTTCATACTGGAAGCAGAGGTTTTCAATGTTAATACCCTTAAAATCCCCTATTGAACGGATAAGAGGCTCCCCCTCTTTTTCCTCATCTTCAACTGTGTTAATTTCTTCAATACGGTCCATACTTATTGAAGCATCCTGCATCTCGCGGATAAAGCTGACAAACTGCTCAACGGGAGCGTTCAGTTGCCCCAGGATGAACTGTATAGCAAGCATCATACCCAAAGTCAGCTGGCCCCTGATCACCAGCCAGGCGGTAATGAATGTAATCAATATGTCCTTAGTCCTTAGAAAAAAGAAGGAGCCCAGGTCCTGGTACTGGCTAATTTTCAGACTTTTAATCTGGATATCGAACAAAGATTCCTGGATCTTCTCCCATTCTTTCCGTTTAATGTCCTCCGAATTCGTAAGCTTTATTTCAGGCATGCCGTGAATGATCTGAAGCAGGGTGTCCTGGTTGTTTGAAAGCTTTGAAAACCTTATATAATCAAGTTCTTTTCTTTTGTTCATGAAGAAATAGACCCATACTGCATAGAGGACGCTGCTTAAAACAAACACAGCCAGGACCAGAGGGCTGTATATGGCCAGGACAATTCCGAAAACAATCATTGTGAGCATTGAGAACAGGATATTGAGCATCCCGGTGGTTATGAAGGACTGTATCCTCTGGTGGTCTGATATCCTCTGGATGAGGTCACCAGGCAGTTTGCTTGAGAAGAAAGACATCGGCAGCCTGAGCAGTTTTTTCAGAAAATCCGACACCATGCTGATATTGATCCTGTTCGAGACAAAGACCAGTGCCCTGCTCCTGAAAAATTCCATGCTGATCAGACCGAAGAACAAGGCCAGCTGCCCCATTACGACAAGGCTTACATATCCTATGTCCTTGTTTGCAATCCCTTTATCGACAATTTTTTGCGTAAGCCATGGAAACGCGAACTGCAAGGAGCTGGCAATGAGCATAAGGATGATGAGCCAGGACATTCTTGACCGGTATGGCCTGAGGTATTGCCTGACGAATGCAGGGATTCGTTTGTGCTTTGCATCCTCAGGCATGGCTGCGAATTCATCACCCGGTTCAAGCAACAGGCAGATCCCTTTTCCCTTGCTATCGGGTCCTGACTGCCAGGCTCTCAGGAATTCATTCTCCCTGTATGTGATCACGCCATGGGCCGGATCGGCAACTTTGATGAAATACCCATTGGTTTTTTTTGCTATTTTACAGATAACAACGAAGTGGTTTTGCTGCCAATGAGCGATACATGGAAATGGTGAAGACTCAACAAGCTCTTCAAATGAAAGATTCACGCCCATAGTCTGCATGCCTACCGATTCGGCTGCATCGCTGATGCCAAGCATCGAAACTCCTTCCCTTGTGATATGAGATGCCGTACGGAGCCTTGAAACAGAAAAATGTTTCCCGTGATAAGCGCATACCATTTTCAGGCAGGCCGGACCGCAATCAGTTGAATCATGCTGTTTATAGAATGGGAATTTCACTTTCTATTCATATTTTAATGCATTCACTGGGTTGGATCTCAATACTTTGAGTGTCCTGAGAAGCAGGATGACCGATACAAAGGCCGTAACTGTCAGGATACAAAGTAGCATCACCCAAATGCTGATGTTCACCCGGTAATAAAATTCTTTAAGCCAGAGTTCCATCAGGAACCATGAAACCGGGATGGAAAGGATGGTGGCGATGCCAGTGTATAGCAGGAATTCTTTTTGCATCCTGAAAATGATCTGCACATTGGAAGCTCCGAATACTTTCCTGACCGCCGTTTCTTTCGTCTTTCTTTCGGATATCAATAAAGCAAGGCCGAACAGGCCCATGCCTGTAATAACGAAGGCCAGGATTGTAAAGACAGCAACAGCGATTACGAAGTTATTTTCCCTGGTATATGCACCTTTTAATTCCTGCTGGTAAAAGGAGTAGTTGAAGGGGATTCCTGGATAAACTTCTTCCCATGCTTTTTGTATTTCACTGATAACTGAATTTTCACTGCCCTGCTTATAATGAATTATCAGGGTGTTGACAGAATAGGGGTCGTAAATGAAAATTGTTGGAAGAATTTTTTTATGCAAGGTATGGATGTTAAAATCTCTTACCACTCCAACGATCTTTGCGTGGTTCAATTCCAATCCCACAGGCTTGTCAATGCCGAATCCATTTTTCCCTTCTTCATTGATTATTAATTCGATTTTTTTCCTCGCTAAACAATACGGATCAAACTCTCTGCCTTGTAATATCTGTATCCCAAGGGTTTTAAAGAACTCCCTGTCAATTCGTACCCATTCGATTTGAAGTTGTTTTTTTGAATTTGGAAGATTTAAAGGAACTGAATTCATGTCGCCCGATGGTATATTCATCAAACCTGTGCCTGAAAAAGATGTAATGTCGGAGATCCTTACAAGTTTGGATTTCATGGACGAATACTTCGTAAAATCTGGTTTTTTAAAGGGCACAAGCAGGATATTCTGCCTGGCGATCGACAGGTTGCTAACATAACAGAACCTGATCTGGGTGTAAATGGTGATCATGCAGATTAGCAGGGACAGGGTGATGAAGAGCTGGAACCCGAGGAAGACTTTGCTCAGGTTGAATTTTCCCGGACTAAAATATTTGGCTTTCAGTGCATTGATGGGGTTAAGCCCGGCAAGGTAAACTGCCACATACATTCCGGAGAGTATGCCGATGGTCAGAGTGATCCCTGT
>CAIJYT010000108.1 GCA_903824935.1 uncultured Bacteroidales bacterium | reverse complement strand
GTCCAAAAGACCGGGATTTTTTTTGTCTTTTTTTTCGGCTTATATCCCCTTCTTTTTGTTTGCTCAGTGCCGGTTCGAAGTATTTAAACGAAATAGAGCCCATCTGTTATAATCTGATAAAATTCCGTACCTTTATAATTGATTCCCCGAAGATAACAACCGGGATTAAAACAGCCAACCGAGTGTCCAATCTTTTAATCTCTCCAATGTCATGAACGAAAAATCCCAAACTGCATTACAGCAAACAATGCTCATTCTTTTAATCCTGATTATCATGCCAACCATCGGCTTTGCCCAGGGTGAAGCTGATCAGCTCATTGCGAATGGCTTTGCGGGAAATCAGCCCGGTATCATTACGATTTTTACTGCCAGGAAGGTCATTACCATGGAACAGGACAATCCTGAAGCTAGGGCGGTAGCAGTTTCAGGTAAATTCATTGTTGCCGTTGGTTCCCTTTCCCAGGTTAAGTCAGCCTTAGGCAACACTAAATATGTTGTGGATGAAACATTTGCCAATAAAATCATACTTCCGGGCTTCATCGACCAGCATCTGCACCCCATCCTGGGCGGTCTCACCCTTTCGACAGAAGTAATTGCCCCCGAAGAATGGGTAATGCCTGAAAGAACATTCAGGGCAGCCTCAACACCTGAGGAATACAAGAAACGTTTAAAAGAAGCCGAGGCATCCATGAAAGACGGAAAGGAATGGCTGTTTTCATGGGGTTACCACAGCCTCTGGCATGGCAGGATGAACCGTGCATCCCTCGATTCGGTAAGCTCAACCAGGCCCATCATGATCTGGCAGAGGTCATGTCATGAATTTTACATGAATACTGCAGCCCTCAACACACTTGGTTTGACCGAACAATCAATGCAGGGCAAAGGCGATGCCAGCAAGATGATGAACTGGGCAGAAGGCCATTGGTGGGAAACCGGGACAAACCTCGTGATAGGACCGCTGATGAAGGTCTTCGTAACACCGCAACGGCTCGAGTTCGGGCTCAAACAGATGATCGCCTACCTGCACTCCAAGGGAGTCACAGCTTACAACGAGCCCGGGGCTCTGCTTGCACCGGGACTGCTCGAGATGTACCAGAGGATTCTCGGCGCCGACGATACTCCCATGTATTCGTTCTTTATCATTGACGGCCGGGGTTATATAGACCAGGGGGTGCCTGCTGCAGAAGCCATTGCCGATGGTGAGAAGATCATCAATTCCCATTTGACAGGCAAAGTCTGTTTCTTCCCGAAACAGGTCAAGTTATTCGCCGACGGGGCTATTATCTCCCAGCTCATGCAAATGAAGCAACCATACCTTGGGGCCGACGGCAAGCCCGATCCTTCACATCACGGAGAATGGATGGTCACCCCCGAAAACCTTGAACAGAGAACCAAAGCCTACTGGGATGCCGGTTACCAGATACACGTTCATGTGAACGGGGATGAAGGTTTGGAAGTCCTGCTGAATGCGCTGGAACGCCGCATGGCCGAAAATCCCAGGGCAAACCACCGTTCGGTGATCGTTCACTTCGCAAATTCTTCCGAAGAACAGGTTGACCGCATAGCCCGGCTCGGGGCTATTGTAAGCGCAAATCCATACTACCCGGTAGGGTTTGCCGACAAATACAGCAAGATAGGATTAGGTCCTGAGAGGGCGGATGTGATGGTGCGTTCCGCCTCCGTGCTCAAACATCATATTCCTTTATCGTTTCATTCCGACCTTCCGATGGCGCCTTCCGACCCGCTCTTCCTCGCATGGTGTGCTGTAAACCGCATCACACCCTCGGGCCGTGTGGCGGCTCCCGAACAGCGAATCAGCGTCATGGATGCCTTACGAGCCATTACCATTGAGTCAGCCTATTCCTGGCAAAAAGAAAACGAACTTGGCAGCATTGCCCCGGGTAAAATCGCAAACTTCACAATTCTTGAACAGGATCCTTTGACCGTTGAACCGGTAAAACTCAAGGATATTCCCATATGGGGCACTGTTTTCGAAGGGAAGGAGTATCCGATAAGCAGGCATGCAACCTTAGGCATGAACCTGCCACAGGATAAATCAGCGCCAACACTGACCAGCTTACCCCTACCGTCCTGTTTTTCATCATGCGGGCAGGACTTTGATCAGGATCATGGCTATTGCGGTGCCTGCAGCTTCAACCTGATGCTCAAAAACAGTGGAGTTCTCAATACGCTCACCCTCAAATAAGAACATAAACACAGTTTGTTTGAAGATGTTCATTACTTTTACTTCAATAAAAGACTGAACATTTGTTATATTCTCAGGTGAATACTGCTTACGGAATTGTCGTGTTAAGGGGAATTCTCCTCTTATTGACCTCGCTGTTCCTGGTAAGATGCTCATCGCCAACGACCCTGAAAAATATTCCGGCATTCGACTCCCTGGTGCAG
>CAIJYT010000107.1 GCA_903824935.1 uncultured Bacteroidales bacterium | reverse complement strand
GACAAAAGCTGTCAGCAATAAAAACGCCAATGGAAAAGCAATCTTTTCATTGCGGCTGACGGTCCTCTGGGGCTTCATCCTGATGAGCCTTTCCTTTTTGGTGGTCAGAAGTTTCATGATAGGCGGCTGTATCACTGCCACAAGCGACATATACAGGTAAGCTGCAATGGCAATGGGTCCAATCAGCCCCTGCACTTTTGCAGCTTCAACTGAGTTCTTGAGTCCGGCGGCAAGCTGGGAAGTAAGGAAGATCGCTGTGTTCCCGTCGGCGCCACCGATGATGGCGATGGAAGCTGCGTGGGCAACGGGGAAACCAATGATGATAGCCCCGAGAAAAGTTACAAGGATACCAACCTGGGCTGCAGCGCCGAGAATGATCAGCTTGGGATTGGCTATCATTGGAGAAAGGTCGACCATCGCCCCTAAACCCAGGAAAATCAAGGCAGGATAAATGCCCTTCAGTACCCCAAAAAACAAATAATGAAGAATGCTGCCTTCGGCATAAATTCCCAAAGGATATGGAGTGGAATGCATGAAAGGGATGTTGCCTATCACTATGCCCACCGCCAGAGGGATAAGAAGTATAGGCTTAAGGTTGAATTTGATGGCCAGGACAATCAGCACCAGCCCGACGAGGATCATTATGCCATTGTCCCAATAGAGGTTCGAAAAACCGGTATCGGCCCAAATTCCTTTTAAAAGATCGGTAATCAGCAGGAGTTTCATAAGCAACGGGCTTTATTCGATTTCCACTAAAACTTCGTTCTGGGCTACGGTCTGCCCTGGTTTCACATTCACAGCCCTGATGGTTCCGTCTTTTTCCGAGAGCACATTGTTCTCCATTTTCATGGCCTCCATGGTAAGGAGTTTCTGTCCCATAGCGACTTTTTCGCCGGTCTTAACAAGTACCGAAATAATGGTGCCTGGCAGCGGAGCCTTGATCGCCATATTGCTGGTCTGGGATACGCTTTTCGGTATCCTTGATTCTTTGGGGGATGGCTTCGGAGGCTCTGCACGAACCAGGGTGGGTGTTTTCGTCATCTTTAGTTCCCGCTGAACTTCCACATCAAACAAAGTACCGTTCACTTCAACCTTGGCGGTATTCTCTTCAAAGCCGAGGATCTCGACCTCGTAACTGTTACCGTTTATTGTAAATGAAAATTTTTTCATACTTCAAATTCTGTTTACTATCATTTTATTCGCACCAATTGCTTATTTCATTTGTGTGCTTATTTCGCCTACGGCGAACGCTTTTCACTATTTCGCTTTTCGCTTTTATTCGCACCAATTGCTTATTTCATTTGTGTGCTTATTTCGCCTGCGGCGAATGCTTTTCACTATTTCGCTTTTCGCTTTTCGCTATCTCTTACCAGTGTTTCATTACATTGTAAATGTTATAGAACTTGCTGCTCCAGGGAGAATACGTACGCGACACTTTCTTGATGGTCATCACGTATTTCTCCTGGTCGTGCAGCTCCGAAAAGAAAAGAAAGAGAGCCGCGGCAATGGCGGCATTCTCTTCACCGGTCATTACCGGTTTAACCTGGACAGCACTCTTGGGAGGGGCCTGTTCTTTAATCCGCCTGGTCCTGATGAGGTCGCGGATCGAATGAAATCGGACCACGGCATAAGCCATCAGTGACAAGGCCAGCAGAACAATGCAGTACCCCAGTATCGAAACGATCAGGATATGGCTGTCGATCAGGCCCGGGTCAAAGGTGATTGAGAGAAACTTCATATCGGAAGGTTTTACAATGGAATATTGCTGTGTTTCTTCGGAGGAAGGGTCTCCTTTTTGGTCTGCAGGGTCTGAAGCGCACGAATGATCCTGAACCTGGTGTTGCGGGGTTCGATCACATCATCGATGTATCCGTAACGTGCAGCATCATAAGGATTCGCAAATTTATCCCTGTATTCGAGCTCCTTATCGTTGATGTATTTTACCTTTTCCCTGGGATCCTGTATCTCGCTGATCTTTTTCCCTTCAAGGATCTCGATGGCTCCCTTGGGACCCATTACTGCGATCTCTGCGGATGGCCATGCGTAATTGATATCGGCGCGCAGCTGCTTGCAACCCATCACGTCATGAGCTCCTCCGTATGATTTGCGAAGGGTGATGGTGATCTTGGGAACAGTAGCTTCACCGTAAGCGAATAATAATTTTGCACCGTGGATGATGATCCCCCCGTATTCCTGCAGGCTGCCCGGAAGGAAGCCGGGTACGTCGACCAGCGTGATGATCGGTATGTTGAAGGCGTCGCAGAACCTCACGAAACGTGCAGCTTTACGTGAAGCTTCTATATCGAGAACACCGGCAAGGTAGTTGGGCTGGTTGGCGACTATCCCGCAGGAAATGCCGTTGAAACGGGCAAATCCAACAACTATATTTTTTGCGTAATGCTGGTGGACTTCCATGAATTCATGGTCGTCGACCACCAGGTAAATGACATCCTTCACATCATAGGGCTGGTTCGAATTTGCAGGTATGATCTCGTTGAGTGCATCTTCTATGCGGTCAATGGGATCCTGGCATTCAGCCTGGGGAGGGTCTTCGAGGTTGTTCTGCGGTAAATAGGATAACAGCTTTCGGATCATCAGCAGCCCTTCGTCCTCATTCCCTACCCTGAAATGCGCAACGCCTGATTTTGTCGAATGAACGGTGGCGCCTCCCAGGTCCTCGGTGGTGATGTCCTCACCGGTAACTGTCTTGGTAACCTTGGGGCCGGTGACGAACATATAACTGGTCTTCTCGCTCATGATCACGAAATCCGTGAGGGCAGGGGAGTAAACAGCGCCGCCTGCACAGGGTCCGAAAATGGCAGATATCTGCGGAACAACACCAGATGCTGCGATATTGCGCATGAAGATCTCGGCATATCCTGCTAGGCTGTTCACACCTTCCTGTATACGGGCACCTCCGCTGTCGTTGATGCCGATCACCGGAGCCCCTACCTTTATGGCCTGGTCCATGATCTTGCAGATCTTACGGGCGAAAGTCTCTGAAAGGGAACCCCCGAAAACAGTGAAGTCCTGTGCAAACACAAATACCACGCGGCCGTCAATGGTCCCGCGGCCTGTAACAACCCCGTCACCCATGTAATGCTCGTTCTCCAAACCGAAGTCGGTGCAACGATGGGTCACGAACATATCGTATTCCTCGAAACTGCCTTCGTCAAGGACTTTCTCTATCCTTTCACGGGCTGTGAATTTTCCTTTTTTGTGCTGGGATTTTATGCGTTCTTCACCGCCTCCCATCCTGGCCTGCTCGCGCTTGCTGAGCAATTCCTCTATCTGATTCTGTTTCATAATTAACAGTGTGAATAAAATAACAAATGAAAAGTACCGCAAAGTAACAATTTTTTTGTTTCTTTGTATAAATCAATGAGTAAAATAGAAAAAATTATTCATGCCAAAGATGATTCTGTCTGAAATAACCAATCAATTTAATCCTTAACTTTGCAACTGTTAATTAAATAACAATTAATAATCTGTCAAAATCCCCGGTTTCACAGAAACATTCTGAGTGCTTCCGGGACATAAAAAAAATGTCAATGCCGGGTAACCCCCGCCCCGGTTTCCTCAGAAAAATTCTGAGTGTTTTCGGGGAAACTAATTTAAACCTCTGACCCATGACCCGCCGGAAACTTTTAATAAGAGATCTTACCCTTCGCGACGGACAACAGTCCCTGTTTGCAACCCGAATGACCCAGGAGCAGGTCGACCGTGTACTGCCATTCTATAAAGACGCTAAATTCTACGCAATGGAAGTCTGGGGAGGTGCAGTTCCCGACAGCATCATGCGCTACCTCCAGGAAAACCCATGGGCCAGGCTTGAAAAGATCAAACAGGCAGTGGGTGAAGTTTCAAAGCTCACAGCCCTTTCACGCGGCCGCAACCTCTTTGGCTACAACCCTTATCCCGATGAAGTCATAGAAGGCTTCAACCGCAATGCAGTACGTTCCGGCATAGGGATCATGAGGATATTCGACGCCCTGAACGATGTCAACAACATGCGCTCAACCATCAGGTATGTCAAGGAAAACGGGGGTATTGCCGACTGTGCAATAAGTTTTACAGTGGACCCAAAGTTCAGTACCAGGCAAAAAGTCAGGTCCTGGATGCATCTCAAAGCATTGCCCCATGATATTTTCACAACCGAATATTTCATGGAAAAGGCCAAACAGCTTGAAGCCCTCGGTGCCGATATGATAAGCATCAAGGACATGGCCGGGCTCATCCCTCCATTGCAATCGGGCGAAATGATCAGCAGGATGAAAGCCGAACTTCGCGTCCCCATTGATTTTCACACTCACTGCACCCCCGGCTTCGGGCTTGCTTCAGTGCTGATGGCCATTGTCAACGGGGTGGATATAGTCGACACCAGCATCTGGCATTTTGCCGGAGGCCCCGGTGCGCCTGCGTTTGAACTGGTACAGATCTTCTGCGACAAGCTTGGGATTGACACCGGCGTGAACCTTGAAGCAGTTAAAAAGATTAATGACCAGCTTAAGGACATCCGCCTTGAACTGAAGCAATTTGATACCACCACGTTCCCGAAAGAATTCGACATCACGAACTATAAACTCCCCAGGGAAGTCAACAGGTTGTTTGTGCAGGCAATCTATTGCGCAAAACGCAATAATGAAGAAGGCGTTCTGCAGTCATGCCAGGAGATAGAAAAATATTTCGGCTTCCCCGAACCTGACGAGGAAGTCAAAAGAGCCGAGATACCCGGCGGCATGTACACCAATATGCTCGCACAGCTGAAACAATTGAAACTTGACCACCTTCTCCCGAGGGTGCTTGAACTGGTCCCCCTGGTGCGTATTAAGTCAGGATGCCCGCCATTGGTAACCCCCACCTCGCAGATCGTAGGCGTGCAGGCCGTCAATTGCGTGATTGATGAGAACAAAGGCCAGGCTTTCTTCACCACCAAATCGATTCAGTTCGTGAACCTGGTGAAAGGACTTTACGGAAAAACCCCCATCCCCGTAGATCCTGATTTCAGGGAACTGCTGACAGGAGTCAGGGAAGAGACGCCTTATGACACCAGGAACTATAAAAAGCAGGAGAATACTGTTTTTGAGGATTACGGTGGACTGCGACTGGCGGAGAATGAAAAGGATGAACTCCTTCTCGAACTTTTCCCGACCGTAGCGAGGGACTTCCTCCAGAACTGCGTTGAAGAAAAATACACCACCAATATCTGGGCGATAGAAGAGGAAAAACGCCGGAAAGCCCGCGAAGCCCGTGAAGCTTACGAGCGCCTGAGTCCCGACGAAAAACAGAAACGCCTGATGGAAGGATTATACCATTGGTACGATGTTCAGGGCGCCGAAGAAGATGAAGCGCTGGGAAGAAGCTAGCAAGGTGCAAATTACTTTTTGAATACTCGAATAACGAATAGCGAATTTTGATTTTATTCGCACCAATCTTTTATTTCTTTTGTGTGCTCATTTCGCCTTCGGCGAACGCAATTTCGCTTTTATTCGCACCAATTGTTTATTTTATTTGCGTGCTCATTTTGGCTTCGCCAAACGCTATTTCGCTTTTCGCTTTTCGCTACTATTTTGTCAGGCTCAGCCTGTAATACTGCCAGGATGAATAAACCGCTTTGACAGTTACCACGGCTGAGGTGTCTACCACAAATTCACTAAACCCTACAGGGTGAAGGGGCGTTGACCAGTCATAGGTGTATCCCAGCCTGGTCCACGGGAAAGCGCTGGTCGAGGTTGTATCATATTTATTTTTCATCTCATTATTGAACCAGTCGCGGTAACCCTGGCTGACCCAGGAAGGAAAATATAAATTGGCTTCATGGTCGGTTATCTCAGGGTCAGGTGTGGGGCGGAAAAGATTTTCGGGGTAGACCCAGTATTCGACAAAGAAATTGTTCTTGGTGTCGGGAGGCATCCCCAGTACCTGGGCTATCCTCAAATGCATGGCCACACTGTCGGGGAACGAATTCTTTTTCAGAAAATCCAGCATTTGGGGGCAACTCGTAATCCACGACCTGTACGCAACAACATTGCTGGTTTTAATGGTCTGTCCAACAGGCCAGTAAACTGTCGAAGACTGCTTCATCCATGAAACCACCAGCACACGTGGTCTTCCTACCGAATCCTTTGACCACACCAGGTTACCTTCCCCGGCCAGGCTGTCGGCATAATAGTTGATTGATATCAGGCTGCGGTATATTTCCCAGGGTTCGGCAACCTTTGTATCGATAACCGCCAGGTTATATTGTTTTTTCAGGGCAGCCATATCCGGACCGGAAGCTGGTGTATAAGGAGTATCATCTGATTTTTTGCATGCAGATATCACTACCAGCGATGCGAACAGAATGCAGGTACAAGCTTGTATATTTTTCATAATGGGTTATTTATAATGCATTTAAATAATTTCGCTTCTCACTACCTGATTTTCGCTACATCACTTCTTGCCACCTTTTTATTTCGCCTTTATTCGCACCAATCTTTTATCTCTTTTGCGTGCTCATTTCGGCTCCGCCGAACGCTATTTTTTATTTCGCTTTTATTCGCACCAATCTTTTATCTCTTTTGCGTGCTCATTTCGGCTCCGCCGAACGCTATTTTTTATTTCGCTTTTCGCTTTTCGCTATTTCGCTTTTATTTTTGCCCTGAGATACTGTTTCGGCCAGGCAACATCCTCGCCCAGTTCATAAGCCGCATGAAGCGGGAAATAAGGGTCACGCAGAAATTCCCTGCCCATCAGAACCAGGTCCGCCTGTCCGTTTTCAAGTATGCTTTCAGCCTGGGCCGCAGTGCTGATCATCCCGACCGCCCCGGTAAGAATCCCGGTTTCTTTCCTTACAGTTTCCGAAAACCCCACCTGGTACCCGGGACCCAGCGGGATCTTCACCCCGGGTACAAGCCCGCCCGAAGAACAGTCCATCAGGTCGACTCCCATTCCCCTGAGTATGCGCACCAGGGCCAAAGACCCGGCGATATCCCATCCGCCATCCGCCCAATCGGTACATGAAATTCTTACGAACAAAGGATAATCTTCAGGTATGCTTTTCCTGATCCCCACTATAACCCGGGTCAGCAAACGGATCCGGTTCTCGAATGACCCACCGTATTCATCGGTCCTCGTATTGCTCAGGGGCGAAAGGAACTGGTGAATCAGGTAGCCATGGGCTGCATGGATCTCTATCACCTTAAACCCGGCTTCAACCGAACGTTTCGCGGCAGATGTGAAATCATGAATGACTTTTTCAATGCCTTCTGTACTTAATGCGGATGGCATCGCGGCTTCGTTCGAAAACCTGATGGCGCTTGGCGCAACGCATACCCATCCGCCTTCAGCCTGGCTTAACAGCCTTTCACCCTTCCAGGGCGCCACGTTGCTTGCTTTCCTTCCGGCATGTGCAAGCTGAATGCCGGGAACGGAACCCTGGGTGCTGATGAAACCGGTAATCCTCCTTAAAAATGGGATATGTTCATCTTTCCAGATCCCTATATCGTCTATTGAAATACGGCCTTCGGGAGAGACAGAGGTTGCTTCGGCAATTACCAGCCCAGCCCCGCCTGAAGCACGGCTTCCAAGATGGACCAGGTGCCAGTCGTTGGCAAACCCATCAGTACCAGAGTACTGGCACATGGGAGAAACAACCAGGCGGTTGTTAAATTCAACACTTTTTATTTTTATGGGTTTGAACAACTGGCTCATACTATCGTTTTAAAATCCTTTCTATATTTACAAAACCTAATAACAAAGTTATGAAAAAGACCTTTACCCGTCGCGAAGCCTTGAAAACCCTGGGACTCACGATAGGCGGGGCAGCTATCGGGTTCCAGGGATTTACCCAGGTCAGGGACAATGTGTACGAATACCCTCTTGGCCTCGACGAGGTTTTCAAGCCCATCGACAACCCTCTCGGCCGGCCCATTACCGCAATAACCTGCGGAGCCGGTAACAGGGGTAACGTATATGGAGGGTATGCTGTGAACTTTCCTGAACAGATAAAGATCATAGGGGTTGCCGAACCCATACCGGTAAGGAATGATCGCTATACAAAAATCCACCAGATAGCCGAAGGCAACAGGTTCAAAACCTGGGAGGATGTCTTCAGCAGGCCGAAATTCGCAGATGTCATCATCATCACCATGCCCGACAACCTGCATTATGAGCCTTGCATGAAAGCACTTTCGATGGGATATGATGTGCTGCTCGAAAAACCTATGGCACAAACCGAGCAGGAATGCAGGAATATCCTTGCTATGGTAAAAAAGACGGGAAGAATAGTCGCTATCTGCCATGTTCTTCGTTACACCCCGTATTTCATTAAAATGAAAAAACTGATCGCCGAAGGCGCAATCGGCGAGCTTGTCAGCTTTCAGCATATGGAGCCAATCTACCATATCCATATGTCGCATTCATATGTGCGAGGCAACTGGCATAACTCAAAGGCAACTACGCCGATAATCCTTGCCAAGTCCTGCCATGACCTTGATATTTTACGATGGATGATAGGGAAACCATGCCAGAGCATAGTCGCAATGGGCGACCTCAAGTGGTTCAGGAAGGAAAACGCGCCTGCCGGCAGCACCGATCGCTGCATGAACGGATGCAAAGCCGAAGCCGACTGTCCCTATTCCGCTTTGAAAATCTACGGTGGCTCGAGGGACTGGACCTACGTCTTCGACCTTCCCGATGATAAGGATAAACAGCAGGAAGCCGTGATGGCATACCTGCGCACCACCAATTACGGCCGCTGTGTTTACCACATGGACAATGACCAGCCCGATCATTATATTACCTCGATACAGTTCGAGAACAACATTACCGCGAACTTTTCGATGGAAGCGTTCACTTCATACGGCGGACGCCGCACCAGGGTCATGGGTTCAATGGGCGACATGGTTGGAGATATGGAAGAGCTGAATCTCACCGATTTCAGGACGAAGAAAACCGTCAAGCTGGTCCCTGCAGCTGAAGACAAAGACAAGCTGGCCAGCAGCGGGCACGGAGGGGGCGACTGGAGCCTGATGCGCGATTTCGTACAGGCCGTTTCAAACAATGACCCCAAATACCTGACTTCCACCATTGACCAGAGCATCGAAAGCCATGTGATGGGTTTTGCCGCTGAAAAAAGCAGGCTCAGCGGGGAAGTCGTTCAGGTAAGAATGTGACCGGGCTAAAATACGAACGCCCCGCGGAGGGGGCGTTCAAGCATTCTTGCTTTTATCCGTAAACGGATCTTGTTATTGAGCCGTGGGCTCTCTGAACCGCACTAAAGTCATCCCCTAGCGCGCACAAAATTTACTTTTTGTAACCTGTTTCTTTTTCTTTTATCAGATTAGTTCTGCAACAAATTTAATCTCCCTGGAAGCCTTTGTCAAGGGGTTTTAACAATAATTAACAAACAGAGTTATTAACATCATGGAAATCCGGGTGTTGAATATATCAAAACCCATACAGAACCTGGATTTCTGAACCGGAAACCCCGGTTTCCCGGAATTCCTGGCCGTTCCCTTGCAGGAGGCAGCAATCCTTGATTCAATAAAATCTTTATAAGGGCTTTTTTGTTTTTATTTAGAATTATTATAAATTTGTAAAAGAATCTTTATTCCAATGAACAAGGTAGTACAAAGTGCAGAAGAAGCGATCCGCGGGATCGAAAATAACATGACCCTTATGCTGGGAGGTTTCGGCCTTTGCGGTATCCCCGAAAATTGTATCGCGGCCCTTGCCGCATCTGATATTACAGGGCTTACCTGCATTTCGAATAATGCTGGTGTTGATGGCTTCGGACTGGGTATGCTTTTACGAAAACACCAGATCAGGAAGATGATCTCATCTTACGTAGGAGAGAACAAGGAATTTGAACGCCAACTGCTGAGCGGGGAACTTGAAGTCGAACTTATCCCCCAGGGAACTCTTGCGGAACGTTGCCGTGCGGGCGGGGCGGGGATCCCGGCATTTTATGTCCCGGCAGGTTTCGGGACCGAAGTTGCCGAGGGGAAACCTGTGAGGGAGTTCGACGGGAAGATGTACCTTGAAGAATGCTGGCTTAAAGCCGATTTCTCCATCGTTAAAGCCTGGAAAGGGGATACAAGCGGAAACCTGGTATACAGGAATGTAGCCAACAATTTCAACCAGGCCATGGCTATGGCAGGAAGGATCACTATTGCAGAAGTTGAGGAACTGGTGCCTGTAGGCAGCCTGGATCCAAACCATATTCATACCCCAGGCGTATTTGTCCAGAGGATATTCCAGGGAAGCAATTATGAGAAACGAATTGAATTCACCACCACAAGAGATTAGTTAAGGTTAAACTCATTCGTACATCGTACAGCG
>CAIJYT010000106.1 GCA_903824935.1 uncultured Bacteroidales bacterium | reverse complement strand
CCTTCTTCCTTATATTGTCCCGAACGGATAGTATTGATAACCTTTATGAAAGTATCCTGGAAAAGATCTTCGGCGAGTTCCTTGTCCTTAACAACCATAAGGATATAAGCAAAAACCCTGCTTTTATGACGATGTATGAGCTTTTCGAGGGAAGACTGCTGACCTGCTATATAAGCATTAATCAGTTCATGGTCACTGACTTGGGAAATCATGTCGCTACGTTTTAAGTTTCAAAGCGTAGTTTTGTGGCCGATAGAGTCCCTCCTATGATTGTGCGCCATTTTTGGGCGCTGGTTTATAATCTATTACGTTTTTAACCCCGAAAGGTTTCGCAAATATAAGCAAAAAATCAAAAAAGCAAGTTTTATTCATAATTTTGTGTCCCTGTTTTACTGCTGAGATGAAAAAAATAAACCCCGATGAACTCGATCCCAAAGACTATATCATTATCAAAGGTGCGCGGGTCAACAATCTCAAGAATATCAGCCTTGCCTTACCCAGGAATAAATTTATTGTACTGACAGGGCTTTCAGGTTCAGGAAAATCTTCACTTGCTTTTGATACTTTGTATGCGGATGGGCAGAGAAGGTATGTCGAGAGCCTCAGCGCATATGCAAGGCAGTTCCTTGGCAGGATGAGCAAGCCCGACGTGGACTATATCAAGGGGATTTCACCGGCTATAGCTATCGAGCAGAAAGTCAACACCTTAAATCCAAGATCGACCGTAGGTACCTCCACAGAGATTTACGAATACCTGAAACTGCTTTTTGCACGTGTGGGCGTTACCTACTCCCCCGTTTCAGGCGAGATTGTCAAACGCGACACTGTCACCGACGTGGTTGATTTTATTTTATCATTGCCAGAACAGACTAAAGTAAGCATTTATGCCCCTGTCTCCCTTAATTCAGGCAACGGGGACCTGAGGTCAAAATGTTCGGTACTACTGCAGCAGGGATTTACAAGAATACTTATTGATGATGAGATTGTCCGGATCGAAGCTGCCCTTGAAGCGGGCAGCAGGTCGTTTTCTTCACTATCGGTTCTCATCGACCGTATAATCGTAAAAAAAGAAGACCTTGAACTTTCGGGAAGGCTTGCCGATTCGGTGCAGACCGCATATTTTGAAAGCCATGGTTACTGTACCATAGAATACAACAACGCTTCAACTGCAAAACTGTCATTTTCAAACAAGTTCGAAGCCGACGGGATGGAATTTGAAGAACCTTCGGTGAACCTGTTCAGCTTCAACAACCCTTACGGGGCATGCAAGACCTGTGAAGGGTTCGGCAGCATCATAGGGATAGACGAGGACCTGGTGGTGCCGAACAAGAACCTCTCGGTTTACGAAGAGGCCATTGCTTGCTGGAGAGGCGAGAAAATGAGCGAGTGGAAGAATGAGCTGGTGATGAATGCATACAAGTTCGACTTCCCTGTTCACAAGCCATTTCACGAACTGACCGAAGGCCAGAAGGCCTTGCTCTGGAGCGGGAATAAGTATTTTCACGGCCTGAGGGAATTTTTTGAATTCATCGAAAGCCAGAATTATAAGGTACAGTACAGGGTGATGATGTCGAGGTACCGCGGCAAGACCGTCTGCCCCGACTGCAGGGGGACCAGGCTAAGGAAAGATGCCGCCTATGTAAAGATCAGGGGAAAGTCGGTGCTTGACCTGGTGCTGATGCCTGTGACAGGCTTATCGGCCTTCTTCAGGGGACTCGATCTTGGTGAGCATGAGAGAACTGTTTCCAACCGTCTTTTAATAGAAATCAACAACCGCCTTGACGTGCTGAATGATGTCGGGCTGGGTTACCTGACCCTGAACAGGCTCTCCTCCACCCTCTCTGGAGGTGAATCACAGAGAATAAACCTTTCGACAGCCCTGGGCAGCACCCTGGTCGGATCCATGTATATACTTGATGAGCCAAGCATCGGCCTGCATCCCCGTGATACACAGAGGCTGATCAAAGTATTGCTGAAACTGAGGGACCTTGGGAATACAGTCATCGTTGTTGAACATGATGAAGAGATCATCAGGGCTGCTGATGAGGTTGTGGATATAGGTCCCATGGCAGGGCGTCATGGAGGGGAAGTGGTCTTCCAGGGGAACCTGAAAGCACTGCTGAAAGATAAAAAGAGTCTTACAGGCCGCTACCTCAGCAATGACCTGCACATAGACGTGCCGGCCAGCAGGAGGAAGTCTAAAGAATCCATTCTACTGAATGGAGTCCGTGAGAACAACCTTAAAAATATTAATGTAAGCATCCCCCTCCACCTGATCACTGCGATCACGGGGGTAAGCGGAAGCGGAAAAACATCCCTTGTCAAGAGGGTGCTGTTCCCCGCACTGAAAAAGATCTACGGAGGATACGGGGAAAAGACGGGCAAATTCGACAGGATCGACGGGGATATAACCAAAATAGGTGCTGTTGAGATGGTGGACCAGAACCCTATCGGCCGTTCATCCCGCTCAAACCCGGCCACTTACATCAAGGCTTTTGACGACATCAGGAACCTATACTCCGACCTGCCACTGGCTAAGGCGAGGGGATATAAGCCCGGCTATTTTTCTTTTAATATTGAAGGAGGAAGATGTGAGGAATGCGAGGGAGAAGGAGTGGTGAAAATTGAGATGCAATTCATGGCCGACATTTATCTCACCTGTGAAAGCTGCAAGGGCAGGAGGTTCAGGGATGAGGTGCTGGATGTTAAGCATAAGGACAAAAATATTGTTGATATCCTTAATATGACGGTGGATGAGGCGATAGATTTTTTCGGGCAGGACAGCAAACATGCGGCTGAGAAACGCATTGCATCAAGGCTGACAGCGCTGCAGGATGTCGGGCTTGGATATCTCCATCTCGGGCAGTCTTCGTCGACCCTCTCGGGAGGGGAAGCTCAGCGCATCAAACTGGCCTTCTTTTTATCGAAGGGTATTAGCGATAAACCCACCCTCTTCGTATTTGACGAGCCCACTACAGGGCTGCACATCCATGACATCCACAAACTCCTTACATCCTTTGAATCACTGATAAGGAACGGTCATACGGTGGTGGTGATAGAACACAACCCCGAAGTCATCAAATTCGCCGACTGGGTCATTGACCTGGGAAAAGAAGGAGGCGACCTGGGCGGGTATATCGTTTTTGAAGGAACTCCCGAGGCACTGTCGCTGTGTGAAAACTCCTATACCGGGTTTTACCTCAAGGATAAAATTAGCCAGCGTTGAGCTGAAAGCATTTTTTCTTCAGAAAAATCTTCATAAGTTTGCGCCAATCAAAAAAATCAAGAACATGAGAAAAATTTTATTCATTACACTGCTATTTATTTCTGCCGGTATCATGAATGTTTCGGCACAGAAAGGCTTTAACATCGGCATCGGGGCCAATTACAACGGCACTTTTATTATCAACCAGAACATTTACGGGGGGTCACCAGAGCTGGATTACAAAAGAACCACCTCGTTTGCCTATAACCTCCAATTGGGTTATAACTTCTTTAACTGGTTAGGTATCAAGGCAGAGGTCGGCATGACGCCAATGGGCCAGAGTTATTATAATCATGATGATATTCCTTCAATCACCAGGGATGTAAAACTTAGTTATGTAACAGTTCCGGTCATGGCACATTTCAGCTTCGGAGGCAAAGTCTTCAGGTTCTATGCCAATGCCGGTCCTCAGTTTGCATTCCTTACCAAGGCAACCCAGGAATATCTGAAAAACGGGCAGCCGCTGCCGAAATTTTACAATCCGGTTACAAAAGACTCAATCGATGTTGCCAAAACCGATATCAAGGACCGTTACCAGAGCATGGATATCATGGCCAGGATCGACATTGGCCTTGACATCATAATTATTAATCATATTGGCATTAATGTAGGGCTTTCGGGAGCGTACGGCTTAACCGACATCAATGCTTCTGACTGGAGGCTCAAAAACAGCAGTGGGGAATACAAACCCTCGCACAACGCTTATGGCGGGATCAACTTCGGGTTGAGATATTGCTTCTGACCCATCTGAAGTATTATACCGGTTGTTTGTCAAGAGTTTTTATAAATTTTATGGTATATGAAAAGTATAAATCCTGCAACCAACCAGTTATTGAAAGAATATCCTGAGCATACAGCCCGGGAAGTTGAAAGTATCATAGAAAAGGTCTCTGAAGCCCGGAAAATCTGGAGTGAAACCAGTTTCCGGTACCGCGGGGACCTTTTCCGCAATATGGCGGCCTGCATGAGGGCCGATAAAGAAGGGTTGGCCACGCTGGTGACTAACGAAATGGGTAAGATCATCAGGGAGTCCCAGGCAGAGATAGAGAAATGCGCCCTTACCTGCGATTATTATGCCGAACATGCCGAAAGCATGCTTACCGACCAGGTGATCGCGTCGGATGCCGGCAGGAGTTTTGTGGCATTCCAGCCATTGGGAGTAATACTCGCGGTTATGCCCTGGAATTTCCCGTTCTGGCAGGTGTTCCGCTTTGCCGCCCCTTCAATAATGGCAGGGAATGCAGCGGTAATGAAGCATGCTTCAAATGTGCCGGGTTGTGCCCTTGCTATCGAGGAATTATTTTTAAAAGCTGGTTTTCCTGAAAACATTTTCAGGACTCTCATGATACCTTCCTCCATGGTTGAGGCAGCGATCAAACATCCGGCAGTGAAAGCTGTCACACTTACCGGCAGCGGTCCGGCAGGCAGCAGCGTGGCGTCTGCGGCAGCAAAGGAGATCAAAAAGGCAGTGCTTGAACTCGGAGGCAGCGATCCTCTCATAGTACTGGAAGATGCCGACCTTGAAAAAGCAGTGCAGACGTCCCTCGCTTCAAGGATGTTCAACCAGGGACAAACCTGCATCTCCTCCAAGCGGTTTATTGTTGTTGAAACTGTACTGGAAAAATTCACTTCAGGATTGATTGCAGCGGTTTCAGCATTGAAAGTGGGTGACCCCATGGACCCTGCAACCCAGATAGGCCCTATGGCAAGGCCTGACCTGGTCGATGACCTTGAAAAACAGCTAAAGGAATCGGTGAAAGCCGGAGCCAGCCTGCTTTACGGAGGCACACGTCCCGGGCGGCCCGGCTGTTATTATCTGCCCGCCATCCTCGGCAATGTCCAAAAAGGGATGCCTGCATACCATGAAGAAACCTTTGGCCCGGTTTTCAGCATTATTTCCGTCAAATCCGAAGAAGAAGCCATAGCCGTGGCAAACGACACTGAATTCGGACTGGCAGCCACCTTGTTTACGGAAGACCTGGAAAGAGGCGAAAAGATTGCAAGAAAAATTGAAGCCGGAGCCGTGTTTGTCAACGGTATGGTGAAATCAGACCCCCGTCTTCCGTTCGGGGGCATTAAGAAATCGGGGTATGGCCGGGAGCTTGCCGAATACGGTATACGGGAGTTTGTCAACATCAAGACAATCTGGATCAGATAAAAAATTCTTTGTGATTTTCCACGGAATTAATACCTTTGCACCCTCAAAAAACGGCGGGGTAGCTCAGATGGTTAGAGCGTCGGATTCATAACCCGGAGGTCTCGAGTTCAATTCTCGATCCCGCTACTAAAACAATTAGCGAAATAGCGAAGTAGCGAAGTAGCGAAAAGCGTTCGCCGAAGGCGAAAGGAGCACGCAAAAGAAGTAGCGAGGTAGCGAGGTAGCGAAGTAGCGAAATAAAGAAAAGCAAAATAGCGAAAACTGTTTTGCTTTTTTCATTTTCAGGGGACGGGGAATTCACCAGGGCAGAAGCAAAGGTATGCCCCCGGGGCAAGCCCTGTCGTCCGATTCCGAGACAAGCTGCCGGGGAATTAATGTGGCAGATTAAATTGATAAGTAAAATGAAAAGTATAATACTAGCTTTCTTATTCTGCATCATATCAATGATTACTTATTCACAAAAAAGTGAAATAGTAGTCAATATCAGCGGTTTAAGATCTGACAAGGGCAAATGCCTGCTTTACCTGTACAACAACAAGAAGGGGTTCCCGAACCACTCTGAAAATGCGATTACCACCGGTCATGGCAGTATTTCAAATGGCAAATCGACCATTATATTAAAAGATGTTCCTGACGGCGAATATGCGATAGGTGTTATTCACGATGAAAATGGCAACGGCAAAATGGACACAAACTTTTTGGGAATGCCTAAGGAAGGAGTGGGAGTTTCCAATAATGCTAAAGGTCATTTCGGATCACCGAGTTATGAAGACTCAAAGTTCCAGGTAAACAGGAAAGCACAGACATTAAACATCACTATTAAATATCTGTAAAATATCAGGTATAAAAGCCGCCCTGGTGTGTTAATCCTTCAAACACCTGACAGCGAAAGCATTTGAGCGGTTGGAGTAGTAATCAGAAACCCCGAAGTTCTGAAGGTTCATGCCGTGGGACAATGCTTTGATTGCACCATAAGAGTTTGATGACCAAAAGATGGTTGCAAAGCCCTGGAATTTCCAGCTGATATTGCTGTAATCCACACCAATATCCTTTGCCCTGAACCCGTTAAAAATTGAATCTTGGAGCGGTTTTCCGGCCATGCCCTGGGTGAGGCTGTTGTTTAACAGTATCATCCACTCTGCCTGGGTCGGGATATGCCAGCCCGGTGGACAAAGCCCCTGCGCGCCGGGGGTATTGGTATATGCCATCACTTCATCCCACTGGTAAAGCCCGCCGTACAGACTGCAGTTTACCGCATTATCGCCGTAACAATATTTTTCATTGATGCAGTTGTCGGTTTGTTCGGTGGTACCCTGCATTGAACTGCCGTAATCGAGGTTTTTCTGCATCCAGCACTGGGGACCGATCTGGATTGTAGGGTAGACTTTATTGTCGCGGATATCGGTAAGGTTGTTTCCGCAATTAAATACCGGCGCTGCGAGTACAATGATATTCCTGGTTGCAACTGTGCTGCATGATGAAACATTGGTGTAGGAATACGTGATGGTTTTTGTTCCCACGCCGGCAAGCAAAGGGGTAAAAGTGCTTGCCGGGGTATTGACCCCCGGTCCGGAATAAGTACCCCCGAGAGGGATCCCGCCTTTGAGTTTAAAAGGGGCGGCTGATATTGTTGTAATACTGTCAAAGCAATAGGGAAATGAAACCTGTGGCGCCGGCAAAGCGCTCATGATGACTTTGCCCGAAGAAGCCGGATTATTGGTCACACAGGGCAGGTTTGAAGTGATCATGCAGCGGATACTATCGCCCGCCAGAGGCGCATAAGAAAAGGTTTGCGAGTTGGTTCCCTGGTTTGAACCGTTCACCTTCCATTGATAGCTGGGTGAAGCGCCTCCGTTAGAGGGTGTTGCCGTATAGTTGACCGTGCTGCCCGGGCAGAATGGGTTTGGAGTTGCGCTGATGCTGACCCCTGCCGGCAGGTTGGTATTTTCAACCATGTTTATAATATTGCTCGTCGCCGGGTTGTTCAGAGGACAGGGTATGTTTGAATTCATGATGCACAATACCTGGTCACCATTTACCGGATTATAAGTATAGGTATTGCTGTTGGTCCCTGCATTGGCCCCGTTGACTTTCCACTGGTACTGGGGCACTCCCCCGTTACCGGGCGTTGCAGTGAAAGTGACCGCACCCCCTGCACAGAAAGGATTTTGAGAGGCGCCAATAGTGACACTTACCGCCAGGTTCGGATTCACCGTCATCGTAACACTGTTACTTGTTGCGGGATTTCCCGTGGCGCAGGCAACATTCGAGTTTAATACACATGTAACAACATCCCCGTTGGCCGGGATGTAAGAATATACCGGGTTATCAGTTCCGGCATTGACCCCGTTGACTTTCCACTGGAAGGAAGGTGGGGAGCCTCCGTTCACCGGGGATGCATTAAAAGTAACCAAATTGCCTGCGCAGACCGGGTTTAAAGTAGGTGCTATGCTCACCGAAACCGGTTTAAGCGGATTTACAGTCATCGTAATGGTATTCGATGTGGCCGGGTTATTTGTGATACAACCGGTGACTGAAGAGGTCATCACACATTTCACCACATCATTATTGATCGGGGGTGTATGTGAAAACGGGGGAATTAGTCCCTGCATTTATACCATTGACTTTCCACTGGTATGCAGGGGTGGAACCTCCGTAGGTTGGCGAGGCTGTGCAGGTGACAGAAGTTCCCGAACAGACATTGTTTCCCGAGGCGTTAATGCTCACCTTTACTGAATCGAGGGGATTCACTGTTACCAGGAAATCCACGGTTTGTCCTGCACAACTACCAACTTTCGGTGTGAT
>CAIJYT010000105.1 GCA_903824935.1 uncultured Bacteroidales bacterium | reverse complement strand
CCCGGGAAGAAAATTGCAGATACTATGGCCAGCAGTGCTCCCGTCATATGAGTTTAAGGTATAAAAGTGCAAAAATCAGAAGAATGAAAATAAAGGCATAAAGTATGTAATGGCGGATGTTCCCGGTTTGCAGGCGCGCCAGTTTTTTCAGGACCAGCCATGAGAGATCGGTAAGTATTCCAAGGCCTTTACCGAAAATATCGTTAGTCTGAAGATGCAGTGAACGTTTCTTCGGAAAAATATCTTCGGCGGCAATGGCCCTGAATTCCTCGTGGTTCTGCAGAACAGGCTGGGCCAGTTCCGAAAGGTTGCCGGCAAATGAAGCTCCTGTATATTGCTGCCTGGCCGTTCCCTGGGTATAGCCGCATCCCCAGGTGGGCCCGTATTCGGGCTTGCGATTTTTGAGCAGGCGCATCCTGAGCAGGAGTATCACTGTTACCAGGCTGATGAGGATGAGGCCGAACAGGCTGAGTTTATTGAGGGCATCTGAAAAAAACAGGTTTGAGGGAAGAGCGCCCGGGTGGAAGGTGTTTTCAACCAGGCTGGCGATGGGTGCAATTACTGCCATCGGCATCAGGCCTATTCCCAGGATCATGAAAGCAACCAGGATCTGGGGGAAGATCATATCCCTGGTGATTGTTTCAGGATGCACATGAATTTCCTTGCGGGGGCTTCCAAGGAAACTGATCCCGTAGGCCCTTGAGAAACTGAAGACAGCCATTCCGCCTATCAGCGTAAGAGTGATGATGATCAGCAGGAACAGGATTGAAAGGTATTCATTGCCAGCGCTGAGTCCTTTTATAAAGCCGGCATATAAAAGGAATTCCGAAATAAAACCATTCAGGGGAGGGAGTGCGCAGATTGCGACAGCCCCGAACAGGAACAAACCTGCAGTGCGGGGAAGGGAATGAACAAGCCCGCCCAGTTCTTCAATGTTCCTTGTATGGGTTGCCCTGTAAACCGATCCTGCCCCGTAAAAAAGCAGTGATTTAAACAATGAATGGTTGAGTACATGCAGCAGGCTTCCGGTGAAGCCAAGAACAGCAAGAACCGGGTTGTGAAGGGCCATGCCAATACATCCGAGGCCAATCCCAAGTCCGATGATACCTATATTTTCTATGGTTGAATAAGCCAGGATCTTTTTCAGGTCTTTCTGAACAGTTGAGAATAAAATTCCCAGTATCCCTGTCACAGCCGAAATGATCAGCAGTACCAGGCCGATGGTATACCAGTCGGTGTGAATGGAAGTGAGTACACGGAAGATCCCGTAAATCCCCATTTTGATCATCACTCCCGACATTACACCCGAAACGTGGGAAGGCGCGGCAGGATGGGCTTCGGGAAGCCAGGTGTGAAAAGGCATAAACCCTGCCTTGACAGCAAAGCCCGAAAAGAACAGCAGGAAGAGCCCGATGTTCGAATGGTTTGAGAAATATGCAGGCAGCGCGTCAAAGCTCATCTGCCCGGTCCCTGATTCTGTTATCAGGAAAGCAAAGAGCAGGAGCATAAAACCGATATGCATCTGCACCAGGTAATTGACGGCGGTTTTTAATGTGGCCCTTTTTTCAGCTTCAAAAAGTATCAGCATGAAGGACGACACTGCCATAAGTTCCCAGGCAATAAGGAATGAAAGCCCATCGCGCAAAGTGAGCACTGCAAGCATTGAAAAATGAAGCCAGATGTAGCTGAAATTATGAAGTGCGAACTGGGCAGGGTTCTTGATACCGGCATAGGCGTTGAGATATCCTCTGGAATAAAGGATCCCGGTTAGTACAGTGAAATTGGTGACAAGTATAAAAAAAGAACTCAAACCGTCGATGGTGAACCTGAGTTCGCCAAGGTAGCCTTTGAAAATCCAGTTTGTTGAAGTCAGGCTTGTCGTGAATTCTGAACCCGGCCGGAAATCAGAAACAAAAAATGGGGAAAAAAACTGGATGGCAGCAGGGATTGAT
>CAIJYT010000104.1 GCA_903824935.1 uncultured Bacteroidales bacterium | reverse complement strand
GTCTGGACGCTGCTACTAATTTAAAAGATGCTCACCCCCGTAGGCTTACAAGGTAAGCGCGTATTTGTCGGGACGTAACGAAAAGCTACAGGAAAACAAACACATGTTCGAAGAGGTAAGCGAATTAACGCGCCTGATGATTATTAACGACGCACACAAGTACTTTCCTATGAGCCTGTTTTTCGACATAGTAACCGAGAAACTAAGTGTTAACCCAAAGTTTGGAAAGCAATTTACCTTACCCTTCGAGAAGGCGCCTAAAATGGTGATCAGTACCAACTTTGCCAGCCGCAACCTCGACGACAGCACACAGGCCCGGCTGTTGTACAGCGTGTTTTCGGACTATTACCACGAAAAGACCGATAACAACGATTTCAAAGAAACCCGTAAGATTTACGACGACTTTAACAAGCAGCTGCAAAGCGAAGATTATACCGCCGCCGAATGGAATGCCGATTTCAATTTTTATGCCGAGTGTTTTTTCAACATATTTAGCATGCGCGAACACGGCAGAATCTTCATTTCCGGTGTCGCACATAACAAATCGGCAATTTTCCTTTCCCTGGGAGTGTAAGCACGGGAATCAGTATTTTCCTGGTTTACTTTTTTTTTTAAGGTTCCCTTGGCCCAGGTGATAACGGATCGCACTCTCGCTTATACCCAATGTTTGTGCTATGTGTAACTGACTATTCCCGTTATCCAACATGGATTGTGCCTGCTCTTTTATGGGGGATGTAACCTTGTGGCATTGACCCCGGGTTTCCTCCCGATTGAAGAAATAGCCTATGCCGTGTTTTCTCAGCGCAATGGCATAACGCTGAACATTACGAACGTTCACTCCAACAGCATGGCCCAGTTCGGTCGCATTACAAAGCCCGTTTACAACAAGATTAGCCAAAATATATCGATAACTGTTACGATCTTCTTTGGCATGACAAAATACCGGTGAACCGTTATGCAAGTAATAAACAAATCCTTCTTTGGTGTAGATACCTATGGAATCATTTACTAGCTTGGTCGTCTCAGGAAATATAGGCAATTGATATTGCATACTCTCTTTTTGTGCAAATATGCGACATTTTTATTTGCACACGTCCGCCTGCAACTATCTCATTTTTAAGAATCAGGTCAGGAGTTCTGAGATTATATTGAACACTTTGACTTCAGCAGGTTCAATGCATAAAAAGCAAGTTTGTTTGAGCCGATAGCAAAACATCAGTCTGTTTTAATCGCAATTTTTAGTTTAACTTTGTAAGGTTTAATTAAAATCTATGGAAACATTAATCCTTACCGGTGAAAAAAAGGCAGACATGAATTTGATAGTTGAAATTGCCCGGAAATTTGGAATAAAAACCCGTAAGCTTTCGATAGAAGATATTGAAGATATCGGTTTGATCATGGCCATCAAAAATGGAGAAACAGGGGAATATATCAATACAGATACATTTGTTGAATCTATAAGGCATAAATGATCGTCAAGATCGATAAAAGTTTTGTCAAGGACACTGACCGGATTAAAGACCAGTACCTTCTTAATCGTATTGCCAATTGTATCAATCAGGCCAAGAATACGGATTCGATACACTCAATGGCTTCAATCCTTCAGACACCTAACCGCAAACGCATTTGAGCGATTCGAGTAGTAATCTGATACGCCGAAGTTTTGCAGGTTCATCCCATGCGATAAAGCTTTGATAGAGCTATATGAGTTGGATGACCAGTAGATTGTAGCAAAACCCTGGAACTTCCAGGTAATATTGCTGTAATCAACTCCGCTTTCCTTTGCCCTGAATCCATTGAAGATCGAATCCTGCAGGGGTTTACCCGCCATACCCTGGGTAAGGCTTGCGTTGAACAAGGTCATCCATTCAGTTTGGGTCGGGATATGCCATCCGGGAGGGCAAAATCCCTTGCTGCCAGGAGTATTGGTATAAGCCATTAATTCATCCCATTGATACAATCCGCCATACAGACTGCAGTTCATCGCATTGTCGGAATAACAATATTTTTCATTTACGCAGTTATCGGTTTGTTCAGTCGTACCCTGGATGGAGGTGCCATAGTTGAGGTTTTTCTGCATCCAGCATTGGGTCCCGATCAGGATAGTGGGGTAGGTGTTGTTATCCCGGATATCGGTAAGAATGTTGCCACAACTAAACACTGGCGCGGCTTGTACGATGATATTCCTGTTCATCAAGGTGGTGCATGAATAGACATTGGTGTAAGAATACGTGATGGTCTTCGTTCCCACTCCTGCAAGCGAAGGAGTAAATACACCTGTCCAGGAGTTGACCCCCGCACCTGAATAGGTCCCGCCAAGAGGGATGCCGCCTTTAAGTGCGAAGGGCATGGCTGCAATCGTGGTAATACTGTCAAAACAAAGGGGGAATGAAACAACAGGAGCAGGTAGTGAGCTCATCACGATCTTGTTTGATGAAGCAGGATTATTGATTACACAGGGGAGGGTTGAAGTCATTGTACATCTTACACTATCACCAGCCAGAGGGATATACGAATATGCGTTAGAATTGGTCCCCTGGTTCACTCCGTTGACTTTCCACTGGTAAACAGGTGTTATACCCCCATTGGCCGGAAATGCAGTATAAATTACAGTTGTTCCGGGGCAAACCGGGTTGACCGATGCCGAAATAGAAAGACTTACCGGCAAATTAATGTTGACAATCATAACAATTGAGTTGGATGTGGCCGGATTTCCGGTCGGACAAACAGCATCTGAGGTAAGGATGCAAGTTATGATATCTCCGTTCACAGGAGTATAGGAGAACATCGGGCTGTTGGTTCCTGCATTCAAAGCATTCACTTTCCACTGGTAGAACGGGTTTGTGCCGGGGTTCCCCGGGTTGGCAGCAAAGGTTGCCTGAGCCCCTGCACAGACCGGGTTGGAGGTGGAAGAGATCGTAACGCTGACTGGCAGGAGAGGGTTCACGGTCATTGTGACAGAGTTCGATGTGGCAGGGTTCCCTGAGATGCATGTCAGGTCTGAAGTGAGGATGCACTGGATGACATCGGCATTCGCCGGTGTATAGGTATAAACTGCATTGTTCGTTCCTGAATTTACCCCGTTCACTTTCCACTGGAACGATGGGTTTGTACCCGGGTTTATAGGGACGGCGGTGAATATGACAGACGTTCCGGCGCAGACAGTAGTCGAAGAGGCGCTGATGGTGACACTGACCGGCAGAGGATTGTTCACCGTCATTATGATGGAGTTCGAGGCGGTGGGGCTCTCTGTGACGCAGGGCAGGTCAGAAGTCAGGATGCACTGAACTAGATCCCCGTTGGCCGGGGCATAAGTAAACGCCGCATTATTCGTCCCGGCATTGGCCCCGTTCACCTTCCATTGGAAAGCAGGGGAGGCGCCCCCGTTGACAGGGTTAGCGGTAAAGGTGACAGGCGTTCCCTGGCAGACATTGAGGGAACTGGCCGTGACAGATACACCGGCCGTGTCATGTGGAAGCAAGGTCACATGGAATACCGGCGACATGATACCGTTGCTGCAACTGTCGGACCCGTATACCGTGATATCACCTGACGCAGCTGTCGGGGAGAAGGATGCAGTGATGGAATTCGTGTTCGCCCCGCCTGTCACAAATATGCCGGCCGGCAGGTTCCAGACATAAAATGTTGCATGGGGTATGGGGGAGACAGTGTAAACTTTCCCGGCATCTCCCTTGCAAACGGTATCAGGCCCTGCGATCATCCCGGCAGGGCCCGGAACAGCGCAATAGACCACAGTCAGCTTCGGTCTCCAGGAAGCTACCGGATTATTGCTTGAAGCGAAGTCAAGGCAGCGGTACAAGGCCTCGGTCTGCAGTTTGAACATCCATCCGTAATTCGTTGAAGGGTTTGCCACCATATCAGCGACATGGGTGGTGACATCGACATAGTAGTGCTGCGTATCCGACGTAGATTGCGGGAGGATGACGGGGCTCGTCATCGAAAAGGCCGGTTGGTTGTTCCAGGTGACTGTCATTTGATTCCAGGGATTCAGTACCCGCAGCAGATAGGAGGCGTTCTGGCCCGCATCGAGCTGGTAATTACCTGAATTCTGGTTGGTCGAAAAAGACAATTCGGCGCTGATCACCGTAGAGTTGACCGGGATGACGGTGAGATCAAAGAAAATCAGGCTGCGCTCTATAAAGAAAACCCCCTGTGCAGTCCATGTGTTTGCCGGAAAATCTGCTGAAGTGCCATAATTTATATTGGCGCTGTCGGTCCTGATCAAAGCGTCTATACCTGCAGAAGGCCCGGGTTGGAGCACAAGGGTCTGGGTCTGTGCCGTAACGAGGGGGACCTGCAAAACCAGGAGGCAGATGATAAACAAGAGTCCGGCACAGGCAGAATAGGAGAATTTCGTGTCGCTCAACATGTTGTCGCCTGAAGTTAATTTAAATTATATAAACACACATCAATCCTTTAAACATCTTACTGCAAATGCATTCGAGCGGTTGGAATAATAATCGGATACCCCGAAATTCAACAGGTTCATACCGTGCGATAAGGCTTTTATCGCTCCAAAGGAGGTTGATGACCAGTAGATGGTGGCAAACCCCTGGAATTTCCAGACAATGTTACTGTAGTCCACTCCGCTTTCTTTGGCACGGAAGCCGTTGAAAATCGAATCCTGTAATTGTTTGCCTGCCATTCCCTGGGTAAGGCTGTTGTTGAACAGTACCAACCATTCAGCCTGTGTGGGAACGTGCCATCCCGGCGGACAAAGCCCTTGTACGCCCGGAACATTGGTATATTTCATAAGTTCATCCCATTGATATAGTCCGCCGTAAAGAGTGCAATTGGCTGGATTATCAGAGTAACAGTATTTTTCATTCACGCAGTTATCGGTCTGCTCAATTGTTCCCTGCATATATATGCCATAATTGAGGTTCTTCTGTATCCAGCATTGTGAACCAATCTGGACAGTCGGATAGACCTTGTTATCCCTGATATCTGTGAGATTATTACCGCAATTAAATACAGAAGCTGCCTGGACAATGATGTTCTTTGTCATTATTGAAGTGCAGGAAGAAACATTGGTATAGGAGTAAGAAAGGGTCTTTGTTCCGACTCCCGCAATTGACGGGGTAAAAATTCCTGTTCCTGAATTGACTCCCGGCCCTGAATAGGTCCCTCCGAGAGGAACGCCTCCTTTCAGGATGAATGGAGTGGCGGTAATTATGGTGATGCTGTCAAAACAATAGGGGAATGAGATCACCGGTGCAGGTAACGATGACATTATGATCTTCGCAGATGAAGCCGGGTTATTGGTGACACATGGAAGATTTGAAGTTATGATACACCGGATACTGTCATCAGCTTGCGGGGCATAGGAAAAATTCTGAGAATTGGTTCCCTGGTTTGTTCCGTTCACTTTCCATTGATAAGCCGGGGCCAGGCCTCCGTTCACTGGTGTTGCAAAATAGTTAACTATAGTTCCCGGGCAGAATGGATTCGGGATCGCGGTAATGCTGACCCCTGCAGGCAGGTTGGTGTTTTCAGCCATGGTTATTGTATTGCTAGCTGCCGGGTTGTTCAACGGGCAGGGTATGCTTGAATTCATGATGCACATTACCTGGTCACCGTTATGCGGATTATAAGCATAGGTATTACTATTGGTTCCCACATTGGCCGCGTTGACCTTCCACTGGTACTGGGCTACTCCCCCATTGGTAGGTGTTGCTGTAAATGTAACCGATCCCCCGGCACAGAAAGGATTTTGAGAAGCCCCAACAGATACACTTACCACAAGATTCGGACTGACGTTCATGGTGATGCTGTTACTGTTGGCTGGATTACCGGAGGGACAGCTAACATTCGAGGTTAAAACACAGCTTACAACATCCCCGTTGGCCGGGATGTAGGAATACACCTGGTTATCTGTTCCGGCATTGGCTCCGTTGACTTTCCATTGATAGGAAGGCGGGGAGCCCCCGTTCACAGGGTCGGCAGTAAATGTCACGGAATTACCCGCGCAGACAGGGTTTAGTGAGGGTGAAATGCTTACAGAAACAGGATGCATGGGAATTACGATCATTGTAATGGAATTCGAGGTGGCCGGGTTATTATAAACGCATATGGTGTTTGATGATGTTAGAATACATTTCACCACATCATTATTGACCGGAGTATAGGTGTAAATTGATGAATTTAACCCGGCATTGACCCCGTTTACCTTCCATTGGTAGGATGGAGTGGAACCCCCGTTGATTGGGGTTGCTGTAAACGTGACCGAAATTCCTGCGCATATATTGTTGTTCGAAGCCGAAATACTGACCTTTACCGAATCCCCGGGATTCACAGTGACTTGGAAATCCACCGATGATCCTGTACAGCTTCCTATTTTCGGGGTGATGTGATATATAACAATTCCTGGGATGGCAAGTGGATTAGTAAGTACCTGGTTGATGACCAGTCCTGAATCGGCGCTGTATCCACTCACGTTTCCAGCCGTTAATGTGGCTGTCCAGTGACATGTTGCACCGGCGGGATTGGATGTCAACGCAATATTGGTTGATTCACCGGAACAAATTGATTTTACAAGCGGAGGGGTATTGGCCACTGCAGGGACCGCAGTGGTGGACAATTGCACGGTATCTCTTCCCACACAGTTATCTTGACTGGTTACAGCTACTGCATAAATTCCCGCTTGCCCCGTTTTATAGGTTTGGGAAGTGCCGACAGTGAGGCCGGATCCCAGGTTCTTCCAGAGGTAAGTACAACCAGTGCACGCACCGGCATTAAAAGTCACCGAATCACCGGTGCAAATAGTTTGATCAGGGCCAAGACCTGGCTGGGGAGTCGGAAAAACATTAATCACCTGCCAGGAAGTATCCGTTCGCTTATCGATATGACGTATGAACAATTCAACCGTATAGGCTCCGCTGCCGGAATAGGTATGCGAGGGATTGGGCAGGTTTGAAAAATTCGATGGGCCGGATGAGGGTTCGCCGAAATCCCAGTGAATACTGTCGGCCGGTGGCCAGATGGCCGAAGTAAAATGCGCAGTTTGTCCAAGGCATTGGTCTGCAGTATATATTAAAGCATAATAGCGCTCAAGATGATCAGGTAAGGTATATCCGCTGCCTCTCCACAGTAAAGAAACAACATTTCGCTGGTAGTTGCATGCTGCCCCCTGTAAAGATGGATTATTGATCACGCTGAGCGAATCGGTGCCCAGGTTGGAACAATAGATCTTCCCATCCGGGGCCAACTGCATTGCCTGGCTGTGAACTTCGTTGCTGATCAGAATTTTACTGTTTTCAAACTGGATTGAGTCGGTGAGGGTTGCATCAAACTGGTATAAATAACTTCTTGGTGACGGACAGGAAGGATACCCGGTCCCGGTAATATAAAGGTATTTTGAGTCGAGCGAGAATTCAACGTTGTTCACCATCTTATAGCTTCCTCCGCAATTGGGCAGCAGCCTTGACCAGAACAAGGGCGTGACCAGGCCGGTGGTTGAGTTGAAATTACATAACTCAAATTTTCCCGAACTGTAAACGGCTGCAAGCTTTGTTCCATCCCTTGAAATTTTGATATTGAAAATGTCTGGAGTAACCGAACTTACTAAGAGTATATGGCTGTTCCCGAAGACCGGTGTGAAATTGATCCCTGAAGAATTTACAAGGTAGGAGGCATAATAATTACTGTCGGTACCGCATGTACGCATAACAACCCAGGCATCACGATTGTTGTGATGCCTGGTGGCTGCAACGGCATAGAATGCATGCAATCCGCCGGGCAGATGCACCGAATTCAAACCCGGCGGAATGTCGCCCAGCCCCCCATCAAGAGTCATATCAATTACTGAATAGTTGGCACCCGAATTCCCCCTGCAACCCGGAACGAACAAATAATATTTTGAGTGGTCATCCAGGGTCTGAAATGCAAAACACTTCCTGGAATAATCCATTCCGCATAAATACTGGATCCAGCCGTTCGGCATCATCTGGTTGTTCCTGTTAAAAACATGCCAGCCATTGGTATAGAATAATATATTCCCGAGGGAATCCGAAACATCTGAAAACCCTGAACCCGGGTCCTCCATTACACTTGACAGGAAAGGTACAGGCGTACCGGTATTAAAGGATACTCCGGCCATATCGCCGAAGTACCAGTTGTTGAATTCTTTCTGGGCATAACATTGATTAAACTGGAATGAAAAGATAATTCCAAGGAGGAAAAAAAGGGTAAAAAACTTATTCATCACCCCGGTAATTATAGCAGATGTACTTAAATACTGACCTTTAATAATGCTTAACGGTTGCCTGCCGGAAATGCTAAAGTAAGAAAATAATACAAAACTCCCTGTGCGGATAACCAGTGGATGACCAGCGGATGACCAGCGGATGACCAATAAAGATAAAATTGATTTTAACAATGATTTTTCATATATTTGATGTTTAAATTCAGGATCTATGAAAAGATTATTCACCTTCCTTATGCTTTTAGCCGCTGCAAACACTCAGGCACAAAAGGTTTTCGGGGATCTGTATCCTGTGGATTCCATCTTTTTCGAACATAACACCCTGCCGTATTTCATTGACCAGGCCCCGCTCCCTCAGGACCGCTGGCAGGTGGGACATCCGTCGAAAACATTTTTCAATGCTGCTTATTCGGCGCCCCTCGCTATCGTAACTGATACGGTGAATCCCTATGGCATCAATCTCAACTGTTCGTTTTCTTTCTCTTTCGAAAATTTGCCATACGGTGCGTCGTACCTGGAATTTACGCATAAGTATGATTCAGATACGCTCAATGATTACGGCATGGTTGAAGTTTCTTATGATCATGGGCTGAATTGGACATTGCTTAAGGATTCGACCTGCGCAGATTTCAGTTGTGTTATGCTTTACTGGAAGCCTGACCAGGTATTGTCAACTGCCCAGCAGATCAATCATATAATGTACCCGAGCGGGCATTCCAACGGATGGATCAGGTCGAGTTTCATTTGGTGGTGGTGGATGGCGGTGGATAAAAACAATACTGATCTCCCTCCCGACTCTCTCTATATCCGTTTTACCTTCCACAGCGATAATATCCAGAACAATAAAGAAGGCTGGATGATCGACAATATTATTACTGGCATCATGGATATTGGAAGCGGGGTGAGCCAGAATCAGCATGATTATGCCATAAATATTTCTCCTTTGCCATTGACCGCTGTATCCAGGGTGAAATTCCCTGAAAATCTCCCTGCTTGTGATTTTATTATTTGCGATGCACTTGGAAGAATTCTTTACAACCGGAATGTGCAAGCGGGGGAGTACCTGGATCTTCACCGTTCTGACTTTCATCCCGGGATATTCTTTTGGTCCCTGCGTTATAAGGATCAGGTCGTAAGCTCAGGCAAACTTGCGGTTATCTGAATCCAATCCTGACCACTTATTCCCGGAAGTGTAAAAAAAACGTTAAACTTCTGTTAAAATGTTTCGAAAATTCGAAATTCGAAATATTTTTGCAACGCAATTTAAATTTAACTGCTTATGGAAGTGAGTGTTGAAAGTGTTTCAAAATCTTATGGCTTTCAGAAGGCTGTGGATAACATCTCATTCAAGGTGAATACCGGTGAGATCGTCGGATTTCTTGGTCCCAACGGGGCGGGTAAAACCACGACCATGAAGATCATTACCTGCTTCATGGCGCCGGATGAAGGAAATGTTACTGTAGGGGGGATTTCCGTGTTAAAAGACCCTGAGGAGGTCAAGAGACATATTGGTTACGTCCCTGAATCTAATCCCCTTTACAAAGACATGGCCATTATCGATTACCTGGCTTTTACTGCCGAGATACAAGGTGTTCCCAGGGCGCAGATCAGGGAACGCATACTCGAGATGGTGAATGTATGCGGGCTCAAAAGCGAAAAGCATAAGAAGATCGGTGAGCTGTCGAAGGGTTACCAGCAGCGGGTCGGGCTTGCCCAGGCGCTGATACATAATCCGGAAGTCCTGATACTTGATGAACCCACCTCGGGCCTGGATCCCAACCAGATCGTCGAGATCAGGGAACTGATTAAAAAGATTGGCCGTGAAAAGACCGTGATCATGTGCTCGCATATCCTCGCTGAAGTGGAAGCCACCTGCGACCGCATCGTGATCATCAGCGGGGGTAAGCTGGTTGCCGACAGCACCTCGACATCCCTGCGCAAGCAGGCCCAGAATAAAGAGATCCTTAAAGTGACCATAGAGGATGGAGACCGCAACGTGGTTTTCAATAAGCTTAAGACCCTCGATACTGTTGAGCTGGTGGATTTCCTTCCTGAACACACCCAGGCTTTTGAAGTTCTGAGCAAGGCAGGCTCCGGCTCAAGACGGGCTATATTCAGGTTGTGTGTCGAAAATTCCTGGACGCTCACCGAAATGACTCCAATAGAACGAAAGCTTGAAGAAGTGTTCCGAGACCTGACCACCGTCAATTAGGATTATTTCGTCTTCATCATTCTTAAATTGAAATATACAAAATACGACATATGAATAAAATATGGATTATCACAAAACGTGAGCTGAAGTCATTCTTCGATTCGCTGATGGCCTATGTGATGATAGTGCTCTTCCTGGGTTTCAGCGGGTTCTTCACCTGGCTTTTCGGAAACGACGTTTTTATGGTCAACCAGGCCAGCCTTCAGTCTTTTTTCGGGATCGCGTTCTGGTCCCTGTTTTTCTTTATCCCTGCTGTAACCATGGGTTTGCTTGCCGATGAACGCAAAAGCGGCACCATCGAGCTGCTGGTAACCAAACCTGTCAGCGACTGGCAGATCGTGGCCGGGAAATTTTTCGCTGCATTTTTACTGATCTGTATCACCCTGGCGCTAACTCTGCCTTATTATTTCTCGGTTGCAGGCATAGGCAAGATCGACCATGGCGCAGTCTGGATGGGCTACATAGGGCTGCTGTTCATGAGCGCCTGTTATATCAGCATCGGAATGTTCGCCAGCAGCATTACAGGGAACCAGATAGTGGCTTTCCTTATCTCGCTCTTCATAGGGATTTTCTTTCAGCTGGTATTCCAGATGCTTTCGGGCACATCACTGGGATGGTTCGGGGCATTCATGAATTACCTCAGCATTGGCAATCATTTTGAAAGCATGGCCAGGGGAGTGGGAGACTCAAAGGACATCATCTATTTCCTCTCGATCATCATACTGGGGCTGACAGGAACAGAACTGGCACTTTCAAAACGTAACCTTTTCAATTAACAGGGCTATGAAAAAAGGAAAATCAATCACAACATACGTTCTACTGGTAATAGGGATCATTGTACTGGTGAACTTCCTGGCCGACCGTTTTTTTGTAAGACTGGATTTTACGGCCGATAAAAGATATACATTGAGCGAAGCCACGAGAAACATCCTGAAATCAATGAAGGAGCCCGTGACCGTTACGGCTTATATCAGCGAGGCGCTTCCTCCTGATTTTGCGCGCCTCCGCAGGGATTTCAAGGACGAACTGACAGAATATTCAAACCGTTCGGGTGGAAAAGTGTTATTTGAGTTCATCAACCCGAACAAGGATGAGCAGACCGAGCAGAAGACCATGCAGGAAGGCATTCAGCCTGTCCTGATCAATGTGAGGGAAAAGGACCAGATGAAGCAGCAGAAGGCTTATATGGGAGCCGTGGTCCATTACGGAGATAAGAAAGAGGTCATCCCCTTCATCCAGCCCGGCGCTGCCATGGAGTACAGCCTGTCGACAAGCATTAAAAAAATGACCATTGAGAACAAGCCTAAACTCGGCTTTATCCAGGGGCATGGTGAACCGAACCCGAATACAATGATGCAGGTGGTGCAGGCTCTTTCAGTTTTATATGATGTTGAGGATGTAAAACTCAGCGACTCTGCTTTTGATCCGGGCAAGTACAAAACCCTGGTTTGGGTCGCTCCAAAGGATTCAATCCCTGCCGTTCAATTCGCAAAACTCGATTATTTTCTTTCGAGCGGAAAGAATATCTATATAGCAATGAACCGGGTGGAAGGAAATTTTCAGAACGCGACGGGAAGCGTTATAAATACAGGTCTTGAACGCTGGCTGCTGGAAAAAGGCCTGAGAGTCAATCCTGATTTTGTTATAGACATGAGCTGCGGAAGCGTGATGGTGAACCAGCAGCAGGGCGGGATGACATTCCAGACCAATATGCAATTCCCTTACCTCCCACTTCTGACGAAATTTCCAGAAAGCCCTGTTACCAAGGGGCTTACATCAGTGATGCTGCAGTTTGCCAGTTCAATGGAATATTCGGGCATAAATAAGGATGTGACATTTACGCCCATTGCGACCTCTTCGGATAAAGCCGGGACTGAAAATGCCCCCCTGTATTTCAATATTGCCAGGAACTGGCAGCAGAAGGATTTCACCCGTTCTAAAGTAGTGCTTGCAGGAGTTTTGAGCGGCAGGATCTCGGGTAATGCAAGTTCAAGGATGCTCGTTGTATCCGACGGTGATTTTCCGATCAACGGCGAGGGACAGCAGGCAAGGCAGATCCCGCCCGACAACCTGAATTTCTTTGTGAACGGGGTGGACTGGCTTTCGGATGATACAGGGCTGATTGACCTCAGGGCGAAAGAAGTTAGTTCAAGGCCGCTTGACCAGATGGAGGACGGGAAAAAAGCCTTCATCAAGTACCTCAACTTCCTGCTTCCCCTTATTCTTATTGTGGGTTATGGATTCTTCAGGTGGCAGTACCGCCGTAACCTGAGAATGAAAAGAATGAACGAAAATTATATCTGAAATGAAGAACATTAAAAACAGCACACTCCTGGTCATTTTCGGCGTCCTTGCACTGCTGGCTGTAATTTTCTACCTGTATGACAGTAAAAAAGGTGAAAGGAGTTTTCGCAGCGAACTGTTTACAATAGATTCTGTAAAGGTGAGCAAATTCACGATCTACCCCAAAACTGGTAAGAAACTGCCTCTTGTGTTAGCAGGTTCAGGAAAAAACTGGACCATCACTTCGGGGAATAAAACTTATCCCGCCGATACCAGTGTAGTATACCAGGTCATCAGCTCATTGATATCTGCAAAACCCGAAAGGGTTGCAGGCACCGACAAGGCTTCATGGAAAGAATTCGAGCTCACCGATTCTTCTTCAGCCAGGATAGTTGTGGAACAGGGTAAGGATGTGGTGGCGGATTTCAGGGTAGGAAAGTTGTCGTACAGTATGGGAGCCCGGGGATATAACGGCAGGCAGGGAATGGTCATCAAATCGCATATACGTGTCGCAGGTGACGACAGGGTTTATGTTGTGGACGGCTTCATTTCAATGCTCTTTGGCGACGAGGCATCGGCATACAGGAACAGGATACTATGCAGGTTTAACAGGGCCCAGGTGAACAAACTCACCTT
>CAIJYT010000103.1 GCA_903824935.1 uncultured Bacteroidales bacterium | reverse complement strand
TTGGTAGCGGAGACAGGAATCGCACCTGCCTGACTAGGTTATGAGCCTAGCATCTGCACTCTAGCCGATTCCTCCGCTATTTTCTTCTATATTAATCGTTGGAACATTTTCCGGTATAACAAAAGCTTCAAATCGACTTCCAAGACCACTTTGGGGTCTATTTTTTATCGCTTCAAGAAAAGAAAGTGTTGACTGATTGTCCTCACATATCCTTATCTTTCCGGAGTCATTCCACCAGGATTCCGGCTGGTTGACACAAACATACAACCGAAAGTCCTTCACCGTCTGCAAACTGAGAGATGCCAGCAGACGAGGCAGATTGGAATACTCATCCATAACAGGCAAAGCAATATGGACGAAAGGTTCAATCATCAGTTGAAATATTTCAGTTGCTCAAGAAATTTTGGAGGAATCGTTGGTAACAGCTGAACTTCAAAAGTAATTCTTTTGTTATTAGTATCAGAAAGGTCTGCTATGGAATCGAATGAAGTTCTTGAACGCCTGCCCAGGCACCTGATGAACCTGGTGATTGATCAGCCGTATAATGCATATTCCCCTCAGGATCATGCAGTCTGGAGGTATGTCATGAGGCAGAACGTAAAACATCTTCCGGAAGTAGCCCATTCATCCTATCTCCATGGATTACAACGTACGGGAATCAGTATTGAACATATTCCTCATATGTACGGAATGAACCGGATCCTCCTGGAAATCGGCTGGGCAGCGGTAGCTGTCGATGGATTTATCCCCCCGGCCGCTTTTATGGAATTTCAGGCCCATAATGTTTTGGTAATTGCTTCCGATATCCGTCCGGTTGACCAGATTCATTACACTCCGGCACCGGATATCATCCATGAAGCTGCCGGTCATGCCCCTATCATAGCCGACCAGGAGTATGCAAGCTATCTACAGGCCTTCGGAAAGCTTGGATCCCTGGCGTTTTCCTCTGATTACGATCAAAAAATTTATGATGCCATTCGTCACCTTTCCATCCTGAAAGCTGATCCTTACACTCGGCCGGCAAAGATCCGGCAGGCTGAAAAAGAACTGGACCTGCTGAACAGGAAATCATCCGAACCTTCTGAAATGGCTTTACTCCGAAATCTTCACTGGTGGACCGTAGAGTATGGTTTGATCGGCGATCTGAAAAAACCGAAGATCTACGGAGCCGGTCTGCTTTCCTCTATCGGTGAGAGCAATAACTGCCTGAAAGATAGGGTCAGGAAACTCCCCTACTCGATCGAAGCACAACATGTCAGCTTTGATATAACCAGACAACAGCCCCAACTTTTCGTCACCGCTGATTTTGAACAGCTGAACCGGGTTCTTGCCCAGTTTGCCGCTACCATGGCTGTGCAGCACGGGGGCATAAAAGGACTGGTGAAAGCGCTGAATTCAGGAAACATTTCGACAATTCAGTATAGTTCAGGATTACAGGTATCAGGTATTCTCAGCGGATACAGGGAGTTTGACGGTGAGCCTTCGTATGTTTTTTTTAAGGGACCTTCTTTACTGGCAGTAAAAGGGGCAAAACTACCCGGGCACGGACCCGCATACCATTCATCCGGTTTTGGCTCCCCTGCCGGCCGTTTAAACGGCATTCATACTCCTCTGGAGTTC
>CAIJYT010000102.1 GCA_903824935.1 uncultured Bacteroidales bacterium | reverse complement strand
GTATTGAAGTGTTTACCTGTATTATGTTGTCTGAGCCCAGAATGAGTTTTTGGAGGTTTCAGGCGGCAAAATTATTGCCTTTTATATTCCTGTGCAAGCTTTTTATGTTATTTTTTTCACATTGTTAATAAATTCACAAAATATAATTAAACAACTCGAATCCTGGGAAAGTTTGAAACAGAAAAAACCCGGACAGGATCCGGGCTGGAAACCTTACAAAAGATATTTTCGTAATTTCTGAGTACAAATAACCTTATTTTGTTAGATCGATAAAGAGCTGCTTCGTCCCGTACATAGGTATCCTCTTTATCTCCTTCACATTCATGTCAAGCTTCCCGAGTTCAATCTTCCGCAGTGTCGGATTGTCATAGGTTTTGAAATAGTATACCAACCCGGTCATATCCCTGAATGTAACCCATTGGGTTGATTCATTGGAAACGATATTACCGTTTCTGTCTTTGTCAACGATGATCCCGAAGGGAATTGAAAAGGTGTTTATAACATGCTCGCAAAGCACCAGGTTAGAGGCGGCATCCGGCTGGCGGGTGACAAAGCGTTCGAACATGGCAAGTCGTACGAACCTGCTGGGGGGAGTGTAATCCCCGGGAATCCCAAGCATACCGTCTCCGTGGCCTGTCGTACTCAATGTGAATCCGCCAGCTTTGAGAGGTATTGGAGAGGTGTTTTCCAGCCCGATGTATTGCCTGAGGTTGGTTAGCTGCCAGGGAAGGGAAGGGGAGTTAGTCATGATCCCGAGCGGATTGTCATAAATATGGCATTCCCCCTTGTCGAATTCCACAACGATACATCCGCCCCTGGAATCGTAAATTATATAATGCACCGTCAACGCCATTTGCATTTTTGTGGTGTCGGAGTAACTGAACACCCTTACTTTCGATGTCGCAGACCTCACCTCGTCTACCGTGGAGAAATTTCCCAGGATCCAGTCGGGGTATATCGCCTGTGCCATGGCTTTCGAGCTATCGGCAGGCGCTACACTTTGGTACTGCATATTGCTTTCGTACCAGAGGACGCTGACCGAGAGTCCCTTTTCGTTCATCCCGTCGCTTACCCCGAAATCCATTCCCATGCTTGCAACCCCGATATAACCGTTCAGCGTGGTCCACTTTACACCGTATTTGCTTACCGGCGACGGACTGGCAAACACTTTGTTCCTGGGTACAACAATAAGGTCATACTTAAGATCAGCACCGAATTCCATTGAACGGGCGATCATGATGCTCCCGTCGTTCGCTTTCATCCTGAATATGGTGCAGGAAAAGGCGTCTGAAATGCCAAACAGAACAAGCAGCAGCATAACCTGCGCGATTCTTTTTACAAATGCACTTTTTGTTTTCATAGATTTGATGGTTAGGGTTGATTTTTCATTCTGATTAATGGTCCTTAATACCGGCGTTTGAATTTTTCTCATATTACTTTGCTTCATACACGATGTTGCCGGCAACAATCGTTTTCAATGCTTTTAGGTTGATCAGTTGTTCGGGAGGTGTGTTCAGCACATCGGCCGAAAGCACGACCATGTCGGCAAACTTGCCCGGTTCTATTAACCCTTTCAGTTGTTCCTCTCTCATGGCTTTGGCCCCCCAGATGGTATACATCTTAAGCGCTTCGATTACAGTGATCGCCTGCTCCCTGAGCTTTATCTCGAGTTGCACCTTTTCTAAATCTTCTTCCTTGAGCAGTTTCTCCAGTTGCATATTCTGGATCTTAACCTCCATCAGGCGCTTTCATTTCTCGGCGAACCTTGCTCTTTCCTCGACCAGCAATCTTTTTATATTGTCGGAACAGCGACGGACAAAAATGCTTATTGTGATTATTCCCAGAACGAGTATGATAAATACAGCAACAAGGTATGTCAGCAGCAGCCTGCTGCGGTCATACTTTTGGGTGATCGACATCTCATTGACCCTGGCCTGCAGGATCTCACTCCTGTATCGTAATTCGATCTGATCAATGATTTCCTTGCTTATTTCTCGGCGCAAGGTGTCCCTGTTCTGTTCAAGATAAACACTGCCGAGGTTAAACAGTACCGACATGGTCTGGTAATTCTTTTTCGCCTGTTTCAAATAATCCAGTGCCCTGTTGAGGATACTCACTGCCGTATCCTAGCGTCCCATGATCCTGTATAGGCTGCCGGTTTGCTCGATGGCACGGTATGCATAAAAACTGTCTCCTGCATTAAACCAGACTTCCTGAGCCTTCCCGAGATAAAAAAGTGCGCTGTCGTACCCGCCCTTGTTCTCCCAGGCCATTCCATATGCAAAACTATGCCGTCCTATACGTTCGGGAGATACTTTCTCCCTGAGCAGGGTAATGCCTTTGCGGCCATACCAGATGGAGGAGTCGGGATTGCTATTCCAGAATGAAATGCAAATCTTCGTCAGGTAACTGAGCCTGGTTTCCGGAGTCAGCTTGCCGCCCAGAAGGCTCTTCATGACGGGAATTGAATCAACCGATGCTCCCGACAGGGAAAAACAGCTCATTGTAAAAAGGATCAGAAATGTCAGAATTTTTCTGCTTTTCATCGGCTTCAATAAAACTCCCTGCAAATTATAAAAAAAGATCAAAGGAGAAACATCGGTTGAACATATTCTCCACCTTGTTTCATGTTGCTTGATTCTTTTGATTACCTTTGGGAATTAGGTAAATTCACTATTCACGCTCCTTTGATAACTTTTATTACTTCCCAAACCAGGTTTCTGATTATTGCACTGCTCCTGATTGCAAATGCATTTACAATTCAGGTTTTTGCGCAGCTTTACCCTGCGCGCATTTATACCGAAGCTGACGGACTGGCAAACTCCACGGTTAACAGTATTGCCCAGGACTCAACTGGAATCCTTTGGATTGCGAGGCGTGCAGGATTATCGTCCTATAACGGCACTGAGTTCAAAAATTACGGTGTATCTGATGGGGTGCAGCCGATTTCCTATGCGTTTCTTAAAGTTGACGAACTGGGTAAAGTCTGGGCATTTCCTGAATATGGTCAGCCATTCGTTTCTTATTACGAAAATAGAGTTTGGAAAACACTTTCATGTAAAAAGTCGCCTGCATTTCAGGGTTACTTAATCTATGAATCCTTTGATGTCTTTTACAATAATAAACAGGTCTGTTTTGTCGCAGGAACTGACAATGAAGGCGTTTTACTTTTTGAGAATGGGTTGTGGCGCAGGTACACCATGAAAAACGGGCTCCCTTCCAACCTGGTATACGGAGTTGCTTATTATGACGGCAGGATATTTGCAGGTACTGATAAGGGACTTTCAGAAATGGATAAAAGTGGAGCATTCAAAAATGCTTCTGTACGCGGGAAATTACCTTCTGACTATATAATTGCTCTTGCTGCAGATGGGAAAAAACTCTGGATTCTCGGTGAAACCTGGCTTGGGTGCATTCAGGACAGGCAGTTTACAGTGGTTTCATCAGGGTTCAGGATCAAGGACAGCCGCCTGGGATACAGGAGCTATATTTATAAAAGCAGAAACGATAAGCTCATTTTCGGCAATGCTTCCTGCGTTTTTTATTATTCCATACCCGATGGAGGACTGGAAAGCCTGGGGCGTCATAATGGCTTGGTTTCGGAGGGCGGTACATCTGCAATTATTGACGTGGAAGGAAATCTCTGGATTACAGGACTCAGAGGGATCACAAAGATAAGTTCCCAGAGGTTCATGAACTATTTTGAGTCCGACGGACTTGCCAGCAACGAAGTAGCATCAGGCCTTGAAATCTCCCCCGGTAAATATGTTTTTGGACATGAGGGATTCCTGACTTTCTTTGACGGAAAAAAATTTACACGTAAGGATTTTCGTTCTGAAATCAGCAAACCGGGTTTCAATGCAAGGGTACTTGAACTTAAAAAGGATGCAGCTAATAACTTATGGATTGCTGCAAATATACTTGGCCTCGGTAAAATTTCCCCTGACTCCCGTATTACCTGGTACCACGAAAAGGAAGGATTACTTGGGACTGTTTATTCTGTTGATATTTTAAACGACGGGACTGTCTATTGCGGTACAACAAAAGGTTTTTTCAGGTTCCGTGAGGGGCGGTTTGAGATGATACCATTAACTGGTCTGAAAAACATGTCTATGCGCAGGATTTTTCATGATCCTGAAGGAACAATGTATTTCGCCACTTTTAGCGAAGGCTTGGCTAAATGGGAGAACGCCAGGATCACAGAATATAAGAGCAAGAGTAATTTAAAGGCCAATAATGTTTTCGGTTTTTATGTTGACAGCCATAAGAGGGCTTGGGTGGGCACCGCTGCAGGCTTATATATAATAAGCGGGGATTCTCTTGCAAAGTGCAGTGAACATGATCTGGTGATAAATAGTCCTGTTTACCTGATCCTTGAGGACCAACCTGGCAGGCTTTGGTTTGGGACAGATAACGGGCTCTACCGCTGGGACGGGAAAACAATGGAGCATTATACCGTTGCAGATGGATTGTCGGGGCAGGAAATGAACAGGTCGGCATGTTTCATGGATTCATCTCATAATCTCTGGTTCGGAACAAGCAGCGGCCTTACCGTTTTCAGGCCGCAATATGATTATAATCTAAAACAGGTGCCTGGCCCGAATCTTTCTTTCCTTTTTATGGCTGCAGGAAAGGACACTTTCAACCTCAGTTCGCCGGTGAATCTGCCATATGACCAGAATAACCTGGTTTTCCATTTCCGGGCTATTTCATACATCAATGAGAAGCAAATCTTCTATAAATATAAGTTGGAAGGCATTGACACTTCCTGGTCGGCCGAACTGAACATCCGCGACAACCGTTTTGACTTCCTCAGCCTCAGGCCCGGACATTACCGGTTTTGTGTCAAAGCCAGGAATTCCCTGGGTATCTGGAGTGAAACTCTCCGCTCACCTTTGATCACGATAAACAAACCAATCTGGCTCAGGTGGTGGTTCCTGGCTATAATAATCCTCATTGTTACAACTATTGCCTTTTTTTCAATCCGTTATATTTGGGCTTCAAAGTACAGAAAACAACTGGAGGAAATGGTTGCCAAACGGACCAGCGAACTTGAACATTCAGAATTCCTTCTCAGGGAAAGTAACCAGGCAAAAGACAATTTCTTTTCTATAATTGCACATGACCTGAGAAGTCCGTTCAATGTTCTGCTTGGGATGCTGGAGCTTCTGACTACCGATTATAACGAATATTCTGATAAAGAAAGGCAGATGATGCTCGGCAGGTTGCGAAATGCTTCACTAAGGACCTTTGAACTGCTTGATAACCTGCTGACATGGGCCCGTGAACAGAAAGGTTTGCTCCCATTCAAGCAGGAGAAAATCGATATGCATGAAATCCTGGCATATAATATTATTGTTGTTGAATCTGCCGCCCAGAGCAAGGATATCATAATAAAACTCAACGGTGAAAACCATTTGCTGGCATATGCCGACCGGAATATGATAAATACCGTGATCAGGAACCTGCTTTCCAATGCAGTGAAATTCTCATTCCCCGGAGGACAGGTTGTCATAGATTTATCGGTATACGACGCCAGTACCATACAGGTAGCTATAAAAGATAAAGGATTCGGAATGAGCCCGGAAACACTGGGCAAGCTGTTTCAAATAGAAAACCGCATGGTCACCAAAGGGACCAATAATGAAATCGGGACAGGGTTGGGGTTGATCCTTTGCAAGGATTTTCTTACGAGAAATAAAGGAATGATCCGGGTCGAAAGCGAAGAGGGGACAGGCAGCACATTTTATTTCACCCTTCCTTCAGCTGAACCTATAGCTTCCCTGTAATCAGCCTGAAACCATTACCATGGATGTTCACGATCTCTATCGAAGGGTCGGCTTTCAGGTATTTGCGGAGTTTGGCAATGAAAACGTCCATGCTGCGGCCGTTAAAATAATTATCAGCCCCCCAAATCGTTTCAAGTGCATCCTTCCTGAGTAAAATGCCCTCCTTTGCAGTGAAAAGCATCCTTAGCAACCCTGCTTCCTTGGGAGAAAGCTGTTGTACAGCCCCGTCGATGGTAAGTGTCCTCAGGGGATAATGGAACAGGAATTTTCCCACCCTGTATTCACTGATCTCCGTTTCACCATCGGAAGCTGATTTTCGTTTCAAAATTGCAGCGATCTTATAAAGCATGACTTCCGAATCGAAAGGCTTGGTGATATAGTCGTCGGCCCCGGTTTTAAAACCTTCAAGCATGTCGGTTTTCAGTGATTTTGCTGTTAGAAAAATGAAAGGAACTTTTGAATTCACTTTTTTTATTTCCCTTGCGAGCGTAAAACCATCCATTTCGGGCATCATGACATCCAGGATGCATATATCGTACAAAGTTGACCTGAAGGCCGATAACCCCTGCTTCCCGTCAACTTTAAGGGTCACCTGGTAATCGTTCATCTCCAGGTAAGACTTCATGATCGATCCGAAATTCGGATCATCCTCTACCAGCAGTATCTTTTTTGATTCCATAATTACCAAATTTAAGTAGCGAGATCCCGAAGTAGCGAAATTACATTCCAATTCTTAATTCGATTATTCGATTATTCGAGTATTCAATACCCCTCATTCTGCCATCCCCTCATAAACAACCTTCTCACCCTGCCCGGGCACATATGCCAGGCTTATCTCAAAACGGCTTCCTTTGCCGACTTCCGATTGCACGTTGATCTCACCATGGTGAGCCATTACAATGGCTTTCACATAACTTAGTCCAAGTCCGAACCCTTTGATATTATGAATATTCCCCGATGTCACCCTGAAGAACTTGTCAAAAACCCTTCTCTGGGCATCTACACTCATGCCAAGCCCGTGGTCCTCCACCCCGAAAAAGAATTTTTCCCCCCGGTTAAAAGTATAAACGGATATCTCTGGCTTTGATCCTGAATATTTGTTTGCGTTGTCGAGCAGGTTCATCAGCACATTGCGTAAATGGTCCTCATCGGCGGCCACCATGGCATTAGAAGCCTCGAGCCTGGTAGTAAGTGAACCTTCGCGTTTTTCGATCTGTAAACGGTAGTGGTCGACAGCCCTCTGTATCATCCTGTGCATATCGGTCAGCACGGGTTTCAGGTTGAAATCCCGACTGTCGAGCAAGGCCATCTGAAGTACTTGCTCAACCCGGGTATTCATCCTGTTATTCTCTTCCTTGATGATTCTCGTAAAGTCACGGATCTTCTCCGGCTCGAGTATCACTTTAGAATTTACTATGGAATCTGCGGCGATGGATATAGTGGCAATCGGTGTTTTAAATTCGTGAGTCATATTGTTGATGAAATCGGTTTTAATATCCGATATCTTCTTCTGCCTAATCATGACAACGATACTGGCGCCCGATGATAAAACAATGATCAGGGTGAAAATAATGGAACACATCATCAGCCATGAAATCGAATTAACAAGATGCCCTTTCTGCCCGGGGAAGAACAATAGCAGCTGGCTGGGTTTTGTGATCAGGTCGTTGGGGAACAGGGTCACGCGGTGCCCGGTGCTCATATTGGCGGTTTCAAAATGGGAGGATTTTATCGGCAATTGGTTCGAATCACCGGCCGGGACAAAAACAGCAAATTCAAATGCCAGGTTTATCTCTTTTTCCGATAAGGATTTCCTGATGAGCTGTTCAAGTGTGTCCTTCTGGACACGTTCGCCAACTGGTTTTGGTTTAGTTTCAGATTCAACGGTAAGTTTCTGCAGGATCTCCTTTAATTTCCTTGTTTTCTCGGTAAGCTTTTGAACCCTGTCCATGACTTCAGGTGAAGCGGCATCAGGGGGAGGCGGAAACTTCCCGTGCATTGAATAGCTACTGGTATGTGACCCTCCACGGCCGGCATTAAAAAAATGCACGGTCTGGGAGGGATTGGTGAATATCATCTCGGGAGGTGCACTTAATTCCTCTTCAATTCTGTATTCTATCTGCGGATTATGTAATTCTTCAGCCTGAAGCTGCATCATTGAATCGATCTTTTTCAGTTCGCTGTCATTCCACTCAAACTGCATTTCGGTATATAGCGGATTCACGTTTATAGTAACCTGCCTGAAATTATTTATAATACTGTCTAAGGCTTTATTCTGTTTCCCTGCCCGGGCATAAGCCCGATCATGCCTGTGTCTGTTTTCCGGGGCAGGAGGGCGCATCACCGTTTCCTCGGGAGACTCCCTCAGAATCTCTTTAATGCTGTCGTTAATACTGTTCCTGGCAAGGAGGTGGACGCTTTCTTTTGTTTCAAGTTTGTTCACCACAACACCCATGGCGTCATTCACGCTGCGGTTGAACTGGGCCTCCTTCACCTGTATGGCATTCCTGATCCAGAAGAACTGAACAATGATAATACCCAGCAGCGAAAGACAGATCAGTGCAATAAGGATATACAGGGTTCTCTTGTTCATGATGCAAAAATAGGCAAAGAAGTTCTTTTCTGTCAGGGGATTAACGTTTTGTTAACCAAGTTTAACGCTTCCTTAACATTTTACGACCTAATCCCGGTATAGCTTTGTACCATCAAAAAAACATACCATGAAAACCAGGGAATTTTACCGGCCGTGTGCAATCCTTTCAGGAGTTGCTGTATTATGTATTTCTTTAATAGGTACTTCTCCTGTTTCAGCACAGGATAAAAAAGAGCAAAAAACAACCACGATTGTTACTGCAACTCCCTCCAAAGGTAGAAAGGAACAGAAAGTAACAGTTACTGCGACGTCCGATCCTAAGGCAAAGGAAGGTAAAATAAAGGTTCGTATCATTAAAGAAGAAAATGGTAAAAGAACCGAACTTGATACGTTGATCAACGCCCCCGGAGGAATCGATGGTGCTGATCTTGAAAAATTAATGAAAGATATGCATGTTCAGATCAAAAATGCTGAATCTGACATGAAGGAGGAAGGGGACCAGATGAAAAACATACAGATTTATATCAATGGAATGGATGATTCAATTTCAGGTGATCCTTCCTCAAAATGCATGCATATGTACAGGTTCAACATGCCCGATTGCTGTCAAAGATTCCATTCTGGGAATTTCCCTCATTCATTCAATTATAATTTTGAGATGCCTGATGTGCCTGAACCCCCTGATGCAGAAGAGGAACTTGAGAATGAATTTTTCGGCGGTGCTGCCCCGGGTCCTCAGGTTTTTGCAATGCCTGATAAAGGCGAATCACTTTCGGATGTCCTTGGGAATATCCCTATGAGCAGGGTTAAATCATATAAGATCATTGATAAAAAAGGCGGAAAACGCATCATCATCGACGTACAGGATGCTCAGGATTTCGGCCGGAACAATGTAATCTATATCAATGGCAGGCATCCGCATTCCCCTCATCAAAGGGGAAACGGCCATAATAAAGAAATGAAAGTCATCATACATTCAGGTGATGATGAAGGTGCAGCTGAGAAGCCCGAAAGCGCAACTCCTCCTGCAGAACCAAAGAAATCGGAGAACAACACTCCAAAGATCTAATTCCAGTCCGTTCTTTTCATACCGTTAGTTAGTGATGTGTTTAAGGCTGCCTTTGGGATTTGGCAGCCCGTAAAAAAAAGAAGCCGTCTTTTGGACGGCTTCTTTTTTTGTGTCAAGTGAGTAAATTAGTATCTCTTTCTGGGAGTGTAGTGGGTATGTAACAGTTCATGGGATTTATGACCGAGCGGGCCTCCAAGGAATTCTTTGTAGATCAGTTGTACCTCAGGGTTCTCATGAGATTTACGGATCGGCATTCCCAGGTCTTCTTCATAAATTGCCTGTTTTCTTTTTGTACGGATATCCTTGTTGGTGGGAATAGGCTGTCCGCCGCCTCCAAGGCAACCTCCCGGGCAAGCCATGATCTCTATAAAATGATAGTTGGCTTTACCGTCTTTTACATCCTGCATGACTTTTTTGGCATGCGCAAGACCGTTGGCAACAGCGCATTTAACCTCAACACCTTCAAGGAATTTCCATTCAGGTTTGACTTTTTCAATTTTAAGTGATGCTTCACGTACTTCGCCTTCGGTTCCACGTACCGGGGTGATATTGAGACCTTCGAACGGGATCTCCCTCCCGGTGACTACTTCATAAACCGTTCTCAAAGCGGCTTCCATAACACCACCGGTAGTACCGAAGATTACAGCAGCTCCTGTTGAAGAACCCATAAGGCTGTCGAAATGTTCTTCAGGTAAGGCTTCGAAGTCGAGGCCTGCTTGTTTGATCATGATCCCGAGTTCACGGGTGGTCAGTACAAAATCGACATCTTTATAACCGCTGGAACGCATCTCGGGGCGGTTGGCTTCAAATTTCTTTGCTGTGCAGGGCATGATGGACACCGAAACAATGTTCTTGGCATCCAGTTTGCGCTTCTGGGCGTAATAGGTTTTAACCAGGGCGCCGAACATCTGCTGTGGTGATTTGCAGGTCGACAGGTTTCCCAGGAATTCGGGGAAAGTGTGCTCAATGAATTTGATCCAGCCCGGTGAGCATGATGTAAACATCGGCAGGGAAACATTCGGATCCTTGTCGAGCAGTGCTTTCTTCAGTCTGGTGAGTAACTCATTACCTTCTTCAATGATGGTAAGGTCAGCAGTGAAATCTGTATCAAGAACGGCGTTGAATCCAAGCCTTTTCAGAGCAGTAACCATTTTACCTGTTACAATCTTTCCCGGAGGCATCCCGAGAGCTTCACCCAATGCAATACGAACAGCAGGAGCAGTCTGCACAACAACATGCTTGGTGGGGTCATAAATTGCATCCCACACCTGGTCGATGTAATTCCTTTCAATAAGGGCGCCGGTCGGACAGCGGTTCACACACTGGCCGCAGTTGGTGCACACCACTTCAAACAAAGGATGTTCGAAGAAAGTGGAGATCTTCATATGATTTCCGCGATATGCAACGCCAAGCGCGCTAACTCCCTGGAGTTCTTCGCAGGTCCTGACGCAGCGCTGGCAGCGGATACAACGGCTGTCATCCTTGATTATGGCAGTGTTGAACATATCGATAGTGTAATTATGGTCCGGAACCAGGTCGAGGAACATGTGGTCACCGGTAAGCATCTGGGAAGCCAGTCCCTGGAGCTCACAGATTCCGTTCTTGTAACACTTGGTGCAGTCTGCATGATGTTCCGAAAGCAGCAATTCCACAATATGCTTACGGGCAAGCCTTACTTTCATACTGTTGGTATGGATCACCATGCCTTCAGAAGCGGGTGTTGCACAGGAAGCGGGAAGCGACTTAGCCTTTTCCTGTTCCACAATACAAACCCGGCAGTTGCCTGCAACACAAAGGTCTTCATGGTAACAAAGAGTAGGAATATGTATGTTGAGCTTGCGTGCTGCGTCAAGTATAGTGGTGCCCTCATCAACACATACCTCGATCCCGTCGATGGTGAGGTTGATCTTTTTTTCAGTTTCTTTTTTAGTATTTTTCATGTTCAGGTTCCTTTAGTAAATCATTTCTTCTTTGAAGTTGTTAACGATAGATGAAAATGAATTGGCAACTGACTGTCCCAAACCGCATTTTGCGGTCAGTTTCATGCTTTCGGAAAGCTTCAGCAACTGATCAAGGTAAAGTGATTTTTTCTCACTCTTCTTGACAGCTTCTATTCCTTTGCGAAGCTGCTGGCAACCTACACGACAGGGAGTACATTGTCCGCAGGATTCTTCTTCAAAGAACTCCAGATAATTGTGCAATACATTATACATAGACCTGGAACTGTTGAAAAGCATCATGGAACCTCCGGTGGGGACTCCTTCAAAGCCTATCACAGTATCCTTGAATTTCTTTCGCGGAACGCAGAAGCCTGAGGCGCCTCCGACCTGAACGGCTTTGGTATCACCATCACCGAACTCATCAACAAAACGGTCAAGGGGCATGCCAAGTTCCAGTTCATAGATACCCGGAATGGGGGTGTCTCCTGATACTGAAAATACTTTAGATCCGCGTGAATCGGATGTCCCCAGCAGTTTGAACTGGGTGGAGCCGAGTCGCATGATCATGAGAACATTGACAAACGTTTCAACATTGTTTATCACGGTGGGCTTGCCAAGATATCCCGATGTGGTAGGGTAGGGAGGTTTATTCCTGGGTTCACCACGTTTACCTTCCATGGATTCGAACAATGCGCTTTCTTCACCGCAGATGTAAGCCCCGCTGCCCAGCCTGATCCCGATAGGGAAATCCAAGCCTATGGATTTTGCAAACTCGTTGTAACCATCAAGCTCTTTTATAAGTTCGGGAAGCAGGAATTTATATTCACCCCTGAGGTAAATAAATCCCTGTTTAGCCCCTATAACTTTTCCGCAGATCGCCATCCCTGAAAATACTTTTCTCGGTACGCGGCTCAGAATCTCACGGTCTTTGAATGTTCCGGGTTCGCCTTCATCGGCATTACATATAACATACTTTTCTTCACCCGGGGTCTGAGCGGTAAATTTCCACTTCATTGCTGTGGGAAATCCTGCACCTCCGCGGCCACGGAGACCCGATTCCAGCAAGTCCTCCAGGATCTCTTCATTGGTGCGTTTCAGCGTATCGGCCAGTACCTTATATTTAACATTGGAATATTCCCCGAAAATAAGGTCAACTCGTTTTAGTTTGGTGTCAGACATTGTCAATCTCCTTATTTTAAATTATTTATGCATGTACTCACTAATGATGTCATGAACCTTTTCGGGAGTGAGCCCTGAAAAAGGTTTCTCATTGATCAGCATAGCCGGTCCTTCGTGGCACCAGCCAAGGCAATTGGTCTCAAGCAGGGTGAATTTCTTGTTCGGCGATGTTTCACCTACCTTGATCTTCAGCATGTCTTCAATAGTTTGTACTACGGTCCTCTTCCCGTGCATGTCACAGGTGATAGTTTTACAGACACGTATCACATATTTCCCGCGAGGCTGAGTTTCGAGGAATGAATAAAAAGTTGCGGTGCCATAAACCTGGGCAGGGGACAGATCGAGTTCCATTGCAATTTCAGTCATATCCTGATCTGAAATGAAGTTGTTTTTCTCAATCACTCCCTGCAGGATTGGCATCAGACTGGTTCGTGCCCTGCCGTGTTTATCCACTAGTTCTGTGATGTAATTGTTGTTTGTAGCCATTGTATCTTGATTTTTAATGAGTTATGCAAACAAATATTCTTTCAGATAAATTTCTTGACAAAAATACATTTTTCTTTTGTTATAAAATTCACAATTGAGATATTTTTTTTACAACTGAATGAAATCTGAGTAAAAATATCTGCAGTAAACCCAATCTGTTCACTGCACCAGGGGTATTGTCGTATTGCTGCAATCTGCCTTTGATTCGATTCGGCCCTGATTATTTTTTCGTCGGTATCAAAGGCTTAACCATGGGTCCCGGCCCGGGAAGTTTGTCTTTGCAGGCGATGAGCAGGAGGGGAACGGCCCATCTTCAACCTTGTTAATTTGTGGGCTGGCTGTTTTCGCTAAACAGCAAAACTATGCCTCCTTCCTTGTTACTAAATTCACAATTGGCAATTATTGTTTATTGACCTGATATTCAAATACTAATAATGAAAATCAGATGAAAGTTTACAAATTGATATAATCTGAATTATCTTTGGATGAACGAAACTGATGCCCGGCTGCAGATTCTAATATTTTAGGTGTTTTGTATCAGGGAGATTAACACGTTATTAATTGTAAATGGTGATGAGGTATTTTATTTTACTTTCTTACGACGGAACAAATTTTCACGGCTGGCAAGCCCAGAAGAATGCCATCAGCATACAAAAAATACTGTGTGATGCTCTGGGCATGATGCTGAGGGAAGATGTAAGCCTCACTGGTTGCGGCCGAACCGACGCAGGTGTGCATGCGAGGGAGTATTATGCACATATGGATCTTGAAAAAGAGCTCAGTAAAGCACAGGCAGTGAAACTGGTTTTTAAACTGAACTCATATCTTGGCAAAGATATAGCTATCAGGAAGATCTTCCCTGTGAAGCAGGATGCCCACGCCCGTTTCAGCGCCTTTCTCCGTACTTATAAGTATTATATCGCATTGCAAAAGGATCCGTTCCTCGTAAACCATTCATGGTACCATTACGGGCCGTTCGACATTGAGATGATGAACCGTGGCGCGGAGATCCTGATGTCGCATTCCGATTTTACTTCATTCTCCAAAGTGGATTCCGACACTAAAACAAAGATCTGCAAACTCAGTGAGGCATATTGGGAAGTAACAGGCAACCAGCTGGTGTTCACCATTTCGGCGAACCGCTTTCTCAGGAACATGGTCAGGGCCATAGTAGGGACTTTACTTGACCTTGGTACAGGAAAAATGAACCTGAGGGATCTCAAGCTCGTGATCGAGGCCAAAAACAGGTCGGATGCAGGGGATTCAGTGCCTGCCTGCGGGTTGTTCCTGCATAAGTTAGGATATCCGGAAGATATTGTAAGTAGCGAAGTAGCGAAATAGCGAAGTAGCGAAAAGTGAAAAGCGAAAAGCGAAATTATTCGTACATCGTACGTCGTACATTGTACATTCTTTTCATCTTCTTTTCCTTTCCAAAGCTTTCCGGCAGGCAGTTATAATATTTTCTGCGGTGAGCCCGAATTTGCGCATGAGTTCAAGAGGAGGGCCCGATTCCCCGAAACGGTCATTCATCCCAACAAACTCCATAGGCACGGGGTGGTTTTTACTGATGACTTCTGATACGGCCGACCCCAGGCCGCCTGCAACCTGGTGCTCCTCGGCTGTCGCAATGGCACCGCATTCCCTTGCTGCCTCAACCAGGGCGGTTTCATCCAGAGGTTTAATGGTATGTATATTCAGCACCCTGGCCATGATACCTTCTTTTTCGAGCTCATAAGCAGCCCGAAGGGCTTCCCAGGTCATATGCCCGGTGGATATTATAGCCAGGTCATTCCCATGGTGAAGCAATTGGGCCTTGCCAATAGCGAATCCCATCTCAGGGGTAGTGAAATCGGGCATGGCCTCCCTCCCGAACCTCAGATAAACCGGGCCGTTGCATTGTTCAACCGCTGCAATGACAGCCAGCCTGGCCTGTGTTGCATCGCAGGGCGATAGAACTGTCATGTTTGGCAAAACACGCATTATGGCAATATCTTCCAGGGCCTGGTGGGTTGCGCCGTCGGGGCCTACCGAAACCCCCGTATGGGCACCGCCGATAATCACATGCAGATTATTATAACAAAGAGAAATCCTTACCTGGTCGGTTGTCCGTAAAGACGAGAAAACACCGTAAGTCGCAAATACCGGGATCTTGCCTGCAAGTGCCATTCCCGCAGCCACACCAACGCAGTTCTGTTCGGCAATGCCAAGTGAGATGAAGCGGGATGGGAATTTTGAAGCAAACAAATCGACGCCTACCGATGCAGTGATGTCGGCGCCGATAGCCACTACACTTCCGTTGTCAATGCCGGCCTCCAGAAGGCCTTCCCCGAACCCGGTCTTCGTCGCTTTATTCCCCCTGTTAACTAATTTCACCATTTATTCGCACCAATTGTTTATTTCATTTGCGTGCTCATTTGGGCTTCACCCAACGCCTTTCGCTACTTCGCTACTTCCTTTATCATCTCCTCAGCCTGCTCCTTCGATGGCGATTTTCCATGCCAGCGGTAGTCTCCTTCTATACTTTTAATGCCTTTGCCCATCAGGGTTTTTGCTATGATGACCGATGGGCGTGAGGTTTCCAGCCGAGTTTTCTGAAAAGCGTTCAGCAGGGACCTGAAATCATGCCCGTCGCATTCAAGTGCATTCCATCCGAAGGCTTCAAATTTCTTTTTCAAAGGTTCAAGGGCCATGACGGTTTCTGTACTGCCGTCAATCTGAAGTCCGTTCCTGTCGATTATCAGGCAGAGCTTGTCAAGTTTATGATGAGCAGCCGACATCGCTGCCTCCCATACTGAACCCTCCTGCAACTCCCCGTCTCCGTTGAGGCAATAGATGCGGTTATCCAGCCCGTCTATTTTAAAAGCGATCGCCATTCCTACAGCAACAGAAAGACCCTGCCCCAGGGATCCTGCCGAAAGCTCAAGCCCAGGCAATTTGTGGTCCCTCCCCGGATGCCCCTGCAAACGGCTTCCTGCCTTCCTCAGAGTCAGCATTTCTTCCTTCGGGAAGTAACCTGCTTCGGCAAGAGTGGCATAAAGAACCGGGGCAATATGACCGATGGATAGTATAAACCTGTCGCGGCCGGGCCAGGTTGGTTCGGCTGGATGATGTTTTAATACTGAAAAATATAATGCTGTAAGGATATCGGCCGAACTCATGGAGCCTCCGAGGTGGCCCGAACCGGCTTCTGCAAGGCTCCTGATAACTGATTGCCTTATGCTCCCTGCCAGTTCTTCCAGCCTGCCGGACCCGTTTTCGGACCTTGGATCCATCTTAGCGCATGTCAATAACCTCAACCCCCGGAAATTTCTTGGGATCGAAAGAAAAATCTGAAGCACTGACCGGGATATCGGTCTGGAAACGCGTTATGGTGTATGTGAAAATATTCCCGCTTTTGTCGCAGATCATGAATGACTTTACCTGGAGTTTTGCTTTGTCCACCGAGAGGACAGCACGGTTATAATTTTTAATGGTGTTTGGGACCAGTTCAATCTTTATAGTCCCGGGGTCGCTGTTTTTTTCGTTCAGGATCTTTGATTTGAAGTTTGTATTGTAATTCGACAGAAGCTTCGAAGGGGTAAGAGCCTCGTCCTTATTGTCTAGTGAATTGACCTGCACCTCGTTTGACTCAGGCATGAATGTCCATATGGTCTTTCCATCGCATATCACAGTCTGTCCGCTGGCCTGCATCTTATACTTGTCGCCGCTGAGCAGGAGAGTCCCCTGCTTTTGCTCATTGATTTTGGCTTTTGCATTCTCCATGCGGTACGAGAAATCTGCCTTGATGGAGGTATATGATTTAGTTTTAGCGCTTACCTGGTCTAGAATTTCAGAGGCTTTCTGGCTGTAACCGCTGAATGCGGCAGCCATTAGAAATACAATAATGAGCTTTTTCATTTTACTGATGATTGATTTTTTTGGTGTTTATTCGTTCCCCATTTCCTTAAGGTAAGATTCAAGGGCTGAACTATCCTTGTATTTGACTTCTCTTGCCTTGCTTCCTTCAAAAGACCCGACTATCCCGGCTGCTTCAAGCTGGTCGATGATGCGCCCGGCCCGGTTATAGCCCAGTTTCAGTTTCCTTTGCAAAAGCGAGGTTGAGCCGTGCTGGTGCTGAACGACCAGCCTGGCTGCTTCGGCAAAAAAATCATCCCTCTCGTTGGGATCAAAATCCTTTCCCGAGCTATTCTCCTCATCATAGTATTCGGGCAGGGCGTGTGCATCGGGGTACCCTCTCTGGGAGCCAATGAAACTCGTTACTTTTTCAACCTCAGGCGTATCCACAAATGCGCACTGCAGCCTGATGAGGTCGCTGCCGGTTGAAAGGAGCATGTCGCCCCGTCCAATCAGCTGGTCGGCCCCTGAGAAGTCCAGGATGGTACGTGAATCGATCTTCGAAATAACCCTGAATGCTATACGGGCCGGAAAATTCGCTTTGATTGTTCCAGTGATGATGTTAACCGAAGGCCTCTGGGTTGCGATGATCAGGTGAATCCCGGTGGCTCTCGCCAGCTGTGCCAGACGTGTTAAAGGAGTTTCTATTTCCCTCCCGGCAGTCATGATCAGGTCGGCGAACTCGTCTATTACAATTACAATATAAGGCAGGAACCTGTGGCCGTCGTTGGGATTCAGTTTGCGGTTATAGAATTTTTCATTGTATTCCCTGATGTTCCTTACCTGGGCATCACGGAGCAGGTCGTACCTGCCGTCCATCTCTATGTTAAGGGAGTTCAGGGTGCGGATGACCTTCTTGGTGTCGGTAATGATGGCTTCCTCGCTGTCGGGCAGCTTGGCCAGGAAATGCCTTTCAATCTTCGAGAACAGGGTGAGTTCGACCTTTTTGGGGTCTATCATCACAAACTTGATCTGCGAAGGATGCTTTTTGTAAAGCAGGGAAGTGATAATGGTGTTCAGCCCGACCGATTTCCCCTGTCCGGTAGCACCTGCCATAAGCAGATGTGGCATCTTCGCCAGGTCGGCGATGAACGTTTCGTTTGTCACAGTTTTCCCAAGTACAAAAGGCAGTTCAAAAGCCGAATTCTTGAATTTATCAGAAGCCAGCAATGATTTTATCGAGACGATCTCGGGATTCTGGTTTGGGACTTCAATGCCGATAGTTCCTTTGCCAGGCATGGGGGCGATGATACGGATCCCGAGGGCCGACAGGCTTAATGCGATGTCATCCTCCAGGTTTTTGATCCTGGAGATCCTGACGCCTGCTTCAGGGACTATCTCGTACAAGGTAACCGTTGGCCCTATGGTGGCTTTTATCTTGGCTATCTTGATATCGTAATGCGAAAGGGTCTGTACGATCCTGTCCTTGTTGGCTTCAAGTTCTTCCTTCCTCACAGCAACGGAATCACCACCGTAATCACTCAGAAGGTCAAGGGTGGGGAATTTATAGCTGGGCAGGTCAAGGGTGGGGTCGTAGAGGGTATCCAACCCCTGTCGGGGGATAGGGCCTTTCATCTCGAGGTCAGTTTCTTCACTGGGTTTCTCGATCTGCAGCTCAATTTCAGGAACAGATTCAGCAAATACTTCATCAGCCGGTCCGCCGAGATCTATCGGCTGTGTCTCTTCCACCGGTTTTTCAATCATCAGGTTGGCGGGCACAATCCCGGGCTGTTCAGCAGCTGCGGGTTCGGGTTCCGGAGAAACAACATCCGCAGTCACAGCATCAGCAATTTCATCCTGGTCTTTTTTAGGCTTTAACCAGCGGAAAGGGATATTAAAAGCAATGATCAGGAAACTGAAGAAAGTAAAAGCAAGCAAAATGGCCAGCCCTGTCTGTCCCATGAAGTCATTGAGCCAGAGGTTCATCTGGAAGCCATAAACCCCGGTGAACAAAACCCCTGTCGCTATATGGTCGGGGGGGAGAACAAGTCCCAGGAATACCGGGAGCCATAAAACCCCGAAGAAAGAATATTCCATGGTCTTCCATGCCGAAAAAAAGCTGATCCTCAGCAGCCACCGCAGACCCAATATAAGGAGCACGACCACAAAGAAAAAACAGGCAATCCCGAACCAGTTCGAAATAAACATGTATGAAATAAGCGCCCCGGTCTTACCCATCCAGTTCTCGCATCTGACATCCCCTGCCCGGAATGCTTCTACTGAAAAATGCTTGAAAACGGTATCGGTATAACTGTAGTCGGTTTTCCAGGTCTGCAGGTAAGAAGCAAAAGACAGTAAAAGATAAATCCCGAGCAGGAGGGAGGCAAGGCCCCAAACCCTGAGCCTTCTTTCTCTTTTCTCGATCTGCTTTTCGGTCAGTTCCTTTTTCTTTTTCGGAGGTTTTTCCTTTTTTGGAGGTTTTTCCTTCACAGGCTTTTCTTTCCTGGTTTTTTTTGACTTCGGATTTGCATCCTGCAAAGGCAGTTCCTCTTCCGGTAAAGGGTTGGCCTCATCCCTGAAGGTATTCGATTTTAAGGTGTTGTATTGCTTTGCCATAGGCCCTATTCCTTGCTCCCGATTTTGCTTTTCAATTCATCTTTTGTAATAATCGTGTAGTCAGAAGGTATTTCAAATTCTTTTAAGGAAACAGTTTTCTTTTCAACGGCATGGGCGGTGAACCTCATGGTCATATCCGTAGTTTTCATCGAAAATTCCATTAGCACGCCTTCAATATCCTGGTATATGCCTTTGTCAAAATTAGCCTGTTTGCCCCCCAGTTCGGGAGTGTAATAAACATCGATAGTATATTTCCCGTTCTTGTCATTGACGGTGATGAGGGCATTCTTGCATTGATAGCCGGCAATGTTCTTCACCTTATCAGTGAGATCAACATGCACAGGTGGCTCTTTCGATGTTTCCTTAGCGACATCATCCGACGAATACTTTATGGCATATTTCTGCCCCATCATGTTAAGGAGCTTGATTTTCGTTTTCTCCTGGTGATCGGTAATCTCAATGCGGCTGCCACCCCCCGTAAGTATGTCGGTTCGCGATTTGCCGCCTTTGATCATTACTGTAAGTGTTTTCGGGAAAAGCTCTAGCTGGCTTTTGGTAAGT
>CAIJYT010000101.1 GCA_903824935.1 uncultured Bacteroidales bacterium | reverse complement strand
CGATCATAGCGATCATTTTCATTTCCTTGCTTCCGATGATCGTAGCCTTTGTTCAGAACATGTTCAGGAAGAAGGCTTAAACCCTGGATTTTTTCCTTGCCATTACGGCCAGTACCGCTTTTACCACGTCAGGAGTATCAAGGCCGAACTTTTTCATAAGCTCTTCAGGTGTTCCGCTTTCCCCGAATGAATCATCAACAGCGACCATTTCAACAGGTGCAGGGAATTTCCTGGCCAGCAGCTGGGCTATGCTGTCGCCCAGCCCGCCGTTCCTTTCATGTTCCTCGGCAGTTACGACGCATCCTGTTTTCCTCACCGATGCCAGCACCGCTTCCTCATCCAAAGGTTTAATGGTATGGATATTTATGACTTCGGATGAGATCCCCTGTTCCCCGAGCAGCCTGCATGCTTCGAGCGCCTTCCACACCAGGTGGCCTGTGGCAAAAATGCTCACGTCGGTACCTTCGCTGAGGAGAAGGGCCTTGCCAATTTCAAACGGCTGATCTGCAGGAGTGAAATTGGGAACCTTGGGCCGGCCGAACCTCAGGTATACCGGGCCCTTATACCGGGCCACCGCCAGTGTAGCTGCTTTGGTCTGGTTAAAATCACAGGGATTTATGACTGTCATGTTCGGAAGCATTTTCATCATCCCGAGATCTTCCATATTCTGGTGAGTAGCCCCATCCTCTCCAAGAGTGATCCCTGCATGAGACGCGCAGATCTTTACATTTTTATTTGAATAGGCAACCGACTGCCTGATCTGGTCATAAACCCTCCCGGTAGAGAAGTTTGCGAAGGTTCCCGTAAAAGGGATCTTCCCTCCTATTGTAATCCCTGCTGCCATGCAGATCATATTGGCTTCGGCAATCCCCGTCTGTATAAACCTTTCAGGAAATGCCTTTGCAAAGGCCTCAAGTTTCATTGAGGGGGTAAGGTCGGCGCAAAAAACCACCACCTCGGGATTGGTCTTCCCAAGTTCATGCATAGCTTCCCCGAAGCCTGAGCGTGTGTCTTTTGAACCGGAGTTTGTATATTCTGTCATAGAGTGCTTAGTTTTCAATGTACGATTTACGATGTACAAATTACAAGTTATATTTTGCGAAGCATTTTACATAAGCTGCATCAGGTACAATGAGCGAATTGCAACCTGAATGGCCCAGGCAATCAGCCCGCATGAGCGACGCAGCTACCGTAGCGGCGATGTAAAAGTGCGAGCAGAACTCCATTAATTTGAATACATTTTGACATTCGTAGTCTGTCCGCTTTCAACCTTAAACGACTTCTCCTCGGTATAAGAGGAAGAGTTTGAATATTTTGGTCTGAATACCACCCTGTAGTTTCCCGGCTGAAGGTAAAGTGTCTCCTGCTGCTGGGGGCTGTCCTTGAGGTTGTACAGCCAGGTAAGCCCTTTTCCTTCTTCAAGATAAAGGCTGCCGTAACCGTTTGTCGCCCTCTGTATCACTGTGATGCCCGGTGAAGGTATTTCCACGAAAGTGGTATGGCTCTGGGCAACATCAACATCCTTTACTATGATCCTTGGCAGGCAGAGGATCTCAATATCGTACCTGCCGGTGATATATTTTTCGACCTGGTCGAACTGCTGAACATTCAGTGTCTGGGTCTGGCCCGACTTCCTGATGATACATGGAAGGTATTTTAGGGTTGCATTACCCGAGGCCTTGAAAGTGAGGTACCCCTGGGGTACATCTACTCCTACTATGGTATGCTTGCCGGGGGTAAGCTTAACTGAATCCTTGCTGACCGGGGGGATGGTGTGAACGACTATCCTGTAGGATGCAAGCGGATCAATATCAAGTGTATCGGGCAATCCTTTTGCATTCAGGGAATGAATGAAATTGTATTTGATCAGCCCGCTCTTCATGTCATAAAAGGTCATTGCAACATTCGTTTCGGTTGGGTCATGATGCTGGTCAAGCAGGTTTACCTGCATAGTCGTGGGGTTGAGAGTACGGCTTATGATCACCTTGAGTGCATTGGTGAATTCCTTTTCATTGCTGGCGTCGAAATAGGTCCCAACACATTCGAACTGGTCCTTGAAATTTTTCCCTATCCCAACGATAAAAGGTTTAAGAGTAATTCCTTTCAGCTGAAGTTCGGCTGAGACAGCACAGGGATCGCCCCCGCATTCCTCCATCCCGTCGGTGATAAGGATAATCACATTCCTGCAATGATCGCAGGGAGGGAAATCCTTTGCTGCGAGGGAAAGGGAGTATGCAATGGGAGTTGTGCCATTCGGGTTTATAACCTTAAGCACATGTTTGATACGGTTCACGTTGTCCTTTGCAAAGGGGACCTCCAGTTTTGAATCGTTGCAGTCCTGGGGAGGGAATGGTTTCTGATGACCATAAACCCTGAGGGCCAGTTCAAGGTCTGGCAGGTTCCTGAGGCTGTCGAGGATGCTTGAGAATAACCTTGTAGCAATGTTGAACTTTGTATCGCTCTGCCATCTTCCATACATGCTCTGTGACGCATCAAATACAAACAGGATACGGGTGGTTGGCTTGGGTTTCTCGGGTTCCTTCCTGATCTGGCTGAAAACAGCCGGTGCAATCAAAAAGAAAGACAGGATAAGAAAAAGCGACTGTGTGTTTTTTATTTTCAGCATGAACCTGTAGTGTTTTAAAGCCCGGGAAAAAATTTATAAAGGCTAATAATCTCCCAGGGTTTCCTGCAACTGGGCAAGGGCTTTTGCAGCCTGTTCATTATTAGGAGGGACCCCGTGCCATTCATGGTTATCCATCATAAAATCCACTCCGCACCCCATATGCGTATGCATGACGATCATATTGGGTGTTCCTTTTCCTGCCATGGTCCTTACTTTATGAAGAACGTCAAGAACTTCCTGAATATTATTCCCGTCCACACTGCTCACCTGCCAGCCGAAAGCTTCAAATTTGGCTCTCAGGTTTCCAAGCGGCATGACTTTATCCACGGGTCCGTCAATCTGTTTCCCGTTATAATCAACCACTGCAATAAGGTTGTCGACTTTTTTTGCCGGTGCAAACATCAGGGCTTCCCAGTTAGATCCTTCCTGCAGTTCGCCATCACCGCAGAGGGTGTAGACCAGGTGCTTATCGCCGTTCATTTTCTTGGCGAGGGCGGCTCCTATGGAGACTGAAAGCCCCTGTCCCAGTGAACCTGATGCCATACGGATACCGGGAAGGTGTTCCATGGTTGAAGGATGGCCCTGGAGACGGCTGCCGAGTTTTCGCAGGGTCCCAAGCTCTTTGACAGGAAAAAAACCATACCTGGCAAGAACACTGTACCAGGCAGGGGCGACATGCCCGTTAGAAAGAAAGAAAAGATCCTCATTTTTCCCGTCCATGTCAAAACTCCCGGTAGAGGGACGCATGATCTCAAAGTAAAGGACCGTCATAAAATCAGCCACGCCCAGGGATCCCCCCGGATGCCCGGAGGCAGCAGCGTTGATCATCCGTATAATATCTCTCCTGACCTGGGAGGAAATTCTCTTCAGCTCGTCGGTTGTCGGCATCTTAAAAGTCAAATATTAGGTACCGGTCAAAGATATGGGAATCCACCCTGCGGGCCTGGTTAATGTTAATAAGTATGGATAATATTTCATTTGTCCCAAGGCAATTTTAATTTCTTTTGTCCTCCCGTACCTGTATGTCAATAAAATGCAAATTCATTGAAACGTCTTGTCCTGATTTTATACCTTCTCTTCTTTGCAGGTCCCATGATTATGGCCCAAGGGATACAGCGTACCGACAGCATCTGGGCCGATTCGGTGTTCAGGCAGCTCAGCCCCGAACAAAGGATAGCCCAGCTTTTCATGATCAGGGCATATTCATGTAAAGATTCAACCTACAGGGACAGTCTGACCTCAGTAATTGAGAAATTTCAGCCGGGGGGCATTTGTTTTTTCAAGGGCACACCATATGCCCAGGTCATTTTCACCAACCGTCTCCAGGGTATCAGCAAGGTTCCATTGCTTGTGGCTATAGACGCTGAATGGGGGCTGGGGATGAGGCTCGACAGCACCACAGCATTTCCCAGGCCCATAACTCTCGGGGCGGTTTCAGGCGACACCCTGGTTTACCTTGTCGCCTCAAGGATAGCTGAAGATTGCAGGAGGATGGGCATCCACATCAATTTCGCCCCGGTTGCCGACATTAATTGCAATCCCGGTAACCCCGTGATAAATTTCAGGTCATTCGGGGAAAACAGGTTCAGTGTAGCTTCTAAAAGCCTGAATTACATGAAAGGCTTGCAGGATAATGGGGTTATGGCGGTGGCAAAGCATTTTCCGGGGCATGGCGACACCGATATGGACTCTCATCTCACCCTGCCCATCATAAGGCATACCAGGGAAAGGATGGATTCGGTCGAGCTTTATCCTTTCAAAGTACTGATCAGTAACGGGATAAAAGGCATCATGACCGCCCATCTTTTCCTCTCCTGTTATGACTCCACCGTCAATACCGCTGCAACCTTGTCTAGGCCCATCGTTCACGGGCTTCTTAAGCAGCAGCTAGGATTTACTGGTTTTGCAGTAACCGATGCACTTGACATGCAGGGTGTTGCCAAATTTTACAAGCCTGGAGAGATAGAACTTAAGGCTTTCCAGGCAGGGAACGACATACTGCTTCTCCCCCAGGACCTGGGAGTGGCGATCAACGCCATCAGGGAGGCTGCCGACAGCAATATCATCTCCCGGGCGAGGATTGACTCGGCATGCTTCAGGATACTGATGCTGAAAAGCGGGCTGGGCGTAAGCAAAACCCCTGTCAGCACAAAAAATCTTTATAATGACCTCAACTCCAGGCCATCGCAGGTGCTCAGGAAAGAAGGCTTTGCTTCAGCGTTGACGCTTGTAAAGAATGAACTCGGGCTTATCCCCCTGATCTCCCCCGATAAAAGGCATATCGCTTACCTTGGCATCGGTGATAAGCCGGGGAACGATATGTCGAAATACCTGGATGCCTATGCAAAAGTAAGCAGGTACTTCCTCCCTCAGCAGTTCAGCAAGGCGGTGGCCGACAGCATGACAGGCCTTCTGGCTAAATATGATGTCCTTATCGTCGGTCTGCACAATATGACTGGCTATCCCACCGACAGTTTCAGGCTTTCAAGGCAGTCACTTCACATGGTTGACACCCTTTCGAAGGTAACCAGGACGGCCCTGGTTGTATTCGGCAACCCGTATTCCCTGAAACTGATCCCCGGGCACCTGCGTTCCGAATCAGTGCTCGTCGCATACCAGGATTTCCCTGTGACCCAGCTGCTGGCTGCAGAGGTGATTTTCGGGGGGATAGCCGCCAAAGGCCGTCTTCCTGTGAGTTCCGCCGGATTTCCTTACGGCACCGGTGAAGAGACAGCTAAAACAAGATTTTCATTCGTAATGCCCGAAGAGATAGGTTTGCCTGAACAAGCCTTAAGTATTATCGACTCAATAGCTGCGGACGGGATAGAACGTGGCGCATACCCGGGATGCCAGGTGCTCCTTGCAAAGGACGGCAAAGTCTTTTATAACAAAGCATTCGGTCATCCGCAGTATAATGATACTGTAAAAGTGAAAAACCTTGATCTTTACGATATCGCCTCGGTTACAAAAGTTGCTGCAACCACCCTGGCCATCATGAAGTTATATGATGAGGGAAGGCTTGATCCCGGCGACAGCCTCGGTAAATTCCTTGGCATGCTTGCAGGCTCAAATAAATCGGGGCTGAGCATACGCGATGTCATGACCCATAAAGCCGGTCTGCTGTCGTGGATACCTTTTTACAAAGCAGTAAGCAATGCAAAAGGGTATGATACGAACATATTCAGCAGGGATTCGAGCAGCACCTTCAGGTATAAAGTCGCCTGCAATCTGTTCATCAGCACGGCATACAGGGATACCATATTCAAACAGATCATCTTGTCACCTCTTGGTGAAAAAGGCAAATACCTTTACAGCGACCTGGGATTTTACCTGCTCAGGCTTGTCGTTGAGAAGCTCAGCGGCAAACCCTTCGACCAGTACCTCGAAGAAACATTTTACCTTCCGTTGGGCCTGCAGAGAACCGTTTTCAATCCTTACAGTATATTCGCCCAGAGTGAAATAATGCCTACCGAGAATGACACTGAATTCAGGAAACAGCTGATCAGGGGATACGTTCATGACCCGGGGGCTGCGATGCTGGGAGGTGTTTCGGGGCATGCAGGCCTGTTCACAAACGCTTACGAACTCGGGGTGATAATGCAGATGCTTCTGAACAAGGGAAGCTATGGAGGGAAGCAGTTTATAAGACCGTCAACCGTTCGCATGTTCACGAGTTGCCAGTTTCCCGGAAGCGGGAACCGCAGGGGACTGGGATTCGACAAGCCTCTTCAGAATTACAAGCCCGACAGTCCGGCCTGCCAGGGAGCCTCGGCTGAAAGTTTCGGGCACAGCGGGTTTACAGGAACCTATGTATGGGCCGATCCTGCAAACGGGCTGGTGTATATTTTTCTTTCAAACCGTGTTTGTCCCAATGCATCCAACCAGAAGCTGAGAGACCTTAACATCAGGACGAACATCCACCAGGCGGTATACGGGCTGTTTGAAAAATATGGAGTCAAATAATTACCTTTGCACCACCATCAAAACCAAAAACCAAAATCAATGAAGAAATACCAGAACCTGTTCATATGGATATTTGCGATCCTGTTCACCGCTGTATTTGCGCATTACCAGCGTTCTACAGGACCCACATATCCGTTAAAAGACAAGATCATGGTTGGAACGACCATGGTAAAATATGAACTCACAAGATCGGGCACCTGCGGAAAAGACGAACCGGTGAAGATCCTTATCGCCGACACCTCGGTGCACGGGGTATTCACTTACAAAAGGTATAAAAGCAATGACGCATTTACAACCGTTCCCATGTCGCGTGAAGGACAATATCTCCTCGCCTACATACCCCAGCAGCCCATGGCCGGCAAGGTTGAATACAAAGTGAGCCTGCTGAAGGGAAGTGAAACATACCAGCTCAGCAAAGACCATGATGTGATTCTCCGTTATAAAAGGAGTGTGCCATTAGGCGTACTGATATTCCATATATTCGTGATTTTCAGCGCTATGCTGCTTTCAACCATCACCGGGCTGCAGGCGATCTTCAAAGGGAAACATGTGCGGATCTACACCTGGCTTACTGTCATTTTTTTTATTGCAGGCGGATGTATTTTAGGCCCGGTTGTCCAGAAATACGCCTTCGATGCCTATTGGACCGGATGGCCTTTCGGACATGACCTTACCGACAACAAAACCCTCATCGGGCTGATCTTCTGGATCATCGCGCTGGTGGTTCAGTACCGTAAACCCGGGAACCGCACCTGGCCTGTTGTAGCAGCCATCGTATTCCTTGTCGTTTACCTGATACCTCATTCAGTTCTCGGATCGGAAATAGATTATTCCAAGCAGGCACCGGCAGTGGAGCAGGGAAGGTAGAAGAAGACTGCAGACTGCAGTCTGCAACCTTTTTTCACGCTTCACGATTCACGGTTCACGGTTTCTGTGAGATCCGGATCCTCGCGTCGACAGCGATCACCATATCTTCTTTTCCCAGGAGGGGGTTGAAATCAAGTTCAATGATCTCGGGTGCTGCTTTAAGCAAGGCAGAAAGCCTTACCAGGACATCGGCGAAGGCGTCTTCGCTGATCCCTTTCTTCCCCCTTGCTCCCTGTATAATCTTATATGATTTCAGGCTGCGGATCATGGCGAGGGATTCCTCTTTCGAGAGAGGCGAAAGCCCTGCTGCAACATCTTTAAGTATTTCAATAAAGATCCCTCCCATTCCGCAAAGGATCATATGGCCGAATTTTGGTTCAAACTTGGCTCCCGCGAAAAGCTCTGTTCCTGAAAGCATAGGCTGTATAAGAACGGCCGTGGTATCCCTGATCTGTATCATGCGGTCGAACTCGGCAAACACAGCCTTCTCATCCCTGACGTTCAGGACGACTCCGCCCACATCCGATTTATGGACAGGGCCAACAACTTTCATTACTACCGGGAAACCAAGGCGGGCGGCTGCTTTTGAAGCATCCTCTCGGGTTTTCACGACCGCCTCCCCAGCCCTCGGGATGCCGGCGGCATCCATCAGAGCCTGTATTGAAGCAGGCGGGAGATACCCTTCATCGGAGGAAGAGATAATTCTTCGGATCTCAGCGGTATTCACTAGGGGCAACTCAGCTTCTGCAGGTGCAGGAGCAGGGGT
>CAIJYT010000100.1 GCA_903824935.1 uncultured Bacteroidales bacterium | reverse complement strand
TCATTACCTTCAAGCATACGGTTATTCTGCTGGAAACAGAAGGCATGGTTGTCCACATGAATTGAATAAGCAGTGACATCATTCCAGGATGTGCCGCCGTTTTCGGTGCGGAAAAGGTCGACGCCTCCCACAAATACCCGGTCGGGGTTACCGGGATCGATCCTGACCTGGCCGAAATACCATCCGAAGTTACTGTTCATTTGCTGAAGAGCCCCGTCGCTGGTCCTGGTCCAGGAGGCACCACCGTCTATTGATTTATACACGCGCACCTCGAGGTTATCCATATCATAAAAAGCATACAGTACGTCAGGATTGGATTTGGAGATATCGATACCTATCCTGCCTACATTGCTTCCTTTGGGCAGTCCGTTGGTCATTTCTGTCCAGGTCGTTCCACCGTCGGTGCTTTTCCAGAGCCCTGAAGACTGTCCGAATGAACGGCGGTAAACCAGTCCGCGGCATCGTTCCCACATGCTTGCATACAGAGTCTGGGGATCGGTGGGGTGCTGCACCAGGTCTACTGCCGAAGTGGAGTCGGTAAGGAAAAGCACTTTATCCCAGGTCTGCCCACCGTCGATGCTGCGGTAAACTCCGCGCTGATCGGTGGTTGTAAACAGGTTCCCGAGGGCTGCCACAAAGATCCGGTTCGAATTCGAATAATCCACAATGACCCTGCCGATATATGCCGAATTGGTCAATCCCATATGCTGCCAGGTCGCCCCTGCATCGGTTGAGCGATACATCCCGTCACCAAGAAAACTGAAGCTGGAAGAGTTGGCTTCCCCGGTTCCGCACCATACCGTATCGGGATGGTTTGGATCGATGGCTATATCTCCGACCGAAACTACCGGGACATTGCTGAACAGGTTTGTCCAGGTATTCCCCGAATCAGTTGTCTTAAGGATACCGCCCGTCGAACCTCCCACATAAATGATCTCGGGATGCCCTGCAGGGGATTCCAGGTCGGTTATCCTGCCGCCGATATTATCGGGGCCTGCAAAAATCCATGGATTTGAGCGTTTAACCTGTGACTTCATCATCTGCCTCGTTTGTTCAACGGCATTAAGGTATGCGACCGGATTGATCCTGCCGTAAGGAAATGCACGCTGCATCGCCATCCAGTCGGTTGGCTCAGCTTCATGTTTTTCCTGTTTCGATGAAAAATGATCACTGCGGATGACCGTATGGTACATCAGAAATCCTGCCGTAACAAGGAGGATGGTTCCGACTACCGGGATCAGGAAAATTCTTTTTGTTTTCATAGGTGGTATATACTGTGTTTTTTCGATTTTTGCTATAAACGGTTCCGGCTTCTTTGTTAATCAGCCTGAGGGGCCAGGCACTATTTTTTGTCGATGGTGCATTTGATCCCGGCCATGTTGCATATCCTGATCAGGGCTTCAACTGCCATGTCAGTGGTTGTTTTCCCGGAGCTGTCGGAATGTTTTGAAGCAACTGTTATTTGTGTCAGGGCAGCTGCAAGCGAATCTACCTGCATTGAAATTGTATAGGTCTGAAGGCTGAATTCCACATTGCGTTTGGCATTGTCCCTGTTTATTACCTGGTATTTATGGTTTGTGGTCAGGGTATCGATTATGGCCTGGTAAACCCTGAACGGCTTTGCATCCAGTAAAACTGTGGCAATATCCGTTTCGGGCGTACGCATGGATTTAATTTTCCTTGCAAGGGTAACAAACTGCGCACTGGCAGGTATGGTGCCAAGGAAAACAAACCCTATCATGATTAACAGTAAATACTTCTTCAGGTTTTTCATAATTCTTTGTTTTTGTACCCGGGAAAAGGGTGGATCATTATCAAACAGGTTATCTCCGGTAAGGAAGGGTGAAATAAAATGTGGAACCTTTTCCTGGTTCACTTTCAACCCATATCCTGCCATTCAGCATGTCAATGTATGATTTCGCAATGTATAATCCCAGGCCGGCTCCCTGCCTTGCCTGTACATCATCAATATCGGCCTGGATGAAACGTTCAAATATTGCATGCTGACGGTCGGCAGGAATTCCTATCCCGGTATCTGTAACATAAAACTCCAGTTCGGCTGTTTCCCTCCCGGGGTTTGCAGGCCTGAGATCATAGCCGAATTTTATCCATCCACGGTCGGTGTATTTGATTGCGTTTTTAACCAGGTTTGAAAGGATTGCATAGAATTTTTCCCCGTCGGTGTTAACGACGGCTGTTTCGACAGGTAAGCCATTCTCAAAAGAGAAGGATATCCCTTTAGTCTCAGCCTGGGGCTTCAACAGGTTATAAACATATTCAACCTGCTCGTTGATGTTAATTTCTTTAATGCTCATCGTCATCAATCCTGATTCAATCTTTGAAATATCCATGATCTCATCGATGATGTTCAGCATACGATCTCCGCTCTTTTGAATTATGCTGATATAAGCCTGCTGGTCTTCCTGTGCAAGGCCAGGGCTGCTCAACAGGGATGAAAAGCCCAGGATCCCGTTCATAGGAGTGCGTATTTCATGGCTCATATTGGCGAGGAATGCAGATTTTAACCTGTCACTTTCTTCGGCCTTGTGTTTAGCAATCAGAAGATCCTGACTTTCTTTTTTAAGCTGCAACTGCAGACTTTTTTCCTTCAGAAACGATTCGTTAAGCTGATCTACCAGGGTTGAAACAGCCAGGACAACAAGGGCATTAAATGCGATGAGGTTCGGAACAATGCCAATCCAGGAAATAAGGGGATATTCGAGGAAGAACTCCACATGAATCGATTTAAAAGGAAGCATTGTCATTATCACTGATATAATAATAGTGTTCAGGGCAACAGACACAAGGCCCGCTTTTTTACTTTGAAACAAGGTGATGAGGACTGAAATGCAGAGAAGAATGACAATGCTGGGTCCCTTTGTGCCCATATAGGCGAACAGTATAGCCGACAAAATAATAAAGGTGGCTGAAAACACTATTTTCTTAGTGTTGATGCCCGGGGTCCGTGAAAAGAAAATATAAGATATTACAAGCAAAGACAGGGTGTCGAATATCCCAATGATCAGTTGTTCGGTTCTGATGCAGGCAATGATGCTCGGTATATAAGCAATAACACAAATAGGGAAGGCCAGGATAAAGATCGAGATAAAGAGTTTGTTCCTCAGGTATGGCAATCCTTCTTCTCTTGAAACATCGGGGGTTGAATAATGATCAATGTAATATTGAACATATTTATCCCAATATTTCATGATTTGAAATTTCATAAATCCCGATCTCCTGTTAATAAGTTGATTCAGTCGCTAAAATAATGACATTTCCGGTATTTTTATAAAGGTTCCCGTGGAAAAAGGATAAATCTTTTATTCGTCGATCGACAATCCTGAAATTCAATCGTAATTCTAAAATCGTTCAATCGTAAATTATTTTCTTTTTCGTATTACCTTTGAATGTTTACCGACAATGTCAATCATTTCTTTCTTGCAATTCCTACATCAACATAAGACATGAAAAAAGTACTCTTCCCGGTCATCATAAGGATCGTCGATGTTCTTATTCTGGTTTTAATTGTATTTCCGTCGGCGGCCCAGCCTGTTGTGATGAAGGCGCTTTTCCTCGGCAACAGTTACACTGCTGTAAATAACCTGCCCCAGCTCGTATCGGACCTTGCCGGAGCTTCAGGAGATTCTTTATTTTGGGAGGCCAACAGCCCCGGAGGATTTACATTTGGCTGGGATCCTATTGCTCATGCCCGTGATTCGGTGAGCCTTGCTAAGATCAGGGAACGTGCCTGGGATTTCGTAATTCTGCAGGAGCAAAGCCAGATACCGGCAATCCCCGTGCTGCGAGACAGTTGCATGTACCCAGGCGCCGAAATCCTGCATGATTCAGTCAAATCAAATAATGCCTGCAGCAGGATTCTTTTTTATCTCAGCTGGGGAAGGAGGTTCGGGGGGCAGCAATGTTTCGTTCCCAATTACTGCAGCCAGAATTATACTGATTATTACCAGATGCAGGATTCGGTGACTGCGGCATATCATGGAATTGCCTTCATGCTGAACGACAGGATAGCCCCGGCAGGTGAAGCCTGGAGGCTGGTACTTTCCACAACCGGGATGGTATTGCATAGTGGTGACGACTCCCATCCGAATCTGAACGGCAGTTATCTTACGGCCTGTGTATTCTATTCCTGTATTTTCCATAAGAGATCCCTTGGGAACAGTTTCACTGCCGGTCTGCT
>CAIJYT010000099.1 GCA_903824935.1 uncultured Bacteroidales bacterium | reverse complement strand
TGCGCATGTGGATTGTCCCGGTCATGCCGACTACATCAAGAACATGGTAACTGGTGCTGCCCAGATGGACGGCGCTATTATCGTTGTAGCTGCTACCGATGGTCCTATGCCCCAGACTCGTGAGCATATCCTTCTAGCCCGTCAGGTTGGTGTACCCAAGCTGGTAGTATTCATGAACAAATGCGACAGTGTAGATGATCCCGAACTTCTCGAGATTGTTGAAATGGAAATCCGCGACCTTCTCACCTTCTACGGTTTTGATGGCGCAACTGCACCTGTTATCCAGGGTTCAGCTCTTGGCGGTCTCAATAAAGAGCCGAAATGGGTTGATAAAATCATGGAACTGATGGATGCTGTGGATTCCTATATCCCCCTGCCTGTCCGTGATATTGACAAGCCCTTCCTCATGCCCGTTGAAGACGTGTTCTCAATTACAGGCCGCGGTACAGTTGCCACCGGCCGTATTGAAACAGGCGTTATCAATTCAGGCGACCCTGTCGAAATCATCGGTATGGGTGCTGAGAAACTGAAGAGTGTTGTTACCGGTGTTGAAATGTTCCGTAAGATCCTCGATCGCGGTGAAGCTGGCGACAACGCCGGTCTGCTGCTTCGTGGTATTGATAAGGATGAGATCCGCCGTGGTATGGTTATTGCCAAACCTGGTTCAATCACTCCTCACAAACAGTTCAAGGCTGAGATTTACGTACTGAAGACTCAGGAAGGCGGACGTCACACTCCGTTCCATAACAAATATCGCCCACAGTTCTATTTCAGGACCACCGACGTTACCGGTGAAATTCATCTTCCTGAAGGAGTTGAAATGTGTATGCCTGGTGATAATATCACTATCAAGGTTGACCTGATCTCCGAGATCGCCATGAGCAAGGGACTCCGCTTCGCTATCCGCGAAGGTGGACGTACCGTTGGTGCCGGACAGGTAACAGAAATACTTGACTAATACATATGGTTATGGAGCAGGGATCATGCCAGGTCCCTGCCCCTGCCATATACCTGTAATTATAAATTACACACGGGTGTAGCTCAACTGGTAGAGTGGCGGTCTCCAAAACCGTAGGCTGTGGGTTCGATTCCTACCACCCGTGCAAATCGGAAAATCAATGGCAAAGAATAAGGTTATCAATTACGTAAAGGAAAGCTATGATGAGCTGATGCACAAGGTGAGCTGGCCTACTTGGGCCGAACTCCAGGGCAGTGCCATCGTGGTTTCAGTTGCTACTCTCATTATTGCAATACTTGTTTTTGCAATGGATGAAGTCTTCAAGGGCGTACTGCAGCAATTTTACAAACTCTTCTAGGTGGGTGCCCCGTCTGGATGGTTTCCGGGATTCCAATTGGAAAAAATATCGGTACAGTCATGAGTGAAAATGTAAAAAAATGGTACGTCGTCCGCGCAATCAGCGGTAACGAGAAGAAAGTCAAGCAGATACTGGAGAGTGAAATATCTATCCAGCATTTGCAGGAGTACATTTCACAGGTACTGATCCCGATGGAAAAAGTGTATATGATCAGGAACGGTAAAAAGGTGAGCAAGGAAAGGAATTTCTTCCCGGGTTATGTGCTTGTCGAGGCAGTGCTTACCGGAGAAATCCCCCACCTGATCAGAAACATCCCCGGGGTGCTCGGTTTCCTGGGTGCAAAAGGCGAACCTCATCCCCTGCGCCCGTCGGAAGTGAAACGGATCCTCGGCAAATTTGATGAGTTATCCGAACAGGGAGAAGAAGTCAATATCCCGTTCATCATAGGCGAAACGGTGACTGTTATTGACGGCCCGTTCAACAGCTTCAGCGGAGTGATCGAAGAGATCAACGAAGAAAAGAAAAAGCTGAAGGTCATGGTTAAAATATTCGGCCGTAAAACGCCGCTTGAGTTGAGTTTCATGCAAGTTCAAAAAGAATAGAATAAATATTAATAAAATGGCAAAAGAAGTTAGTGGAATTATTAAGTTGCAGATCAAAGGAGGAGCAGCTAATCCTTCACCCCCGGTAGGACCCGCATTGGGTGCAAAAGGTGTGAACATCATGGAGTTCTGCAAGCAGTTCAACGCTCGTACGCAGGACAAAGGCGGAAAGCTCATTCCCGTGATCATCACTGTTTACAAGGACAAGTCGTTCGACTTCATCCTGAAAACCCCTCCTGTAGCTGTTCAGCTACTCGAAGCAACCAAGCTTCCTAAAGGTTCACCCGAACCCAACAGGAACAAGGTAGCTGCAGTTTCCTGGGACCAGGTGAAAAAGATCGCGGAAGATAAAATGCCCGACCTGAACGCCTTCACCCTGGAATCGGCTATGCGAATGGTAGCCGGAACAGCTCGTTCTATGGGGATCACAGTAACAGGTGATACTCCTTTTAAACGTTAATCATGCAACCGGATTAGAAATTGTACACACCTCATACATTTATTAATTAATAGCAAGCAAATGATAAAGCTGACTAAGAAGAGGAAGGTTGCCTTATCCAAATTCGATAAGAACACCGTTTATTCACTCACAGATGCTGCAGGCATTCTCAAAGAGATTGTCAGCACAAAATTTGATTCATCCATTGATCTTGATATACGTCTTGGGGTTGATCCCCGTAAGGCGAATCAGATGGTTCGCGGAATCGTGACGCTTCCCCACGGTACAGGCAAGGTGGTTCGTGTTCTCGTGCTTTGTACTCCCGATAAGGAGGAAGAAGCGCGTGCTGCAGGAGCAGACCATGTTGGACTTGATGAATTTGTTGAAAAAATCAAAAACGGCTGGACTGATGTTGATGTCATCATCACCATGCCCAGTGTCATGGCCAAGGTTGGTGCGCTCGGTAAGATTTTAGGACCGCGCGGGCTTATGCCGAACCCCAAGACAGGGACCGTTACCATGGAAATTGGTAAGGCCGTTAGAGATGTTAAAGCCGGTAAAATTGACTTCAAGGTCGATAAGTTTGGGATTATCCATTCCTCTGTTGCGAAAGCTTCCTTCGCTAAGGATAAAATCGTGGAAAATGCAGAAACACTTATTCATACCGTGGTCAAACTGAAACCTGCCTCGTCAAAAGGTACCTATGTGAAGAGTATTTATCTCTCAGGCACGATGAGCCCCGGCATCCAGATTGATCCAAAGTCGGTTTCGGCTTAATTACTCATTTTTTTTGAGCTTGTAAAACATGAAAAAAGAAGAAAAAAACCAGTTTATTGATACCCTGGTAGAGAAGCTCAACCATGCGAACTCCTTCTATATTGCTGATATCGCTGATCTGAATGCAGACAATACCAGCAAACTCAGGAGACTTTGCTTCAAACGGAATGTATCTCTTCAGGTAGTGAAGAATTCCCTGCTTAAAAAAGCTATGGAACGCACGGGCAAGGCCGATTTCGAGGC
>CAIJYT010000098.1 GCA_903824935.1 uncultured Bacteroidales bacterium | reverse complement strand
CAAATTCCTAAAAACCAATTGATTTTGCAAGTGGATGTCTCGGATTGGGTTCGCGGGATGTACTATTTTAAACTTCAGTTTAAAAACCGAACTGTATCAGGAACAAAAATAATATTAAGATAACAAACCGCCAAACATTTATCTCACTTGACAATTTTGGCATTTCTAATAATCCTGCTTATTCATTAACTAAACATCAACACCCAATTGGATTGGATCAAACCAGTAAATACCTAGCACCCCAATTGAAGTTATAAGAAGAAATACACGAGGTCGGTAACGGAATATTTTATTCCCTTCTCTTTCAGGACTTCCTCAAGCAGCCCGGGACCTTCGCTTGTTTTATTTTTTATGATCAGTACCTTTTTACCCATTGTTCCTTTTCATAAGGCAAAACTATTACTTTACCTGTGCCCTGCAAAATTGCGTAAATTTGACTGGTTCTAAATACAATATGATATCAACGGGCGTAAGCCTGAAATAATATTAATTCCATGAAAAAACCAGTGAAGCGGATCCTTTACGGATTCCTTATTTTCCTCGGCATACTGGTCCTTGCAGCCGGATTTTTCGGTTTCAGGTTCTGGTATGGAACAAGGGATATGACCCCCGCCGAAACACAGAAACTCAACGACTCGGTCTTTTGCGTGAAAGATAAATTCGTGAATGCATATTTTTTCAGGACCAGCCAGGGTTTTGTGATGGTTGATGCCGGGGTGAACCAGGATAATTTTCTTTCCCAGATGCATAAACTGGGAATTCAGCCTGAGCAGGTGACGACGGTCCTTCTCACCCATACCGATTCGGATCATACAGGCGCGATGGGCCTTTTCAAACATGCAAAAATATATATGCATAAGGATGAGGAGCAGATGATCAACGGGAAGAACGGGAAGATGTTTTTCCTCCGCCTGCACTGGAAATACACCCCATACACCCTGCTCAGCGACCGCGACACTTTGAAAATCGGGGGCCTCCGCATCCAGATCATTCACACTCCCGGACATACTCCCGGTTCATGCTGCTACCTCTTCAACCATGAATACCTTGCTACCGGCGATAACGTGGCATACAAGAACGGGAAGTTCGTGCATTTCACCGACATTTTCAATATGGATACCCCTGCCCAGGAAGCTGCATTGAAGAAGGTCCCTGAACTGAAGACCACGCCTTTCATTCTCATGGCCCATCATGGGATACTGCACCAGGTTTCAGACGATTGCCCTGTGGAGATAAAGAAGGTAAACGGAACTTATTTTCTTGTAACTATAGATTTTAAAGGCCTTTCACATAAAGACATGGGAAAGAAATACGGCGAAAAGATCCTTAAGGCCATGCCTGAATACCCAAAGGTCATGGACGAAATGATGAAAGACCAGTTTGATATGCTGAAACAGGCCGGCTTGACATTTGAAACGGTGAAGAACCGGGCGGTTGCGCTGGAGCAGTCCATTCAGCCTGAATACCGCGACGAGATCGAAGGCATGGCCACGCTTTTTCCTTCTGTCAAGGATGAGCCCGGCGACGGGGTGTTTTCAAGAAATGAATTCCTGGTCTGGCAGTTTTATGCAGATGCTGTAAGGCCGACCCAGTGCTCCGCTTCAGCAGCTTTTGCAGGGGCTTCTGCGACAGGTAAGACCATTGTGGGAAGAAACCTCGACTGGTATGCCCTGAAAGATAACAGCCTGGCAAAGATCCATGCGGTCACCCTCATTCATAACGGAAGTAATTCGGTTGTTTTCGTTAATTTCCTCGGACAACTTACACCGGTCAGCGGCTTCAACGATCACCATGTTTTCGGCGCCATCCTCGACTGCGAAACAGGGGCTGCCTATCCACCGGTTCAGGGCAAACGTTCCTATCATTTCGACCTCAGGTACGGCCTGGAACATGATTCAACTATTACCGGTCTTTCTGATTTCATGAAGAATAAAGATTATACCTTCAATCATCTTATTT
>CAIJYT010000097.1 GCA_903824935.1 uncultured Bacteroidales bacterium | reverse complement strand
TCGGTTCGTCGAGGATCAGAAGCTTCGGATCACCAAGCAGTACCTGTGCAATGCCTATTCTTTGCTTCATGCCTCCCGAGTAAGTCCCTATGGGCCGGTTCCTTACCGTGGTGAGATTGAGCTCTTCGAGCAGGGCTTCAATCCTTTGTTTTATGCTTTTACCGGTGAACCCTTTAATTGCTGCTATGTATTCGAGGAACTCCATGGCTGTGAGGTTAGGATATACCCCGAAATCCTGGGGCAGGTAACCCAGTATTTTTCTCACGGTATCGGGGGACTTAACGATATCAATGCCGTCAAGGGTGATTTTCCCTTCGGTTGGCCTTGAGATCGTTGCAAGTATCCGCATCAGGGTCGATTTACCAGCTCCGTTTGGCCCGATAAGGCCCATGATCCCGTTTCTCAGCTCCAGGTTAAAATCCTGCAGGCCGAACTTATTCCCCCTGTACTTTTTTGAAACGCCTTTGATTGATATCTCCATAATGCAGGTCCTTGAGGTTTGGAGATATATGACGCGAAAAAGCAGGATTGGTTGCAAGGGAATAATGCATCGATTGCCTTGTTCGAAAAATCTTAATGATCATTTTTGGCCGGACAGTTGGAACAAGCCCTTGAAAAATTTCTACTTTTGCCATCTAAAAGAAAAGAACATGTTACAGACCCAGGCCAACCTTCCCCTGTCCCAGCGCAAGGCAGATTATTTCTTTATCATTATATTCTCCCTGTTTATATTCACATCGATAGTCTCCGATGCGATCTCGGGACTGGCAATACCCCTTCGCCCCGACCATCCGAATTTCTGGATCAGGGGGAACTACTGGTATGCCTATCAATGCGATCCGCTGATCCTCACTCCCCCGGTATGGATGCAGTTCGTGGCAGGCCTCTCGGGATTTGTTTACGGCCCATTTTACATTCTCCTGGTATATGCCCTGATCCAAGGTAAGAACTGGATCCGCCTCCCTGCGGTGATGTATGCCACGGCAATATCGGTGCTGACAGGCATAGTTGTTTTCGGGGTGGAATTTTTCGGGGAACCCCAGTGGCGTTGCCTCAACCCGGCGAAATTCCTCGCTTTCAACCTTCCCTACGTTATAGTTCCCCTTCTGCTGCTCATGAGAATGCGCAAGCCAATGCCGTTTACAAGGAAATGGTAGAATTCCGGTAATACTTAAGGGCTGATGTGATCCGCCGGGCTCTTCAGCTATTGTTGGAAATATTCAATCTCCCTCACAATTACATTGACAGGTTTATCATCATTCGATGTAACTTTTTTAATCCAATTCCCCGTCTTGTCAAACTCATAAGTGAATTTATAAGTGGTCCTGGTCCCATCTGAGGAGCGGTCCATTTCTTCAATCAGCATCCCTTTCCTGTCATATTGATACGTGATCTTTTTTTCAAGGTCACCTTTGGCTGAAAACCTACTGCTTTCGGTTTTATTCCCGGCATGGTCATATTTATAAGTAAATTTTTTCAGTAAACTGTTCTGCGCGTCAAAACTGTTATCTTCTGCAACATTTCCGGCATTGTCGTAAGTGTATGTATATTTCTTGTCAAATTTACCATCAGGGTTATAACTGTTATCCTCCGCTAAATTCCCATTGGCATCGTAGGTATAAATAATTTTGCGGATGAGACTTCCATTAATAGTGTATTGATTTTGTTCAATTCTTCTTCCTGCACTGTCATATTTATACTCATACTTTTTATTGATCCTGCCATCAGGATCGTACCTCACATCGACGATTTTATATCCCTGGCTGTTAAAAATGTTCTCATAATAAAACTGAAGTTGCCCGTCTTTGATCTCGCCGTTTGTTTCAACGGTTTGATAATTATATTCTTTGATCGATTTAACATTCCCCTTAAGGGACATCCTCTTCAGATCATTCTTCTGCGCATATGAATAATTGCAGAACAGGAATAACAATAAGACAATAATTGATTTTGTTTTCATGTGTTAACTGAAGAAACTGATTTTTGAAATAATTCAATCCCTCAATCAAAGTTACTGATTTTTATACCTGTTGTAGGTTTATTTTATATAAATCGTGTTGCCGTGAGGTGGTCATTTGCTCCTGTAATGCTTTCCACTGCCAGATTTTTCTTTCGCATTTGGATTAATTTTGTACATTTAATCTGGTTTATGGATGGATCACGACCAACTTTCCCAGACCCGGATCAACCAGGCTAAATCCTATTGGATGAAACAAATCATTCTCTTCCTGCTTATATGTATTTCGAACTGCTCTTCTGGATATCGGACTACAGCCAGGGCCGCAGCATCAAAAGCGATGTACTGTTTGGAGTCTTTAAAATATTGAAAGAAAATAATGTTAAAATTCCTGTTCCAAGACGTGATGTTACAATTAATCCACCACTAAATAATAATTTATGATCACAGAAATTATCATACTGTTTTGCCTGTTCCTGGTAAACGGACTTTTCGTAATGACCGAGATTGCACTGGTTTCCTCAAGAAAGAGCAAACTCGAACTTGATGCCCGGTCGGGGCATAAAGGCGCGAAAGCTGCTCTTGACCAGTTAAGCAGGCCTGCAGGCGTGTTGTCCACAGTCCAGATCGCGGTAACTCTTATCGGTATCCTCACCGGGGTTTTCAGCGGTGCAAAGATATCGGAAGGGATGGCTTCACTCCTTGTCTCAGCAGGAATGTCAGGATCCACTGCGAGTACCCTTGCGTTGGTCATCGTTGTGATGATCGTGACACTGGTGGCAATGCTTATAGGCGAGCTTGTCCCAAAACGCATCGGCCTGATGAATCCCGAAAGCGTTTCCAAAGTCATGGTCCCTCCTGCCGTGGTCCTTTCCAAAATCCTCATCCCTGTCACATGGTTACTGTCAAGGCTCAGCGATATCATCCTCCGGCTTCTGAGGGTAAAGCCATCCGCAGACAATAAAGTAACTGAAGAAGAGATCCGTGCATTGGTGCTGGAAGGGGCCATGGGTGGTGAAGTTCAGAAAATGGAGCAGAGCATCGTCGACAGGGTTTTCCATCTGGGGGACCAGAAGATCGCTTCATTGATGACCCATTATTCAGATGTGACATGGCTTGATATCAATGAAAGCAGCGCTGACTTGTGGAAAAAGATACAGCCGGGACTCCATTCTGTGTACCCTGTATGCAACAATAACCTGAATAACCTGGTCGGGGTTGTTTCTCTCAAAAAACTTTTACTGGGGTTTAACCTGAATGACGAACTGGTGCTTAATGATTATATTATGCCTGCGCAGCTGATCCTGGAGTCGCTCACGACCTATGAAACTCTGGAATTGTTCAGGGAGAAGAACGTTCATTATGGATTAGTGGTCGATGAATACGGGTCCATCGTAGGCATGGTAGTCCTTAACGACATACTGGAAGCTATTGTGGGCGATATCAACAGAGGGGGGGCTGACAAACCTCAGATGCACAAGAGGGATGACGGGAGCTGGCTGGTCGACGGACAGATGCCGTATACCGAGTTTGCATATAAGTTCGGACTTGAAGGCCTGGACAAGAAGGTAAAATTTAATACCCTGGCCGGCCTTGTCACAAACACATTGAAACATATCCCTTCTCCCGGCGAGAAGTTTGTTTATATGGGCTATGAGATAGAAGTTGTGGACCTTGACGGGAACCGTATAGACAAACTGATCATTAAAAAATTATAACCGGATCAGTTTACAGGTAACAAGCCGGCTATTTCTTCGTGATGAACATGCCGTCTTTAATCATGGCTTTAACGACGCTCTTTGCAAAGGTATAAGCGAGCTTGTCTGTGCTTCCATCCACGGTTCCGCTCAGCTGCATTGCCCATTGTTCATCAACGGAAGCCCTGTTGTAAAGATAAACGCTGAGCTTGACATCGGTGACAACTTTCGCCCCGCCGGCAATCGGCACACTGGCGCCTGCATAGCCATTGTACCCGCCGACTCCTACGCCCACGCTAACAGTGGAGGTGCTCTCGGCACGCTTTACCGTCCCATTCACCGAGTATATCAACAGGGCATCCACCTGCAATGAATCTGCAGTAACAAGGAATGCTTCACGCGATACCCCATCGGTCTTTTTAACATTTTCATATGCTGTTATGGCAACGATCCCTTTTTCGTTAAGGAGTCTTACAGTATATTCTTCGAGTTGCTTCCGGGAAGCTGGATCCGTAACCTTGGCAAGGACCATCACCTTGCGGTAAGTTTCTAGTTTATAGTCTGACGCTTTCCAGGTGGTCTGCCCCTTGGAAGCCGGCTGTAATAAAACGATCATGCAAAAAACAGTTATCAGTTGTTTCATCTTCATTCTTATTTTGGTAAAGGTACTAAAAATCAGTCACATTCGAAAGAGGTGGGAATTGCCGTGGAAATTAACCAATCAGTCGGGATCACTGATCAACCTGGAGGGAGTCGAAATTTGGAACCGGGGCCAAAATTGTTCTTTGAAAGGTATGATTTTTCCGAAATAAATAATTTATTCCTGATTTAGACCCGCCCCCAAAAAATCTTCTGATCTTTGTGTAACACATACAAACTGAATCCTCACCCGATTAACAAAAACAATTTATGAGAACACTTGTACTTCTTCTTGTTTCCCTGGTAATTCTTTGCCCGCTTCTTCCTGCTCAGAACAATAATACCCGCCTGCAACGGGCCTTCACAGATCATGTAAAAGGTTCTGGAGTAGAAAGCATGCAATCAGGCGGTGCCGCTGCAAAGGCGCAGCCAAATTCACCCGGGTCAGTCAAGGCTGCAGGGATCAACTGGCATGCAGTGGACGGCGCTGCCATCGCTTACTTTACAAAAGTCTCTTCACTGGCACAAAAGACGGCTGTCGGCTGGGGGCTTAACAACCAGAGGTTGTCAGTTTACGGCACGACCAATACCCCGCTCTGGGAAGTTCCTGCCACTATTACAACTACCGATATATCGGTCGACATGAACGAGGATGGCACCCGGGTTGCAAGTGGCTACAGCCATTCCATAGATGTTTATCCGGCTGATTCACCCACACCCATATGGTCCATAACAATTTCCCATTCGGTTATGGGTATACGGATCTCCGGCGACGGCCTTAAGGTTTTTGTGGCTGCCTCAAATAATCCTGCATACGACAGTAGTTACCTTTCTTGCTATAATGTTGGACAGAATACACCTGTATGGACAAAATCTTATTCGGGAACCTATGCAAGTCTTGTCATCAATAAATCTGCAACCCGCGTCCTGCTTGGCGAATATGGAGGAGCCACCGTTGTGCATGTCCTTAACGGTGCCGACGGCTCATTCATTTTCGATGCCCCGACTTCTGACCAGTATCCTCCGGCCATTTCTGATGACGGTAAATACATTGTGAACGGAAATTATTCGGGTTATGTTTACCTGTATGAATACAACAGTTCCTCATCCACTTACACACAAAAATGGAGCCATAAGGTGAACGGATCAAATTCCTGGGTATGCGGTATGGGGATTTCCGCCGATGGCAGCACCATTGCAGTGGGGACACTGATTTTCCTTACCAACAGCTATGACGGGGAACTATACGTTTTCAACAATAATTCGCCTGATCCCCTGTGGATCTATCCCGGTATGGGTGATATGGTGCAGTGCGTTGACATCAGCAATGACGGTTCTATCATTGCAGCGGCAGGATGGGGGCCGATGGGTAATGCAACACCCGATCTCTATCTCTTCAGGAAAACCTCAGATATACCCTATTTCACGCTTAATACCCCGGGTTCGCTTGTTTGCCTCGATCTCTCAGGCGATGGTAAAAACTGCGTTACCGGCGGAAAAGCTGTTCATTCAAGGGATTTCGGGAACGGAGGAAATGCATATAATATCAATTCCGACCCGGGAGGAGGAACCCTCACCGGGCATGCTTTCAAATCAGGCACCGCCCTGCAGGCTGGTGTTAAAGCGGAAATTGTCGGGCTCCCAACCTATTATGGCATCACAAACGACTCTTCTGTATATGAAGTAAAGTATATCCCCGCCGGGACCTATTCGGTAAAGTATTCCGCCATCGGGTATTTCACCCAGATCCTCAACGGCGTCCAGATAACCGACGGCCAGTCGACAAACCAGGATGTGACATTGCTTCCGGTAGGCATTCCGCCTTCAAACCTGACCGCTACCCAGGGCGCATACCTGCATGTTCACCTGTCATGGGGGGCTTCCCCTTCATCCAATGTGACAGGCTACAAAGTTTACCGCAAGATCTACGATTTTTCTGATTATCCCTCTGTCCCTCTCGGAACTACTGCAGCAGGAGTTCTGACCTTCAACGACAGCACGGCGCTGCCCCTGACGCATTACTACTATGCAGTCACTGCGATTATTTCCGACAGTCTTCAGTCAACATATTCAAATAATGCCATTGGCTGGATCGCTTCCGGTTTCATCACCAACCAGATAAGCGCCTATACGGGAACAACTCCGGTTATAGACGGAACGATAAGTCCCGGAGAATGGTCTGATGCCTTTAGTGTGGATCTTTCGGATTTCCTGGGGGTCAACGACAATACCCCGGATCCCATCGGAAGCGTCATGGGCTATTTCAAAGTCAATGCAGCCATGACTGAACTATACGTGGCTGTTGAGAATTTTAACGACCTCGTTTTAAATGACCATGATGAGATCGCACTCTATGTAGATGATAATAACGACAAGCAATACCCTCCTCCCGGCGATAATTCAGAAGGAAATTACTGGGCTGTGCATTATGCGACAGGTGACCTCATCCGTTACCGCCCGATTTATAACAACGGCGGCGTTGGATCGGTTGTTCTTGTCCCCAATGCCCAGGTAAAAGTTTCTGCAGCTTCCGGGCATGTTGTTTACGAGTTCGTCATCCCACTGGGAAGCGACTCCACATGGCAGATCAACTTCAACAGCCAGGACCAGAGCGGAATTTTTATTTTTGCCCTGGATGACCCCTCAAGTTTCAACGGTTGGTGGCCGTGCACCAATTCCTCAATTTTCGTACCGACTGACTATGGTGTGATCACTTTCGGGGCAACCGACCTGGTACCGCCGCCGCCGAATAACCTGCAACTGAACAACCCGGTGGCCCAGAATATTGAACTTTTCTGGGAACAGCCGAACATTAATGATTTCAGCCATTTCAACATCTATGAAGCTCTTAACGGGGGGGCCTTCAGCCTGCTGGACAACACTATCGGCATACAGTATTTTCTCACTGTGCCCAACGGGAGTTACCAGTTCTATGTTACCACTGTTGACCTTGCCGGCCATGAATCCACTCCGTCAAACATTGTATCCGCCAATGTAGTCGTAGGGATTCCTCAGGACGGGGAAGAGATCTCCATGCTGAAATTCGGCCCCAACCCTTTTACTGACGTAATGAATATTGACATCAGGACAGAAGTCCTGACATCGTTGCAGGTCGTGGTTTATGATATGAACGGCATCCTCATTCATTCACTTGAGAATGCTGTTGTAACAAAAGGCGTTCACCATCTTACCTGGAACGGGAAAAATTCTTCAGGAAACACAATTCCATCCGGCATCTACAACCTCGACATCCGCACAGGAGGCGGAGCTCATAAATCATACAGGCTGGCGAAGATCAGGTAGAGCACGGCACCGGGTTAACCGGATCAGTACTTAAATCTGGTCCGGTTAACCGGGCCTGCTGTTACCCTCAGAAAACCCTGACTGGCTTTTTATTGAATAATTAATTTTTCTGTAGTGGAGATGGTGGTCGTTTTGACATGCAGTAAATATGTTCCCGCGGGAATTGAAAGATTTAAATGGTCTTTCAACCCATTACCGGGATCTGCATATGTTTTCCTGTAAATCTCACGTCCCAAAAGATCTGTAACATCAATATTTACGGTTTGATTTCCAAGGTTACTCATAAGCAGGTCAATCGAACCCCTGGAAGGATTTGGCTGTATGCACACAGTTAAATCTTTTGATGTCGTATTCACACCGGTACATTCATCAAACGAAATATGAACAGTATCAAAGGTGACACCTGAGCATGGTAATGGAGAATGAGCCACTAATACCAGGTTAACACCGTTTAATTTATCCTGTGTCCATGGAATATACTGGGTAACCAGGTTATTTATCGGGTTCGTGAAATGTCCGTCACCAAGAGTCGACCACATAGTTTCATCAAAATTCGTGGCGCTTCCGTGAACTGTAAATTCCGACACATAAGAACAAAAGATCGTGTCATTGCCGGCAAAAACAGTTGCTTTATTATGAACAGTTATATGAACAGAATCAGTCAAAGTTTTCGTGCCGTCACTGACAGAAACGATGAACGTGGTCGATACAGGTGGGGCTGCTGAAGGATTTTTCAGGGTTGAAACAAATCCTGTCGGGATAGATGTCCATGAATAAGTGTATGTACCTGAGCCGCCTGCGGCAAAACAGTCAAGATGAGTGCTGTCGCCCTGGCAGATCGAAAATGGATTAGCAGTCGCAGCGACACTCATAAGATTGAAAAAATTAAAAGATGCAATCCTTGTAACCCAGTTTATTCCGTTACCGGCCATGTATTGCTGGGTATACCAGAAAGTGGTTCCGTCTGTAGGATCGACCGTCATCGTACTGTAATCTCCCCAGCGGCAGGTGCTACCCCCGTCAAGTGATGTATTTGACCCTGTGCCGTTAACAATTCCCCTTTCGGGAAGCGACATGGTATTCAGGGCGTCATTCTTCATCCTTCCGGTATATTTGATAGAAGGAAACATGCTGCTGCTCGAGATGGAGAAACCAAGGGCTATGTTATTTGCACTATCCATTGCAACACTTGCCATCCAGCGGCATTTACTGTCGGCCGGGGCATACGTTGACTGCTGGTAAACAGTCCAGGGGTTCCCTGTTGTTTTCTGCATTTCATACCAGCGAACTCCCGCAACATTGGATCCCGCGTTCACAGTATGGTTACTTACCATTGACCAGTGGTCACTGAACTTGCGGAACTGTAACCTGTACATCAGGCGGTCCGACAGGACTTCGGCCGGGACAGTTGTTCCTTTTTGAGGAATCCCGCCCAGGTTTGAATTGAATGCAGTTACAGGTAACTGAATATAATTTCCGAATGTGGAATTTGACGTAGTCGTCCAGTCAACATGAAATTCATACACTCCCAAATAAGGAGGTGATTCATTCATATACACAAAATAGTTAGGAGTTCCCATAGGGGGCAATTCTCCGTCGCAACTCGAAGGAAGGAAAGAATATGCATTATTCGATGCAGGTAAGGTGAAATACACCATTTGCGCTGATGAATTGCCTGCAATCATTGCAACACGGTCGAAGGCTGCCATTCCCGTGCCCTGGTACCCGTTCGGGAAACGGTTGACCGACATATAATACCCGTCGGGCCATATGCCGAATTTGGGGTAATCGGGCAAGCCGTTAAAAGTATATTCCCAACGATACCAGCTGCCGGTAGGATCACTCGTCTGTGAAACGGCAATCATCACATAATTACCTCCTGTAGGATATGATAACTGGGAAAAAAACCAGCGGTCGGCATCTGCATCGTACATCACAATACCATCCCCTCCGTTCATGTTATTCGGCATCCCGTTCCAGACAACTGAGTTGCCGACGGGCCCCAATACCTTTGTTCCGGCTTTATTATAAATTGAAAAGTGGCAGTTGACCTCGCCGAAATAATATTCAGGCCCCACTTGTCCGGTTACATCCGGCGGATCGTACCCCTGTGAGTTGCTGTTGCCGTCAAAATTTGCCATAATCGTATCCTGGGACGTGGCTCGCAATTTAACGTCATTCAGAACCAGCGGGTCTTTCCAGTCAGATGGGAACCTCTCTCCATGCCTCTTTTTCATATTGAAATGGTTCATGATCACTTTCCAGGAATTGTCGGCTTTATCCGGAACTGTTTTAACCAGGTCCCTTAAAGGGGGAGAAACGTCAAAATAAACGGGTTTAATTATCTCGGGGCCTGTTTGCGCGAAAGAATAAGCGGTTAACAGTAAACATGACAATGTCAATAATATTAAGCTTTTCATAGGGCAGATTGACTTGCGTATTGTTTAAAATATTTGCTAAAATCAGATGGTACAGTATCTTGCAGCAAAAGTAGTCAATCTTCCCGAGTTAACGTTCCTGTAACATGAAAAACGGTAAAAAAGAGGGCGGCTCAAAAGGCCGCCCTCTTTTCAACTGATTTCCCGATAATCTTCAATACTACTATCCGGGAGCCGGTTTATTCTTTTACGATCTTCCCTACTTCAACTTTGTCGTTATTCAGGAGACGGATGGTATAAACACCCTTTGCAAAACCACTCATGTCAAGCAGTGTTTTGGCGGATACGACCTTCTGTACCAATACTTGCTGCCCGCTTACATTGAATACCGACAAAATGCTGTTGCCGGCCGGTTGCAATGTTTCTACCGTAAGAGTATTTCGTACCGGGTTGGGATAAATTCTCATCCCGCCCTGGCTGCTGTTATTTTCTTTAACCCCAACCAGGGTGGATTGCAGGCTGACCTGTTCTGCGTTGACAACTTCTTTAGTGGTTAAATCCTGGACCCAGGCCACCAGTTCAAAATCATTTACCAGGTCGCCACCCCATGAAGGATTGTATGAGAATGTCAAAGGAACCGTCACCTGGGTTGCACTTTGTAAATTGATAGGGGTCCCGGAAGCATCGGGTGCCATTGCCCGGCTTACAAATTCCAGGTGGGTTTGTCCCTGCCAGTTTATATGGATATGCGATTGAGTCAACGCCAATTGCAATACCAGGTTACCGTTTGCAAAAGGAGTTTCTCCATACCTGTCAACAATGACATTCAGGGTGTAATCATTGCCTTGCCTGCTTCCGTCGCCGATGGTGATTCCAAAAGCAGTTTTCAGGGCATATTCTGAATTGTATATCGGTAAATATGACGTATACAGGCTATTGGTATGGTCTCCTCCCACAAGCACTTTAATCCCGTCAAAAATGGCAGTGGGATAACCAGTGATATTATAATAGGAATTCCTTGCATTGGAAGCGGTATAGGCATAATTGTCGCCGTTATGGTTTTCCACCACGGCTACCTGCTGGCCGTTATTCACAAGGTCATCGGCACCCATGGCAGCTCCCGGACAATACTGGCACCATGTACCGGTTCCGATTTCCAGCAGTACACGCTGCTTATTATGGGTATAGGTGTAAACCGTTTTTATAAGGGTGTCGTTGGAATGATCCATGTCAGAGGCTAATGAAGTATAAAATTGCATTTTATAAATCGCCTGGGCTGCAGGTAAGGTGAATGCTGTAAAGTTCACGACGGCGGTATCCCATGAAGCCAGCGTAGACACAGTCTGGCTGTTGCTGTATATCTCGGTGTTGGAATAATTAAAAATCTTGCAGATCACATTAAACCCGGTTTCGGTACTTAACCCTGTATTTTTTATGGTGGATGAAGGGGTTACCGGAACAGTATCTGTTAAGTACTTTGGATTATTGATCGACATGGTCGACATATCGTGATCAGGGGGAACAAAAAGACTTACATCATCTATGAACATATTGTTGCCATACTTACTGTATCCCCTGAAAATAAGGTACTCTGTTCCTGTAAGGCCGGCCGGAAGAAGATAGCTGTGCTTATACCACCCATCCACAGGGTTGTACCTTGGTATCGTTGCCAGCCATGTTGCCCCGGTCAGGCTTGCCGCAGAATTATAATAAATGCCGATACTGTCATTATAGATTGGCCAGCCCGAATCGGCATATTGCCAGAAACTGAACACATGTACCGATGAACCGGTAAAGGTCAGGGGGGGAGAAACCAGCAAGGCATTCGCTCCGACGAGGTAGTCGTAACTGTTATATTCTGCCATGCCTGCTCCGCTGTGAGGCGTGCATGTGGGATCCACACCGGCAGCTACACGTTTCCACAATCCCGAACCTCCAACCTGGATGTTCTGCCATCCGGCAGGTGGAAATGTTGATCCGTCAAAACTTTCATTTAAGGTTTGTGCCCATCCTGATAAGATAAAGCTCATTGCGAAAAGAACCAAATAAATCTGTTTCATATTTTTACGTTTTGAAATTTTTCTTGTAGTACTGTTTTTCCAAAAATTGAATCATGAACCGGAAGGTTTCCAAAAAGTTTTGAAAATTAATCATTTTATCCGATCCAATCTACAAAAATCCATGCTTTTTATCCTGCCCGGGAATACCGTTATGAATATGCAGTTTGCCGGGTTTTGATAAAGATATCCGAAACTCCATGGAGGTCACGGCAGTTCCTGGAAATCCGGAACGGAGAAAACGATACGGTTTTTCAGGCAACCAAAATGAATTCTTAAGATCAATTGAACAGGTGGTCTGCTCCAGGCAATTGTCCATCGGAAAAACTCTGAAACCTGAAATTTTTTATCATAAATGAAAACTATAGCATTTTCAATGTTAATGGTAATCGCCGTTTTTAACAGTTACTCTCAGAATTACCAGCTTGATTTCAAAGGAACAGGGGCAGGCACAACCGTTGATTCCGTTAAAGTTGAGAACCTGTCACAATGCACAGGTCTGACCCTTGCCGGATCGGATACACTGATCCTTTCTTCATCCGTCGGGATTAATGAGGAGCTTTATCCAAACGATCGCCATTTGAATATTTATCCGAATCCTTCATCAGGAAATTGTTCTGTTGAATTAGAGACAACATCGGCAGGTATCGCATACATCGTACTATACGATATTTCGGGGAAAATCATCCTGCAAAAGAAAGAATTCATGCAGGAAGGTCATCAAAGGTTTGTTCTGCATGGGATTCAAGCGGGCGTCTACTACCTGGACATTGAAGCAACAAAATATCTGTATACGGCCAAACTGATAAGCACTGCATCCAATCCGGATCAACCGCCGGTAATAAACTCAGAACCGTCGGGTGGTACAAAGAAGGGACATTATCCAAAGGGACCAACACCCCTGAATGACTCCGGTAAAACCAAATCATTAACATACATGCAATTCAATGCCGGCGACACATTGAAACTTACAGGAAAATCAGGAAATTACAGAACTGTTTGCATTCTTATTCCAAATCAAAGTCAGACCGTAACTTTCAATTTCATACAATGCACCGATGCCGACAGCAATCATTATGCAGTTGTTCAGATAGGTTCGCAGCTATGGATGCAGGAAAACCTGAAAACCACCAAATACCGGGACGGGTCGGATATTCCCAATGTGACAGACAGTGCTACCTGGGGGAATCTCAGCACAGGAGCATGGTGTGATTATCATAATCTTCCTTCCGAAGGGGCGTATTACGGTCACCTGTACAATTTTTATGCAGTCGCTGATACACGCAATATCAGCCCGCCGGGATGGCATGTCGCTTCCAACCATGAATGGAACGTCATGGAGAAGTTTCTTGATCCCACTGTTGATACAACCGCCCTAGGGGGGACGGGCCATCTCATCGGAAGGATTTTGAAAGAAGGCTGCGTAACCCGGTGGGAATACATGGATTCGACCTACGGATTGAATGCTGTTGGGTTTACCGCCCTCTGCACAAATTACAGGACTGCCACCGGTGCATGGAGCCTGGCTCCTGATAACAATCACGACGGCAGCTTCTGGACTGCAACATCTGTTAATACCAGTTCAGCATGGTTTCGCAGTCTGCGCTGGTGTTACAGCGACATTTACTCTCTGTATTCCTTTAAAAGAGCCGGATCTTCAGTGAGATGCATCAGGGATAATTAATCAGTCTTTTACCCGGCTCACATACAGACCATCCTTCCCAATTCAGATGTATGGCTAATCCTTCATAAGTTTTCCTGAAAGTGATTTTTCACAATTCAGGAATTGCAGAAAATATACTCCTTTGGTTAAGCGGCCTACATCTATCTTTGCCTTGGTACCGCTCACGGTCTGTTTGAGCAATGTTGCCCCTCCAACAGAATACACTGTGATGAATCCTGAGGAAACAGATTCAGGGAAAGTTACCGTGATGACGTCAGTTGCAGGCGTGGGAGCAATGCGTAAACGTCCCGAAATTTCTTTTTCCTTGCCGGTTCCGGTGATAACATCGTTCCATGTGATCCCGGCATTGATCGTTCTGAGAATAGTTTTGTTTGAACCAACCGCAATTCCGGTATCAGGACTTGAAAATGCGATTGATAGAATAAATTGGTTTGTTCCCGTATTTAAAAGGGTCCAGGTCTGTCCGCCGTCCGTTGTTTTCAATATGCTTCCCGATGTCCCTCCGATATAGCCGGTGGAATCCGATGTAAACCATACAGAACCAAGGGTTCCGAAGCCGGCTTGAATAATGTCCCAGCTGTTTCCGCTGTTAGCGGTCTTCACAACAATGCCGTCAAGTGAGACGGCATAGGCAGTTCCGGCATGAGGTGAATGTACCGAATTAAATATTGTGGATGTGCCAATCCAGTTGGCGTTCCATACACCTCCATTGTAAGCTTTGCAGATTGAATAATCTCCTACAACATAACCTGTATCGGGCGAAGGAAACCAAACCGACAACATTGTATTGACCATGCCCCAAGATTCCCTGGTCCATGAAGAGCCGGCATTCACGCTTTTGATTATCTCCCCGCAGGAAAACCATGCGCCCGGACCACCCAGACATTCGTCCAAAACACCAACCGCCCAGACTGTATTCTGAGTTGTTGCATGGAGTGACCATACGGTTGATATTATATTTGCAGGCCGTGACATCCAATGCCCGCCTCCGTCATTGGTATACAATAGCAGCTGGTTACTGCCCGAGATATATCCTGTGTCGGGATTGATAAAGCTTACCGAATACAAAGTACCGGATCCCTGGGGGTTTAACCTGAAAAAACTTTCTCCTCCGTTCACCGATTTAAGCAGGTAACCTGAGTCTCCCACGATATAGAACGTTTGGGCACCGGCATAGCAGATACTGTTGTAAAATATCCCTGATGAAGCTGATTCAGGCGGCCTGTGGTTCTGAGTTTCTGCCTGATAGCATAAGAAAAACAATAAAATAATTACGGCTGACTTTTTCATATGGAAAAGGAATTAATGCGGTCTTATAATTCTTTTCTCTGCCCGGTTTTATCATGCTGACCTCCATTCACTGCTCCCTTCACAAAGTTGAATCCATTGAAGGCAGCTGGATTATTGCAATATGTTATCGCGATTCGTCAGTGCTTGATAAAATTACTAATAATTTGAATTTCTTATTCTTATTTCATAAGATTTATAGGAAAAATCAGAATAATTCCCGATTACTTGAAAATGGTTGATTATTGAGGAATTGGGAACTTGAACCAACGGCCTCACAAATTGGAATATCAATAGATCAAATATTATTAAAAAACCCGGCATTTCTTCCTGTGAGCGTTGCAATATTGTACCTTTACCTTGTTTCAGGGATAAACCGTGTCCACCTTCGCAACATCTAAAACGACCCGTATGAGTCCTGCCTCCCGGCGGATGTTAAGCCAGAAGTATATTTCATGGGTTATTCTGCAACCAAAAATACCGGATTAAAAACGCCGGTAAATATGTTGTTCCTTCAATCATCAAACTAAATTCAGAGATGAAAACAATTGTCAAAACCTTGGTTAACCCTTTAATTTTACTGGGATTTGGGGTAATTTTTATCCATGCCTGCACGAAAAGCAGCAATACACCCGCTTACTCAACATCTGTTGATTATTCTCAGGCTTCCCACTGGCTTTCATTGCCTGCGACGATTTACAAAGCTGATGTTTTTTACCTGTATCCAACCACATCCTGGACAAAGAATAATTCAACTGCGATGATTTGTGCGATCGACGACTCCCTCATGATGGCAGGTGCAGCTTCGGCTTATGCCCGGCAGGCAACTGCTTTTGACACTTCAGCCAATGTCTATTCACCTTACTACCGCCAGGATAACTCTTCGCCTGATAACCGCTTGAATGTGATCGCAGGCATTCCCACAACGGATGCAACAGCGGCCTTCGACTACTATATCAGGCACTTCAACCAGGGGCGCCCGTTTATCCTGGCCGGCCATTCTCAGGGGGCCAATATAGTTTGTAACCTGTTATCAGGATACCTTAAAGCCAATCCCCAGGTTTATTCCAGGATGATTGCTGCATACGTAATCGGCGGTCCAGTTACAAAAGCCTTTCTCCAGGCCAATCCCCACCTGAAATTTGCTGCAGGCCCTGATGATACAGGAGTGATTATTTCATATAATACCGAAGCCGGTGATTTTACCGGGGTCAATCCCGTGATATACGGGGAAGTGGGTCTTGTGATCAATCCTATCACATGGACCAGGGACGAAACCCTTGCAACCACGGCCCAGGGACTTGGCTCACTCTTCCCGGATAAAACCGGGGTGTGGGTAAAAATACCTCAGTACGCCAATGCCCGCGTGGATACCGCAAAGGGTGTGCTGGTCTGCACAAGCGCCGATGAATCCAAAATAGCTATCATAGACTCACTCAGCGGGTTTCCAAAAGGGGTTTACCACAGCTTTGATTATCCTTTTTACTATTACAATATCAGGCAAAATGCTGCAAACCGAATTCAAAAATTCCTGGGCAGATAATAATCCCCGCATATAACATTAATAAACTATGAAAAAAACCATTTTACTATTTGGAATAATGTGGATTGCATGTTTGGCTTCTTTCGCCCAATTCACTTTTGTTCATCTCAGCGACATGCATGTGTCAACCACCCCTGCAGCAAACTCTGACACCAATGCACAATACTTCCGGTGTGCAATAAAAGAATTTGCCAGCCTCAATCCTAAACCCTCATTTGTTCTTGTTACCGGGGATATTTCCGACATCGGCAACATGCAACCGCTGGGCATGTATCCTGCAATTACCCAGCACCTGTTCCCGCCATCACTGATAAACCCGGCTATTGGCGCTTATTTTATTGATTCTGCCAAAACCATACCGATATATTTCACACCAGGAAACCATGAGTATTGGACGGGATTCGATTCAATCCATATACCCATATCAAATGACACGCTTTTTTATTATCCGCACTATATTACACCTGATACAGATTATGTAATTCAAACTGCTTCCGCCGTTTTAGTGTGCATGCGTTCGGGGCATGACAGTCCATACGGGTATCCCCCCAACCCTGAGCTCATCATGGGAACGGGGCTTTCAAATGCGCAAATCATCTGGCTCAGGAACATTCTGAAAAGCAACAGCGGCAAGAGGAAAATTATCGCAATGCATCATCCCCCGGTTAATGCAGTCGGAACAAACTCTGATGGCAGCCCGTATACTGCTTCTGTAATAGCAGATACGGCTACCAACTCCCTGCAAAATAACAGGACTAATTTTCTCAATATTTGTGATTCAAATCACGTTGACGTTGTCCTTGCGGGTCATGAACATCAGAATGTAGTCGCAAACAGGAAGGGAGATACTATAAATGAAAACCTGCACGGCGGCACACGCTATGTTCAAACTGCGGCTGCGTTTAACCGTTCCTTCAGGATCATCACTGTTGACCCTGCATTTGTGAATGTAAGCGCCCCCATGCGATCCTGCCTGGGGACAGGTGTAAATGAGGTAAACTCATTATCAAACATCAGTGTTTTTCCAAACCCGGCTGAGGATAAGCTCACAATCGTATGCAATCAGAAATGCGAGATTGAAATTGTAAATCCTGAAGGACAAATACTGAATAAATTAACTTCAAATGGTATTGATACCACTGTGGATCTGCAAAATTTATCCCCCGGGATTTATATAGTCAAACTTAAGACAGAAGCAGGAATTACCGTAAAGAAATTTATTAAACGATAAATACCCAATGTAATTCGCGGGGGATCAGCCCTGTCAGACAGGCCGGCATTTCTTCCACGTTTACACTTTATTATTGAAGTTTCATGTTCTCCCGGTCTTTTGAATTCACAGTCAGGGCATTGTTCTTGAATTCACTGGGCGTTATCCCTGTAAATTTTCTGAAGGCTGTATTGAATGTTGATTTAGAGGCGAATCCTGCTATATTGGAAATCCCCAGAATAGAATATTTATCATTTGCAGGATCCGTCATCAGCGATTTAGCCTCGTTAATCCTGTAGGAATTTATATAATGATAATAATTCTGGTGGTAAATCTCATTGATTATTTGCGAGATGTATTTACTGTTGGTGTTCAGGCGTTCTGCCAGTTGGTCGATGGTAAGGTCACTTTGAGTGAAGACTCTTTCGTTCTTCATCAGTGACTCAAGCTTTGCAGCCAATTGGGTTTTCTGATCAGGAGTCAGAGGGGATCCCTGGTATTTTAAGGCAAAAGTTTTTTCGTTTCTGATGATTTCTGTAAGTTCTGCCGGTTCTGAGGCCTCTTCACCAGGCGAAAGGGAGGGGATTTCTTCAATTACTTCAAGCCCGCTGATCGTAATTGCTTTTTGTTTTAAGCCCCGTATTCCCGCAAACAAGGTTATTAAAAGCATCGAGGCAGTATAAAGAACACCTGCGATCCTATGCTGACTGAATCCTATAACATACAGCAAATTATTGAAAATAAAAAAGATAAGGAATGAGATCATAAACGACCTGGTCCATGATGTATCGATCTGCTCGGTACTTGAATAATGATTTTCAATCAATGAAAGGTGCTTGCGGTATTTCTTTACTGTAAGTATAAGGTAAACAACCAATTGAATATTTACAACCAGGTAAATGGCAATAATATAGATAATCAGCAGGTATAAGACCAGGGGGCCGGATTTCCGGAATTCAACAGCGAACGACAGGTACCCGATCTTTTGGGCAAATGTCATAAACAGGAAGGGAGTGTTCAGGATCAGGATTGCCGCAGCCGGTAGAAAATGGATTGAATCGCGGATGGTAAAACGGAAATTGTTACGGGTAACAGAGAGGATATAGAGATAAAAAACAGGTATCAAACACAAAATAACCGGGAGGATTGGGTAATAAAGATAAGTAAGAGCCGAAAAAAATTTGAGCCTGTAGAGCAGGTTGAAACCGAAATATACCGAGAGGAAAACATAGAATACCCCGAAAATGATCCTTGAAGATCCGCCTGTCTCTGACCTTGAAATAAAAAGGAGAAAGGCCATCACCATGCACTGGTAAACAGGCAAGGCATATAATATGGTCAGAAATGATTCCACACCGGTTTCCTTTGGTGCAAAGTTATACATTTTGACCGGGCCTTATTGTAAATACGAGCGGAAGAACGCTCCAAACAATCAGTGCCTTATCTCTCCTGCTGAAATTCGTACTGGTGCGAATTCAGGAATCTGAACCTGTTGAGAAGAGATACCGAAGGTAAAAAGCGGAATTTTGCGCCTGGCTAAACTTATAAAAGTATAATCATGACTAAAAACAACTTCTCAAGGTGGGGTCTCCTGGTATTGCTGACGACTCTCGCCATCAATGTTAAATCTCAGAATTACGTAGAAATCGGCAGCGGTACTGTTCAAAACAGCATGCCGGTATACTCCAGCTGGAATTATTCCTGGAGTTCGCTGATTTACAATCATGCCGATCTCGGAACCGCCAAATCCATCATCAAAATAGCCCTGAACTGCACCAACGGGCCAAAGACCGTTACCAATCAGAAGATCTATTTCAAGCTTACCTCCAATTCTGTATTTGCCAATGCAAATTATGAGGATCCCCTGAATAATGGTTATACACTTGTGTACCAGGGCGATCTCACCTTTGCTAGCGGATGGAACGAGATCACACTCTTAACGCCCATTCCTTATGATGGCGTGCAGAATATTGCCATTCACTGGGAAAACCGCTGGGGAACCACATACGGACCCAACTTTAATTCGACAAGTTCGACCATCAACAACAACAAAAATTGCGGCAATGATCAGAATTTTCCGCCCCCGGGCCAAACAGGCTACCTTAACCCATATCCCAGTTCACTCACCAACATGCGTTTCTACTATAATGGAAGTGGCCCGGCAACACCAACAAACCCGAATCCTGCAGATAATGCCACAGTAGTTTCCGTCAGCACTTCACTCTCATGGCAGCTTGGTGCAAATACCACAACCTACGATCTCTGGTTCGGAACCGATCCGCAAAACCTTTCCCTTGTCGTTAATAACGCACCAGTCTCAGGCCCTGGCACCTTCACTTATACTCCTCCAACCCTTCTTGCTGATTCAACATGGCATTACTGGAAAGTGATTGCCAAAAACGGAACCCAGCAGGAATCCTCTCCTCTGTGGAAATTTAAAACCGAGGTGGTCATCGACCAGTTTCCTTATAGCCAGGGTTTTGAAGATTCGACTGTATTTAATACCTATCCGGTTCAGAGCGCATGGGTCATAATACCCGATGTTTCATGGTATCAGTATACTACTCAACAACATTCAGGCCAGCTTTGCGCAAAAACCTTATGGTATACCAGCGGCAACGAAGCTATCCTGAGGTCCCCGAAAGTTCTTCTTCCTCCGAATCATTCTATCTCATTCTACTGGAAAAATACCACTTCAAACAAGTTGGCAAATCATGATACAGCGTATTTCGAGGTGACTGCCAACGGGGGGCAAACATGGATAAAGGTTGACACCCTTTCTCCGGCAACATCGAACGGGTCCTACCTGCAGCGCATTCACAGCCTGAATGCTTTTGCAGGGAACAACTGCTACTTCAGGTTCAGGCACCGGACTGATAACAGCAGTAGCGCTGCCAACGTTTATCTTGATGACATTTCCATTTATCCGGATAACAGCAATATTACACTTTCAGTAACTCCTCCTAATCAGAATGTTAACTCTCCCGCCGGGAGTACCCAATTCACCGTCACAACAACAGCTCCATGGACCGCTGTCTCGGATCAGACATGGTGTACAGTTACATCTTCGGGAAGCGGAAACGGAACGATTACGGCAAACTACCTGCAGAACACGGATCTTAATCCCCGCATAGCTGCCATCACTGCAACAGTGACCGGATTACCCCCTGTAACTGTTACAGTAACCCAGAACGGAACTTCGGCTGTTCTTTCAGTCTCACCTCCTGTTCAGAACGTAGGCTGCTCTGCTGATTCCGCCATTTTCCAGGTTACATCGAATGTCAGCTGGACTACCTCTTCTGATGCTGCATGGTGCATTCCCACACCTTCAGGATCAGGAAACGGACAGTTGATTGCAGCATGCCAGGAAAATACAACTCAACTAAGCCGCACCGCCAATATCACTGTCAGTGCCCAAGGTATTGCTCCCGTGGTTGTAGAGGTAATCCAGCAATCCGGTCCGGTAGGCATCAGTACTTCCGATAACAAAGGATTAACTGTCTTTCCAAATCCCACATCCGGCCTGATAAAGGTTAATTTTGGCAATCTGGACCTCCTGGATGCAACCGTCGAAATCATCAATGCAAATGGGCTAATGATAATGAAACTGAAGGCAGAATCCGCTGCAATGACGCTTGATCTTTCAGAACAGGGAAAAGGTGCTTACCTGTTCGTATTTAAAAATTCCAATATAACTCTCGCCAAGAAAATTATAGTGAAATAATAGCCGGCAGCAGTGTTCCTCATAACTAAAACAGGCAGAGATGCGGAATCACTGCTGAGGTTTGATTGCAACAATACCTGCCGAGGCAAGAGGTGTGAGAATAGGCTTTATCTTCAACAGAGAGGGACTGATTAAGCCAAGGGCCCCGGGGAGTTCCGATATTACAATAAACCTGACCAGCCAGGATGGAACTTCTTTCGCCCAGAAAAGAGAAGCAGATAACTGCTCAATTGGCGTGGTTGATTTCATGAACCCGGCCAGTTGTAAAGCACTCCGTAGTTAATGTAATCAGGGCTTTTCTTGGCGCTGCGTACAATGGTGTCCTCATAAGCATATAAATAATAGAAATTCAGGGGTTTTTGACTGTGGTACGGTCAATCCGTCAATCTCCGCCTATTTTGATCGACTGCCTTATTCTCTTAATATCAATAGTGTGAGGTGAGCATGTGACTTTTGATAAAATCCGGATTAAGATAAAATTATTAACTTGTACTGGGTTATTAATGACATGATTTTGGATTCATTGAATATTTGTATGACACGAAAGTTTACTCAATTTCTGTGATAAAAAGGGTTTTACTTCTGATATCAATCCTCGCCGGGGCGTTGATTGTTGTTTATGCACAGGACAATGCCAGGTATGTCAAGGTATTCATTGGGACTGACGGAACCGGACATACCTTTCCGGGGCCTTCAATGCCTTTTGGCATGGTTCAACCCGGCCCTGATAACCAGGCCGAAGACTGGAATCACACCAGTGGTTATCAGTATCGTGACACTCTCCTTGCAGGATTTTCCCAGACCCGGTTAAGCGGGACAGGTATCAGTGAAATGGGGGATATTTTGCTTCTGCCTTACGTACAAACACAGCCCGAAAACCTGAGATTCCTTTATTTCAAGGATTCGGAGAAAGCAAGTCCCGGCTATTACACCCTGCTCAAGAAAGACAGGGTAAAAGTGGAGCTTACATGTTCCGAACGGGTTGCCTTTCACAAATATACATACCCGGGTCCGGAAGCTAAACTGCTGGTCGACCTACAGCATGGACTTCGCTTTCTTACCGACAGCCTGGTATTGGAAAGTGATGTGAAAGTTGAAGATAATCAAACCATCTCAGGTTACTGTCATACGAAAAACTGGGTGGAACGCAAGTATTTCTTTGTCCTTAAAACTGACAGGGTGTTTTATAAATCTGAGTTACTCCCAAGGGGGAGAAAGGAAAATGCGCCAAAATATCTCCTGGCTTTTACACTGGATAACACAAGAATATTACAGGTAAAGGTGGCCCTATCTACGTTAGATGTTGAGGATGCAAAAATCAACCTGCAGGCAGAGATACCGGGTTGGAATTTTGACCGGGTGGTTCAGAATGCCCGTCAAATCTGGAATAAATATTTAAACAGGATCGACATCACGGCTGGTGCTGCCCAAAAGGAAATATTTTATACCTCCCTGTATCATTTTTTATTGCAGCCATCGAATATTGCAGACGTAAATGGGAAATACCGCGGGGCTGATGACAGGATTGCAGTTGCACCGAATGGTGAATATTATTCAACGCTTTCGATCTGGGATATCTACAGGACTGCTTTCCCCTTAATGGAAATCCTTGTGCCGGAAAGGATCAATGGAATGATAAATACCCTGTTGCTGCATTCCAAAGCAGTAGGGTTTTTGCCAATCTGGACAGCCTGGGGACAGGACAACTACTGCATGATAGGAAACCATTCCATTCCGATGATTCTGTCAGCTTACAATAACGGGTTTAAAGGTTTTGATCCCAGGGAAGCATTGGAAGCAATGGTTGAAACTTCGACAAAAAGCCATATCAATTCCAACTGGGAGTTGTATAACCAGTACGGCTATTATCCTTATGACAAGCTGGATAATGAATCCGTTTCACGCACCCTGGAAAGCGGTTTCGATGACTGGTGTGTTGCACAAATGGCTGAAAAGCTTGGTGACAAACCAACTTCCATCTCGTTTTATAAAAGGGCTGGTTATTATAAAAACCTTTATGATCCCGGCAGTAAAATGTTTCGCGGCAGGGATACACAGGGGAACTGGAGAACTCCTTTTGACCCCCTTGCTGCAACTTCACCTATGAATAATCCCGGAGATTATACTGAAGCAAATGCATGGCAATACTTCTGGACGCCTGCCCAGTTTGATGTCGAGGGCATCATAATGCTGTTGGGCGGGAAAGAAGCCTTCACAAAACAACTTGACGATTTCTTTACCATCGAAACAAAAAATCCTGATAAATTCCTGGGGCAGGAAGCAATGATCGGGCAATATGCCCATGGTAATGAGCCCGGCCACCATATTCTCTATTTATATGCGTTTTCAAACACTCCCAAAACGGGGCAGAAATATATCCATCGGATCATAAATGAATTCCATCGCAACACTCCTGACGGTATGATTGGAAATGATGATTGCGGACAAATGTCGGCATGGTATATCATGTCTTCCCTGGGATTTTTTCCTGCCAATCCTGCGAGTAGCCAGTTCGTTTTAGGGGCACCACAGGTTTCCAATGCCGTTATTTATTTTACAAATGGAAAGAAATTTACCATTGATGCCGGAAAACTTTCGTCAAAAGCCATTTATACAGGAAAGATCTCTCTAAACGGATCTATCCACAAAGATCCTTTCATTAATTACCTGCAAATAATGAATGGAGGCAATCTGAGTTTTGAAATGATTGGTAATTAATGGAGAAAACAATCAATGCTAGCGCTATTTTTCAACATTGGCCGCTGCGTTCATTGACCTGGTCTGGAGAATGGTTCTTTCCACAATCGTCAGTGTTATTGGTTTCTTCCTGGCAAAATGGCTATGATTTTTTTGTAATTTGCAGATATGATCCATAATTGTCACTTGCAGAAAACATATACCATGAGACATTTTTACTTTATCCTTCTTTTTCTTTATCCGCTTGCTTGTTTTTCGCAGGATACGATAAATATTACGCTCAATCCGGGCATTACAGGAAAAACGATCCCTTCCGATTTTGCCGGTTTGTCGTTCGAGAAGGACTGCCTGAAAAAAGGATATTTAAATCCTCGTTTTGATACGTTGATCAGGCTGTTTCAAACATGCGGGATTAAGTCGCTGCGTGTCGGAGGAAATTCAGTAGATACAAACACACTAAGCACCTCCAATGCAGGCATGCATTACACACGGGCGGAATTAGACAGTATATTTCTTTTTGCACAGAAAGCCGGTTGCAAAATTTTAATCGGTTTGAATTTAAAAAATTCCAATGCTCTAAGCGCCGATACCGAAGCAAGTTATGTTATGCAATATCAGAATAGTTCCCTATTTGGATTTGAAGTGGGCAACGAGCCCGACCATTACCCTAAAAAATACTCGTATAGCGATTACAAACGGGATTTCACGACTTATTATAATACAATCAGGCAATCTAACCCTGCCGCTGTTTTCACCGGACCAGCCTGTGCCAGTGATTTTGAAACTTTCACCTTGCCCTTCTGCGGGGAGATGGGTGACAAGATATCTATGCTAACGCAACATTATTACGGAGGGCAAAAGAATTCAGGAACAATTTCTGTGCAGATCGATTCTTTGATGAGTATGTATAAACTAGCTCATGTATCAGAGGAGGTAAGGAGATTGGCCAGTTGTGCCAAAAGTAAAGGGATCATATTTCGCATGAGTGAATGCAATTCAATTGATCATGGAGGACAAAAAGGCGTGAGTGATTCTTTTGCTTCAGCCCTTTGGGCTTTGGACTATATGTACCAGTTGGCCAGTGAAAGTTGTGCGGGAGTTAATTTTCATGGAGGACTTGCTGGAGAGTATACAGTTTTTTCAAGGGACAACGGTATTTATCGTGCCCGTCCGATTGCATACGGAATTCTTGCTTTCCAGATTGGAAGCAAAGGCAGTTTCATTTATGATACCGTAACGAATAAAAAAATAAACCTGGATAGTTATAGTGTTATTGACAGCTCAAATAATATATATACAACCGTCATCAATAAAGAAACAGACACATTGAAAAAAGCAGTGATAAATTTAACAGTGACAGATACCGTGAACTCCAGGTATTATAGTGCAGAATACGTGAAGCTATACTCCCCGTCATTGAAAGATACAACCGGGGTTAGCCTTGGCGGACAGGTGGTGGATTCATTGGGAACTATTCCTGCTTATAAATGGACATCGTTGGCAGTTACTTCGCATCAGACAAAAATTCCGGTTAATCCACATTCAGCGGTTGTGATAAAATTCAATTATAAATATGGGAATTCTATCAATGATCATTCTGAAAACAATAAACACCTTCTCAATTTGTATCCCAACCCTGCAACTGAAAAAGTGACCATTATTACTGACAAGACGGAGCCTTCTGTTATTTCCATTTACAATCTGCAGGGTCAACTCCTTATACAACAGCAGGCACAGCAAGGTAAAACATACATTGACATAAGTGAACTTACAAAAGGAGTTTATATAGTGAGATTATACAGCAACGCCAGGGCGGAAGCAGGCAGGATAATTAAAGAATGAAATTTGAAGCAACTGGTAAATAAGGCCTTCCTGTTATAACATTTGCTTCGCTGTTTCAACAGTAATTTCCAATACTCTTGTGAGAAACGAAAATTTCTGTTTCATAAAATCATATTCGTCACCAGAGATTATATATTTTGCCGTGCCATTAATAAGAAAACCTGTCCCGGGATAATCTTTATATCCCAAAACATCTTTACTCCCAAGTGTTAATTTTACACTGCTGTTTACATTAACATTTGCCTCTGTTTTTCTAAAACCATAAGCTGGAATTAGTATGCGCTCATCCTCTGTTACCACAAGATATGAATTCCATGTATTCGCAACATGGGTTTCGACACCCCACGATACAATGGATACAACGCCTTCGTGTTGTAACACTTCTAAAAACTTTTCCGGTAATTTTTTATTTTCATTCATGTTTATTTGTTAAGACAGGTTCGTTACATTCATTCAGGTTGCCAATAAAAGCACTGAAGATGAGCTTTACAGTGAAATTCCTGATTCTTTAACCAATATAAATGGTCAGGGGTAATATTAATTCTCTTTGAAATAAACGACTAATCTTACACAGCCATAAATCGGGACCCCGCTGATAATGATTTAATGCCGCCGGGATTATTTGGGATCCCTGATCATCGAAGCGATCTTTTCGAAAGCATTTTCATCCTTTATTACATACTGCTCGGCTCCCTTCTGGATAGTTTGAAGCGCGATGGCATAGTGCTCCTGGCTGGATAGCATAATGACATGTATATCGGTATGATGCTTCATGATCACCTGCAATATTTCCATTCCATTGGCCGCATCTTTCTGAACGGAATTCAGGTAGTAATCCAGAATGATGAAGTCCGGCTTTTCGGCCAGATGTTTCAGGCACTCTTCGCCTGTATTGAAAATATGGATTTCATTCAGGGTTTTTCGTGTGAGATAATCTTTCAACGCTTCAGTGAGCATCGTATCATCATCCACAATGAAAATTTTCTTCGGCATATCCAGGTCCATAGGTCATATTTTTTGTAAAAATAACGAATATCGTAAGAATGACACCTTTTATGTTAATTCAATGATCGCGCGTTTAACATCTACAAGCAATATATCGATTTCTGAAGATATCGTGGCTGGCCTTGCTTCATTTCTGCATTTCTGTTCCAGGAGCAGCGACATGTTGCCTGTGTTCTTCATGCCCATCATGATAAACTTGGTCTTGAAACCATGAAGTAGATTTGCCACCTCCTCAAAATCATCAGCAGCAAGGGCCGCGTTTACTTTTTCTAACAGGACCGGGGCCGATTGCAAAAACATGCTGACATACTTTTGCATTTTTTCCCTGTCCCCTTCGCAGAAGTTTTTAAGGTATGACAAATCCGTGACTTTTTCCATCTCAGATGGCCCTGCTGCATTTGCTTCACCGGAATTCTCCAGCGTTCTTACTGTTATATCCATTACTTCAGCAATTCCAAGGATCAACTGGGAGGCGCTGAACGGCTTGGGAATATAAGAGTTCATCCCGGCCTGCCTGCATTTGTCCAGGTCGGTTCTCAGAACGCTTGCAGTTAAGGCAATGATCGGAATGTCATTTTTTGGCGAAGAAAGATTTGAGCGGATGAACCTGGTTGCTTCAAAACCATTCATTTCAGGCATCTGGACATCCATTAATATTACATCAAAGTCTTTAGCTCTGAGCAGCTCTATTACTTCCCGCCCGTCCGATGCAGTCTCAATGCTGACATCAGCTTTTGATCTCAACGTATCCTCGGCAACTATCCTGTTATACTCATTATCATCGGCAATCAAAATTTTTAATCCGTCCAGAATGTGCCCGTCAATATGTGCATGGGCATTCAGTTGTTTATGCAATCTCTCCCCGGACCCTTCTTCAAAATTGAGAATAAATGAGAACGTGGTACCAGCTCCTTCCTCACTCTCTATTTTTATTTCACCTCCGTGCAATTCAACCAGCTGCCTGCTGATGCTCAACCCCAGTCCGGTTCCGCCATACTTCCGGGTATCCGATGAATTGGCCTGTTTGAAACTTTCAAAGACCGTTTCAAGTTTATCTTTCGGGATCCCTATGCCGGTATCGATGACTGAAAACCTGATATTCATCACAGTGGACGGATCCCCGGAAGCTAATGCAACTTTTATCTGGACGCTTCCCTTTTCGGTGAACTTGATGGCATTTCCCGCAAGATTAAGAATGATCTGGTTCAGGCGCACAGGATCACCTATCAGCACATCGGGAATGCTGTAGTCGATATCGCTCAGCAAATGCAATCCTTTTTCATCGGCTTTATGCCGCATGGTTTCTATAACCTGTTGAACCGTTTCGTGAAGAGAAAAGTCTGTTTTCTCCAGTTCCATTTTCCCGGATTCAATTTTTGACAGATCCAGGATGTCGTTAATTATATGTAGCAGGATATCCGATGACTTTTTTATTCCTTCGAGGTAATGCTGCTGGTCGGACCGCGGATTTTTATCGATCAGTAAATTCGTCATTCCCATCACCGCATTCATGGGAGTCCGGATCTCGTGGCTCATATTGGCCAGGAACTGCTGTTTGAACTTTTCACTTTGCTCCGCCCTTTCTTTTTGTTCCAGGATTTCTTTCTGGGCAGCCTGCAGGCGCAGATTGGATTTACGCTGATTGTTGTAATTCTTGAATACGAAGAACAGTAAAAATGCAACCAGGGCCATGCCGATAAAACCCGCATAGGTAAAGGTCTTCTGCTTCTGCAACCTGAGTTGGTTCAGCTTGTTTTCCACGGCATGCTGCAAACTATCCGTTGCCTGCTTTTTATCAAATTCATACTTCATTGAGAGTTGGGTGAGCTTTTTATCCTTTTCAAGATTAAAAATAGAATCTTTAATGGCCACATATTTTTTATAATATTCCAGGGCACATTTATACTCTCCGATTTCCTCGTAGCATATGCTGTTTGAAATGTAGGAATCCTGTAATAAATAAAGATCCCCTAATT
>CAIJYT010000096.1 GCA_903824935.1 uncultured Bacteroidales bacterium | reverse complement strand
TCTTTGGAAAAGCTAAACAACAGAAACAACAGAAACAACAAAAACAATTTAATTATTATGACAAATTTATCACGCAGATCATTTATTGCCAGATCAGCCGCTGTCGCTGCAGGAGCAGCTTTGATTCCCGGACTGGCAGGTTGTAAACCACAGAAAATCAGGATTGCCGTCATTGGTGTCGGAGGGCAGGGAAAATCGAGTTGGAGTGAATGTTTGAATGAAGATGTGGTTGCCTTATGCGATGTGAATGAAACATCGGCAGCCGAAGGGTTTAAGACTTTTCCCAATGCCAAAAGATTCAAGGATTTTCGGGTGATGTTCGATACGATGGCTAAAAAGATTGATGCTGTAATTGTTGCAACCCCCGATCACATTCATTTTCCTGCAACGATGGCAGCCATGCAGTTGGGAAAACATGTGTATGTCGAAAAACCACTGGCACATAATATCTGGCAACTTCGCACATTGCGTAAAGCTGCCAAGCATTACAAGGTTATCACCCAGATGGGAAATCAGGGACATGCCACAATGGGAATTCGCTTCATCAAAGAGTGGTATGAAGCTGGCATTTTAGGAAATGTGAAAGAGGTGATCGCATGGTTTGACGGACCGGGCTTCAATCCAAAGGGATATTTTCTGAAGCCGGATGATTATCCACCAAAAGAAGAACCGATTCCAGCTGGTTTGGATTGGGATTTATGGCTTGGACCAGCCGCTTACCGCCCCTACAGTCACTTCTACCTTCCCCGTTTCTGGAGAGGATGGTATGAATTAGGTAACGGAGAACTTGGCGATTGGGCATGCCACACGCTGGATGCCCCTTTCTGGTCTCTTGATCTTGGAATGCCGGTAACGGTCGATTCCATTCTTAGGAATCCCGCTCCTTCACCCGCAGGTTTTGTTTCAGATCAGTCGGTCCTTAAATTTGAATTTGAGGCACGCGGGACGAAACCACCTGTGACCCTTACGTGGCATGAAGGAGGGATAAAACCTGAAATTCGTCCCGAGTGGGGACTCACCAAACTTGGTGGATCAGGAATGATCATGGTCGGAGATAAAGCTTCCTTAATGACCGGAGGACGTCCCAACGATCCAAAACTTCTGATTCCGGAGGCAGATTGGCAACATTTTACAAAAAATCTGCCAGCTCAGACGATTCCCCGCGTCGAAGGTGGTCCTCAGCAGGAATGGCTGCGGGCTATTAAAGGGGATGGCCCTTTGCCTGGTTCAAACTTTGAATATTCTGCACGACTGACTGAGATGGCCTCATTAGGTGTATTGTCACAGCGATTTAACACGCGTATTGAGTATGATGCTGCAAACATGAAGGTTACCAATCATCCCGATTTTGATCAGTACATTAAGGAACCTGTCAGAAAAGGATGGTCTTATGGCGAGGATCTTTGGAGAAGCTAAATATATATTTAATAACATTATTGTCCGGAAAAATGGTAATCCGCATTAAAAGATTCTTCGCTACACTTCGTTTCGCTCAGAATGAC
>CAIJYT010000095.1 GCA_903824935.1 uncultured Bacteroidales bacterium | reverse complement strand
TCACAAGCGCCCGTACAACTGCCGCCCTCTGACACTCACCTACCGAAAGCCCGGAAGGTTTCTGGTTTATGAGGTCTTTCAGACCTGTTCTTTCAATCAGGACAAGGGCCCTTTCATAACCCTGCCTGTAAGCTGCTTTGTCCTTCAACGGCAATAAGGGCAGCATTACGTTTTCAACCAGGCTCAGCTGGGGCAGGAGATAATGAAGCTGGAATACAAAACCTATGAACCTGTTACGTAAACCTGCAAGCTCATCTTCTTTCAGCTCCAAAACATTCTTGCCGTTCAGGATCACTTTCCCCGAATCGGGCATGTCAAGGGTGCCGAGGATGTTAAGCAGCGTGGTCTTGCCCGAACCCGAAGGGCCAGTCACGGCTATCGATTCATTCTCTCCTATGCTTAACGAGATCCCGTCAAGCACCGGTACCTGCCTGGCGCTTAACGCCTTGTTGTAATGTTTCCTGATATCCCGAAGTTCTGCAATCATGAGCTGTTGTTTAATTATCTAATTCTGCTGATTCACGGATCACGGATCACGATTCACGATATCTTCTTATATATGTCCATCATTCTCCCCGCCAGCATACCGAAGTCGAATTTTTCTTCCACTGCTTTGCGCCCGCTGGAAGTGAGCTGCTGCAGCCGGGACCTGTCGTTGAGCACCGATGCCAGGCATAAGGCAAGAGCCTCAGGAGTGTTGGGCTGATACAGTAATCCACCTCCTGTTTCCCCGATGATCTCGGGAAAAGCTCCCAATGCCGGCTGCACCAGGGGAACACCCGAAGCGAGTGACTCCAGCTGGTAAAGACCGAATGCTTCACCCTTAACTACCGGCACCGACAACACTGAAAGTGATTTGAAGAACCTTCCCAGGCTCTCTGGCCTGAAATCTTCAAAAAGACTAAAATATTTACTCAATCCTGCTTCCTGCAGTTTCTTCATCTGCCGGTTAAAGAAAGCTTTATCATCTCCCGTCATACCTCCGCTGGAATGAAACCTGAGGTTCTCAAATCCCGGCCGGGATTTTAAAAGGACAAACGCATCAACAAGAATTCCGAAACCGTTCTCTTCATACATCCTTGATAAAAATCCTACGGCCGGCGGGTCGGGAGGCAGAGGATGAAACTCATACAGGGCAGGGTCCACGCCAATAGGCACTACATGAAGCTTCTCATCCTTCAGCCTCATTTTGGTTTTCATCACCCCTGCGAAATACTTGCTCACGGCTACAAAAGCATCCACATCTTTTGCTTTTTCAGCGAGAAGGTTCCACATCTTTGCAGGATAAGGCTCGTTCATTGCATCCACCCACACATCTTCATCCTGGAGGGAACATACGACAGGTACCCCCACTTCCTCCCTTACCTGCTTTGCCATGCCCAGCAGCAAGGCGTTTGAAAAGTGAACCACATCGGGCTTCACCTGGTATTTCAGGAAATGCACAAGCTCATCCAGCTCCTTACCCTGCCTTCCTTCCTGGCCCATCAGCATAGACTCGGTGAGCTCTTCCAGTCCCTGGGCCCTGGTGGAACCGGCTTTGCTGGCCGCCAGTTTCAGTAATGGCTGTGAATTCAGCAAATGCTCCATCCATCCCGGCATATGTCGCAGTAATGGAAAAGCCTGTTTGAGGTAGATATTCACGGCTCCATAGAACACAGGAGTTTCATGCACATTGCCCTGTATGGTGAGGGGGAGGTATACGGGAAGTATCATGGCTTCATGCCCTGCCTTGCGCACAGCTCCTACGAAACCTGAATCACGAAGGCAGTTGCCGCAATAGAAAGTGCCGCCAAAACCTGGGACTATGTTTACTATCTTCATTTTTTCTTTTCTTTTGATTCCACTGCCGGCCCGAACGCATAGATCGTCCCGTCTTCAGCTGCTGCCACAATCATATCATCGCTGACTGCAGGCGTCCCGCTCACCGCGCTGCCTGTCTCATAAGACCAGCGTTCTTTACCTGTAACCAGGTCGAGCATGCGAACTCTGCCATCCGAAGAGGCGATAACAACATAAGCCCCTGCGATCACCGGAGAGGCCATGACTTTCCCCCCGGCCCTGAATTTCCACAGTATGGTTCCGCTGAGAGCATCGAAACAGATCACGTATTTGTTCTCCGTAGCGCTCACCACCTTACCTGCCGACAAAGCCGGGGATGCTGTAAAAGGTCCGCCCCCGGCGGTTTTCCATAATATCTTCCTGCTCTTAAGGTCTATACAGAAAAAATCCCCGTCGTAATTGCCAATGTAAGCCTTGTCGCTGCTGATAGCGGCTGATGCAGGGATGTATGTATTCAGACTGAGCTTTTCGATAAGTTGACCAGTGCCTGTACTTACCATGTGAAAGAACCCGTCACAGCCCCCGGTAACTACGATCTTCCCCGAAATAGAGGGAGTGCCGTTGATGTAATTTCCTGTTGCGTATTTCCAGATGCTTTTTCCGCTCAGGGCATCAATGCAATGCAGGCTGAAATCGTAGCTCCCGGCAATAATGCAGATATGTTTTTTATCAGGGCTGATGGTCCAGTTGCAGGAACCTGAAACCTGGCCGTCGGTAACGTATTTCCAAACCAGAGAACCACTGCCGGCATCAACCGCATAGATGATGCCTTCCATTGAACCCACGTAAACCACGCTGTTCAGCAGGAGGGGAGGGGCTTCGATCGATGTCCCGGCTTTGAACTTCCATTTCAGCTTACCTTTATTGTCCAGGGCATAGAGGCAGCCGTCGTCGCAGCCAATATAAATATTTCCTTTAAATATGACTGCGGATGACTTTATCCCGTCGTCAGCCTTGAATGTCCATAATAATTTTAAAGGCGGATTTATACGGGCATCAGAACTTCCGGTAAGCTGGGGATCTCCGCGGTATGAGGGCCAGCATCCTGCTGACTTCACCTGGGCAGTAAGTGGCGGGCTGAAGGCCAGGAAAATTAACAGACAAACGATTATGCCCTTTTTCATAATGGTTTGGATTTTTCGCCGCCAATCCCCGGATCCTGCTGCAAACCAGGAACCCGCCTTCTTTCATCATGGTCTGTTTTATAGGCCAGGGCTCCCGTGGGGCAGGCCTCAATAACCAATGCCCCTGCCCGGGTCAGCGCTTCTTTCATACTCCCGCCAAGCGGCACGTCAATATGTACGTCAAACCCACGGCCGATATACGAAAGCCCCTGCAGTTCGCCTTCCGATCGTGTGATCTCAACGCAGGTCCCGCATTTGATGCATTTCTCGGGTTCATAAACCACGAATTCATGCTGCAGGAATTTCATGATCTTCTTACGATCAGGCCCTGCAAATCTTTTCTGCTGTGCCTGGTATTCGGTGGCGTAGATCCTGAGCTTGCAGGAAACCGGTTTACGGCAGTCGCAGTTCATGCAGCGGGCCGCTTCAGCCATCGCCTCCTCCTTTGTATATCCGCCCATGAAACCTTTAACAGGTTCATGCCTCGAAGCTGCCTGACTTTCTTTCAGATATTCGTCATACTCATCTTCGAACAACCTCCCGAAGGATGAGTTGAACTGCTGATGTATCCCTCCGGGTTTGCCTGTATTCAGATAATGGTCGGCCGATAAAGCCGCGGCTTTCCCCTGGGCCACAGAACGCACCGCCATTTGCCGCTTCCGGATAATGTTTCCGCAGGCAAAAATACCGTGAACCGTGAACCGTGAATCGTGAACCGTGACTGCTGACTGTCTTCTGACTGCCGACTGCTGACTGCCGACTGCCGACTGCCGACTGTCTTCTGCGGGTTGCCTGGTGTGGGCCTCCAGCGTGGTCCTGCTCACTTTCAGCCCGTGCTCGTCAACTTCCAGCCCGAAATCGTCGGTGATCTGTTTTTCCTCCCGCCCGCTGGCAATGATCACAGCATCGAATTCCCTGAGCAATACATCATCGAAAAATTCCTTTGTGACGAGGGTGTTCATCCTGAATTCTGCTCCCATCTGCCTGATCACTTCGACCTCCTCGTCCAGGGCCTTCCTTGGAAGCTTGTCTTCGGTGATATGGTATCTCAGTAACCCTCCTGCTTCCTTATGCTGGTCAAACAACACCGCCTGGTGGCCCATGCGTTGCAGGTAAAATGCCGCCGCCAGCCCTGAGGGGCCTGTGCCGATAATCGCAACCCGTGACCCGTGACTGCCGACTGCCGACTGCCGACTGCCGACTGCTTCCGCAGTTACTCTCTTAAGCAGACAGATCGCCACCGCTCCGTCGATCGACGCGCGGTGACAGGCTTTTTCGCAGGGTGCGGGACAGATATACCCGAGGACCAGGGGAAGTGCGATCTCTTCTCTCACCACCGACAGGGCTTCTTCGAACTTACCGGAGGCGATCAGCCTGTTCATTTCGGGTATGTCCATAAAGGCCGGGCAGGACCTGCGGCAGGGGGCCTCGCAATCACCTACATGGTCGCTGAGAAGAAGCTCAAGGGCTTCACGCCTTGCTTCATGGACCTCGTGCGAATGGGTCTGTATGTTCATCCCGTCGCTCACAGGATAAGCGCAGGATGGAAGAAGCCGGCCGCTGTCAAGGTCTTTCACCATGCAGACCATGCAGGAAGGATGGTGGGCTATCCCTTCGCTGAAACAAAGCGCAGGAATGGGAATGCCGAGCAATGCAGCAGCCTGCATGATGGTCATGCCTTCGCTGACTTCAACTTCCTTATGGTCTATCCTGATCTTCATATTTTATTCGCACCAATTGTTTATTTCATTTGCGTGCTCATTTCGCCTTCGGCGAACGCTTTTCGCTATTTCGCTACTTCGCTACTTATTTTTACCGCGTCGACCGGGCAAACCTGCCGGCAGATGTCGCACTTTATGCATTTTTCCTGCTCTATGTTGTGAACCTCATAAGGTTTGTAAGCGATCGCATCAGAAGGGCAGCGCTGTGCGCATTTGGTACAGCCTATGCATTCATCAGTAATGCTGTAATGAATGATGGGCGCGCATTTCCCTGCCGGGCAATGACCGTTGATATGGGCTTCGTATTCATGCCTGAAATATCTTAAAGTCGATAACACCGGGTTTGGCGCGGTTTTCCCCAGCCCGCAAAGGCTTCCCGCATGCGTACTCCTGGCAAGATGTTCGAGTTTGTCAATGTCTTCGGCCACAGCCTCGCCGCTTCGGATTTTATCAAGCAGCTCCAGCATCCTTCGTGTTCCTATACGGCAGAAAGTGCACTGACCGCAGCTCTGGTCCTGGGTGAACGACAAAAAGTAATGAGCGATGTCGACCATGCAGTCCGATTCGTCAAGCACGATAAGACCGCCCGATCCCATCATTGCACCGGCTTCTGCAAGGGCTTCGTAATCGACAGGCATATCGGCAAGTGAAGCGGGGATGCAGCCTCCCGAAGGGCCCCCGATCTGAACGGCCTTGAACTGCCTGTCACCCGAAATCCCTCCCCCGAGTTCCTCAACGATCTTTCGGAGGCTTATGCCCATTGGGACTTCAATAAGTCCGCCCCTCCTGACTTTCCCTGCAAGGGCAAACACCTTGGTGCCTTTGCTTCTTTCGGTGCCTATCCCTGCAAAAGCCGCAGCGCCATTCCGGATGATCCATGAGACCAGTGAGAAGGTCTCGGTATTGTTGATCAGCGTAGGCTTCCCATAGATCCCGTGGACAGCAGGGTAAGGAGGCCTCAGACGGGGAATCCCGCGCTGCCCTTCAACGGAAGCTATAAGCGCGGTTTCTTCACCGCAAACAAAAGCCCCGGCCCCTTCGAATATTTTCAAATCAAATGAAAAACCGCTTCCCATGATGTCTTCACCCAGCAGGCCTTCAGCGCGGCAAACCTGAATGGCTTCGGTGATCCTCATCACGGCCAGGGGGTATTCGGCCCGTATATAGAACAGTCCTTTGACTGCACCGACAGCATATGCAGCGATCAGCATTCCTTCGATGATGCGGTATGGGTAGGATTCAAGCAGCATCCTGTCCATGAATGCCCCGGGGTCGCCTTCATCCCCGTTGCAGATGATATATTTTTCTCCTTCAGCCTGGTCGTGAACCATCTGCCACTTGCGGCCGGTGGGGAATCCCGCACCGCCGCGGCCGCGCAGGCCGCTGGATATGATCTCATTAATGACCTGTTGAGGGTTCATGTTTTCCAGGCAGGCGGACAATGCTTCAAATCCGCCGGCCTTCCTGAACTCAGTTATATCGCAGGGGCTTAGGATACCGCGGTTCTCAGTGGCGATATTAATCTGCGGACTGAGGAAAAGCGAGAGTGGCGTATCCCTCTGTTCGAACATATACTTCTGCACCGAACGCGGCGCCTCATCCGCCATCATATTTTCAAAGAGAGAAACAACTTTCGACCTGATCCTGCGGTAAGTTCCTTCGGGCCTGAAATGGCTGAGCACCACCTGCTTCACTTCCTCAGGTTTGATATGTGCATAGAATGCTGTGTTCTCGCCGGGTTTGACGATCTCAAGTATGGGTACCTGGTTGCAAATGCCCACGCAGCCCACCTGTTTCACTTCAACCTGAAGGCCTGCTTCGGCAACGGTCTTTTCAAGTTCGGTCTTCACCTCGGCGCTTCCGCTGGCGATGCAGCATGAACCAAGGCCTATTCTTATTTCTCCTTTTACTGCGGATAAGGGAGCGGCGCCTGCCCCGGCTTTCAGCTGCTGTTTTCCTTTTTTCAGGAAATCGACCAGGATGTCGCCTGCATTCTCAGGCATCACATGACCGTAGGTGACGGTATCTATCCTTACAACCGGGGCAAGAGTGCAGCAGCCCAGGCAGGCCACCTTTTCGATGGTGAAAACCCCTGCAGCATCGGTAGTTTCGTTATCCTTCAGTTTCATCTCCCTGCAGAGTGCATCGTACACCAGGTTCGAACCCTTCACATGGCAGGCTGTCCCTGTACAAACACTGATCACGTGCTCTCCTGTCATTTGTCGCCTGAACTGTGAATAGAATGAAGCAACCCCTTCAATCCGGGCAGGGCTGATGTCAGTCACAAGCGAAGTGTATTTCAGGGCCTCCTCCGGCAGGTGGTTGAATTCATGCTGTATGTCCTGCAGTATGGGAATAACCGCATCGGCCGATCGTCCCCTGCGGGAAACGATGCGGTCAACAACCTCGTGGATGTTTTCGGTGTATTCTTTCATTTCCCGATGCAATATAAATTTTTGTCGCCCCTGAGGAAAATATGGCCGTTGGTAAATGCCGGGGTGCAGAAGGATCCTTCGCCCAGAGGGCATTCGCTGATCTGCGCAAACTCTTTGCCGGCTTTTATGATATGCATCAGGCCTTTCTTATCCATGATATAGAGCTTTCCTTCGGCCAGCATGGGAGAGGAGTAAACCGGGGTGCCGAAGTCATGCTCCCAGTATTTGGTCCCGGCCGTGGCATCATAGCATACCGCCGTGCCGTAACTGGTTACCAGGAAAAGAAAATCATCATTTGCTACAGGGCTGGGAACATCCGAAAGGAATTCATTGTTTTCCCAGATCACCTTCGGGTTTTCGCCTGTGCGGATGGCCGATAGTGTAGAATATTCGTTCACCGAGAATATTAACAGGTTGGCGTAGGCCAGGGAAGGACCTACTTCCCCGCTGATGCAGTCGAGCTTCCAGAGCTCTTTTCCTGTAAGCGGGTCATAGGATGCCACACAGGGCTCTGCGGCGAGCAGAAGTTCCATTCGTTTGCCGGTATTGACCAATGATGGAGAAGCCCAGGATATTTTGACATTCCTGGCAGTTTTCCATACCTGTTCCCCTGTCTTTCCCGAAAGCCCCATCACGGCCGGACCAGAGCGCTGGTCATACTGCACTATGAGGATATCTCGGTACATGATGAGCGAAGATGAATGCCCGTAATGATTGGCAGGCATGCCCAGGTTCTTCGCCCAGACTTTATTGCCGTCCATATCAAATGCCGTGAGGTCGCCATTGGCAAAGATCGCGTACACCCTTCGTCCTTCGGTGGCAAGGCTGGGTGCTGCAAAACCTGTTTCCTTGCTTACTCCGGGAACCTGCGAAGGTGAACCGGGGATCTTATCCACAGTACTTGTCCAGAGTATTTTCCCGCTCACTGCATCAACACAGTAAACTTCCCGTTTTGATTCGCTGGCCCCGCTCAGGTAAATCCTGTCATTCCATATCACGGGCGAATTATTGCCCGGAAGGGGAATTGCAGTCTTCCATTTGACGTTCTTACCTGATTTCCCATCCCAACTTACCGGGATGCCCGTCCGCTCTGTAATACCTATGCTTCCAGGCCCCCTGAAACATGGGAAGTTGTTCTTTACCTCCTGCATGGTCGGGTAGTCCGATGCAGACTGGTGACTGGTGACTGGTGACTGGTGACTGGCTGAAGTATCCCGCATCACGGTTCCCGATTCACGGTTCACGGTTCCCGATTCACGGTTCACGATTCCCGATTCACGGTTCACGGTTCCCGATTCAAAGTCCTTTCCCAGATTCTCATGCGTCAGCCATGCCAGCAGCAGTGTGAGAACTACCAGTCCCGCTCCCGAATATATAAGCCATGTGCGCCTGAGCCTTGTGGTTTCCCAGAATAGGGCAGGTTTCCCTGCAGGTTCTTCAGGAAGTTTAACCCTGATAAGTTCAATAGTTTTGATGCAGGATGCAAGTAGCAGTATGCTGATGAACAGAAGGTAACCGCCCATGCGCACCTGCCATTGGGAGGTGAAGAATGCTTTCCGGGCAAGGAGGTCAAGGGTTCGGATTTCCTGCCTGAGCTGATCATTGCCGGGATCATTCTGGAGTTTTTCAACCAGGATGGTCATTGCAGGAGTGTTCAGGGGATCGGCCCGTTTGATCTGGATGTAATTGACGATGATGAGCACGCAAAGCACCACTGCAAAGACAGCACTTCCCAGGGAGATATTCTCAAGAAGCCTTATGGTGTTAAGCGGTGATTTGCCGATTTTCATTCGCAGTTTCGTTTCAGGATTTGATAGGGCAGTAATCAGTGCATCGGGCGCAGCTGAAGCAGCGTCCCTTATTGGTAACATAGTCTTTACGGTAAACCGGCAGCATGCGGCCGGCAATAAGCAGCGCAATGACAAGGCCTGTAAACCCGCCGAAAAGCCATCCGCCGAAATAAAATTTCTTAAGAACTGCTGAAGCCTCGCTGTACACCTGGCTTTCGGTCTTCCCTGAAGCTTTGTAAGCTTTTATTTCAAATGATTCATCTTGCATCCCGTATCCCGCATCCTGAATCCGCGACAGCGCCATCACTTCCTTTGCCAGCTTCACCCTGGCGTCAACACCTGCAAGGGTATCCTGCATCCTGGAACCTGCATATCCGAAGATAAGCACCAGGAATGGCACAAGGAGCGTAAGAATCATCATTTTCCTGACCATCACAGGCCTGCTTTCAGGGCTTTTATCGGTTACCGGGTAGTCAATGGCGTCGTATGGACAGGAGCTCTCGCAAAGCCTGCATTGAATGCACTCGGCCGGAGTAATACTGAGATGCCTGAGGGAGAACCGGCTGGTCCAGTTGAGGAGAACCCCGTAAGGACACAGGAAGCGGCAGTAAGGCCTTGCAATGAAAACGCCCGACAGCAGCAGGATTCCGGTGAAAAGGAACATTCCGAAGGAAGCATTGAAACGGAAAATGCCTACGAAGGGGTCGTATCTGCAGATGATGAAATCGGTGCCTGTGGCGGCGAACAATACAGCCAGCCCGAGGTAGAGGTAGGGAATGATGCCCAGTACGGTGTTGAGCCTTGAGCCCAGGGGCTGTGGCTTGAATGCGACAAGGTCCTGTATGGCGCCGAACGGGCAAACAGAGGCACAGAAAGTGCGTCCGAAGAAGAGGGTGAAGATAAGCGGAAGGAGGAAAAAAGCCAGCACACTCAGGGGTAAGATAAATGAATGGTCGAAAAGCGCCAGGCTCACATTCTGTATAGAGCCTATGCTGCAAACACAGCCTTCGCGGTAAAACCCGAAGTAAGCCAGGGAAAACAACGACATGAAGAACACCCAAAGCCTGGAACGTTTCTTCAGCACCAGCCAGGTGACCACGCCAAGAGAAATTAATAGTACGAAAACGTCGAGGTAGGCGAGGAATTCAGCTCTTGGTGTGGGAATGAACGTCTGGGGCTGGGTGTAGGCCGATTCGAATTCAGGTTTCGGGAAACGCTGGATCGGAAGCGTGATGAGCGGCAGAAGAAGAAAAAGGAGGCCTGGGATTATACGATGTACAAAGTACAAAGTACGACTTACAGGGTACGATGTACGACTTTTATCCATTTGCCTGATTTTTCTTTGCTGTTTCTTTAGGGAGTTCAGGCCCCAGCCCCCTGAGCAGGGAGGGCTTGTTGGCCGGCACCCGTGTAAAAGCCTGGGCCGGACAGCTTCTTGCAATGGAACATTCGTTGCAGTTCTTGCAGCGGTCGTGGCGCACCTGCAGTTGAAGCGAGCCGTTGCCGAAAGCCCCGCAGCCTTTAACGCATTTGCCGCATCCTATGCATAGTTCCTCATCAATGGTATATTCAAAGAAAGGATCTTCTATGAATTTCCGCTTCAGTGCGTTGGTGGGGCAGAGCTGGTTCTCGGCAGCGGTGGTCAGGGTCTTGGTCCCGGGCTTGAAATAGCCCCCGCAGAGGTCGCAGTAACCGCACATCGCAAAGGCATGGGTGCATTTCACTGCCGAAGGGCTCATCACGCAGTTGGTGGCGCATCTCCCGCACTGTATGCACTTTGTCATGTCGAGCTGCCAAACCATTTGCCTGGCTTCAAGGGCGGCAGGCAGCATGCAGCTTTTCGAACGGCTGCAGCCGCTGCAGTCAAAACCATAGGAGCAGGACTTTTCGTCGCGTGAACGGAATATCACTGCACCGCTGAGCAGGCCAAGCGCTGCAAGGATCCCTCCCCGCATCAAGGTGTTCAGAAATTCACGCCTGCCTGGCATAACTTATTTTTTTACAAATATCCTTACCTGTTTCCTTTCAGGGTCAAGCACTATTATCCTGTCCCTGGAATCCACAGCCAGGTCAAGTCCCCTTGTTCCTTCTGTGAATGCTGATGGAGGAGCAACAATGCATTTAAATTCTCCCTTTGGCGAGTAAATTTTCACCCTTTCAATGCCTTTCTCACTGGTCACGAATGAACCGTCGTGAAGGAAGGCAAAGTGAGAGGGGTTGCAACATCCGCAAAAGCCGTCAATGGCCATGGAAGCTTCACCCCAGGCTGAGTTCATTGTACCATCGTAACTGAACTGCTCCATGGAATGCCTCCCGGTATTGGCAACCCAGAGTTCGTGATTATACCTGATGGCCAGGTCGAAATAAGGGCTGGGGACAATAAATCCTGGCACTTTTTTTTCAGGGTCTTTTTCTCCTATGCGGTTGATGAGACGGCCTTCATGGTCGTAACGGTAAACCGCCCTTTTACCGTAATCAGCAACAAAAACAAAGGAGTCCGAAACTGCAATGCTGGTAAGAAAAGATTCAGGCGATATGCCGTTCCATTTTTTCAGGAGTTTTCCTTCAGGGCTATAAACCTCGACATGGTCTTGCATCCCTATGAAAAAATCTCCTTTCTTATCCATGGCCAATGAAGATGCAAAGCCTTCAAAACCGAACTTCCCTGCAGGTTTTCCGTCTTTCTCGAAGATCTCAACCCCTTTTGATCCGCCGACAAAAATACGGTCCCCTGCCCCGCATGCAATTGCATGGATCTCTTCCAGCCCCGTCCTGAATGATAAAGCCTCGTTATATGCAATTTGCTTGCCCGCGGTCTTTTTAAGTTCATTCAGCTTATAGTCGTACGGGTTTTTCTGATCTTCTTTTTTTGAAGAAAAGAGGTCCCTCACCATGATCACGATCACGATCACCAGCAGTACCAGTCCCGCAATAATAAAGATCTTCTGTTTCATTTCTTTATTTCTCTATTTCTTATTTCGCTTCTTCGCTACTTCGCTACTTTTTTATTACTTCGCTACTTCTCTTTAACATCCAGGCACACCATCGTCTTCGAATCCCTCATCAGCAGGTAACCCTCAGTGATCGCAATGGGGCCCCATGAATCCTGCCCGTCAATGATCCTGGCCCTGTCGAGCACTGTAAATCCCGCAGGTGAAGCTTTTGCAATGGTCATTTCCCCGTCGTCATTCAGAATAAAAAATTTCCCGTCGGCAAGAATGTACGGGCCCATGCCGAACCTGTCGGTCTTGCCGCTGTTCATCACTATTTTACTGCAGTCGTTCCCTTTGCAGCATACGAACTGGTTACGCAGTCCTGCGGCGTCTTTCGGGAGTATACCGTAAAGATATCCCCCGTAAAACACCGGGGTCTGCTGCTCCGATGCAAGCCCGTCCTGGGGTTTCAGTTTCTGCAAAACCTTCACCGAAAACGCCCCGTTGTTTGCTTTTACCTGGAGCAGGGCTGAACCGGCCCCGTAACCTGCACATACAAAGATACGTCCTTCATCCATTATAACGGGACTTGGAGCTACGACCGAGGGTGCAAATTCAGTGGTCTCCCACAGTACCTTCCCGCGCTCCGGACCTGAGGCTGCTATCCCGCATACGCCTCCGATAGCACAATAGACGTACATTTTCTTTCCGCCCAGGTTCATTGTCATGATGGATGAATGCGACATTTTCCAGTTATGCTGATTTGGAGTTTCCCAGGCTTTCTTGCCGGTTTTGCAATCCACCGCCATGAGCAGAGATCTGCCTCCCACCGCGATGATTGCAGTGTCATTGTCTATCAGCGGGCACTGGCCGGTATACCAGAAGGGCACCTCTGCCTGGAATTCACGACCCAGGTCCATTCCCCAGAGCAGGGCCCCGCTGCTCCTGTCGCAGCACATCACCTGGCAGCGGGGGCCTATGGTGAGCACGTAATTATTCGAAACTGCAGGAATCGTTCTTGAAAGCCCGTGGTTGCGCTTAAGGCGTACGTGGTATCCCCTCCTCCAGAGTTCTTCCCCGTTCAGCAACGAGAAACAACGCAAGGCATCTTCCTTTTTACTTTCATCATAGTCCAGGACGTAAACCCTGCCGTCATAAATTGCAGGGGCAGCATGTCCTTCGCCCAGGCTGACTTTCCAAAGGATACGAGGGCCGGAACTTCCGAACTTCGATATCAGCCGTATATTTTCAGTATTGATATTGTCGGAGTTCAATCCCCTGAAACGCGGCCAGTTCGCACCGGGCATGCTGCTGCAGGTTTTAAAGGAAGTAAAGCTTTCGCCAATGTTGACTTTCTCGGATGATGCTGCCCCGCCTTTTTTCCTGTTGTCCATTCCCGGCTCGGATTGTTTTAAGGATGAAGCAGGGTCATGAAAAAACCATGCCGCCATCAACCCAATGCCAAGGATCAACAGGGAGTACAGTATATACCGGGAATAGTTCTTCACGTTTATTTTTTCCTGATGTCATAAGCCATCAACACATCTCCATGCCTTATGTAAAGTATGCCGTTGCTGATGGAAGGATGCGCCCAGTAAGGTCCTTTCCCTAATGGCGCTTTAAAACTGCTGATCAATGTGAATTTCTGCGGATCGGGTTTTACCAGGCCCACATTGCCTGTCTTCTCTTCCTGGCAGTAAAGCATTCCGTCGGCCGAGATGATGGGGCCTTTGGTGAACCATTTTTCCTGCCACATCAGTTTGCCTGTCTTCCAGTCAAGGCAGCACCAGTTGCCCAGGCCGTTATTGATCCAGTTTGAACCGTAGATATAACCATCGAGCAGGACTACCCCGCCGTGATGGCAATCCAGGACGGTATCGGTCCATACCTTCGTGATCCGTGATCCGTCATCCGAGATCCGGAACATAACTCCTACATGATTGTAACCTCCTGTTATATAGAGGCATCCATTGTCGAACAGGGGAGTGATGGCGTTGGTTTTTGGAGCGCCCGGCCATATCTTCAAACCCTGTTCAGGCATGTAAGTCCCGTAATCGAAAGTCCAGAGGATATTACCATTGTCAAGATCCACCCCCATAAGGTATTTGTTGATGATAGTGACGATGATATCCTTGTTCCCGTACTTAATCAGCCTGGGTGAAACATACGAGCCTGTATCGTTGAGCGAAGCTGACTGCCATATGGTTTCCCCCGTATTTTTGTCCAGGGCCACCATGGTGGTTTTCTGACCTGCCGGTGTGTAGATCACCTTGTTCCCTGCAACCAGGGGAGATTCGCACACACCCCACTGACCGAATTTTCCTGAAAATTTTTCCAGGCCTTTGACCGACCATTTGATCTTACCGTCGGTTTTATTCACACAGGCAACAGTTCCGCCCCCGCTGATGACGTAAACGAGATCCCCGTCAACGGTGGGAGTGGTCCTTGTATCGGGGAAGGAGCCTGAAAATGATGGTCCGAAAGGAGTCTGCCAGAGGATCTTTCCATCCAGGCTGATAGCGGTAAGGATATCAGTGGAATCTTTCATGCCTGTGACATAAACGGCCTTACCGTCAGCTGCAGCGGAAGAATTTCCTTTCCCAATGCCTTCGGCCGACCAGATCATAGCCGGTCCTACGGCAGGCCATTCTTTCAGGAGGTTGTTTTCATTATAGATCCCGCTTCGTTCGGGCCCCCTCCACTGGGCTGGGGATTGTGAAAAAACAGCGTACGACAAGCCAAGGAAGCAACAGAGCAATTGAAATGGTTTCATAATGATTTCTGAAATTTTAGTGGTTGAAAAGTATAGGCAAAGATATTCAAAAAGGGCTGAACCAGAAGCAATTTCATGACACATTCAGGACCGGAGTGGTAAATCCTGATTACGGGAATCAACAGCATGGCCTTTAGCTTGATATTTCTTGAGAAAAATTTGTATTTTCGGCCCTGAAATGAAAGACAGAAACGATCATATTACCCGGTTTTTACTGAGCAGCGATTCCTACAGCACGCCTGTAAATACCAGGCGTTTTCTGTTGGATCGGCTGGCAATGAATACCAGGATCTATTTCATGACCCGCTATGTCAGTCTTTGTTTTAAAACCCGTAAAGCTGCAGTGAAAGGCCTGTACGATACGGACTACTGGGTGTCTTCGTCCCAGGATATTTTCAGGCTTATCGAAGGCTGCGGGGGCAGGTTCCATATCAGCGGCCTTGAAAACATAAGAAACACAAAGGGGCCGGTGGTTTTCGTCAGCAATCATATGAGTACTCTTGAGACCATGATCTTTCCAGGGCTGATACAACCTTTGAAGGATGTTACCTTCATCGTTAAAGATGCACTTGTAAGCCATTGGATTTTCGGTGCGGTGATGCGTTCGCGCAATCCTGTAGTGTTAAGCAGGAGCAACCCAAGGGAGGACTTCAACATCGTGATGCAGGAGGGATTGCAGAGACTTTCGCAGGGGATCTCGGTAATCGTTTTTCCCCAGCATACCCGAAAAACGGAATTCGTTCCCGAAGAGTTCAATTCAATCGGTGTAAAACTCGCAGCCCGCGCAGCTGTCCCGGTTATCCCGGTTGCGATCAAAACCGATTTCTGGGGTAACGGCCGTCTGACAAAATATCTAGGGCCCATTTACCGGCAGAAACCAATTCATATTGCTTTCGGTAAACCGATTTTCATAAGAGGTACCGGGAAAGATGAACACCAGGAGGTCATAGAATACATCCGGTCCCATACAGAGCAGTGGAAGAATTGATTATCTTCAGAAGCGAAAAGCAGGTTGCATTAATTCAATCTCTGAACGGGAAATCCCGATTTGCTTTGCTGTTTTTTTCCAATTCCTGACAACTTCTAAAACCCGAGAAAGAATCAATTGTGCTTCTTTTGGGGTTAACCTGAAATACCCAGTGACATCAAGGGCAAGGCCAAAATCCAGGGCTCCGCTGCTTTCGTCAATGTTCAGAGCCAGTTCTTCCTTGTCAATAGAAGGATTCACATCATAAGCAGGACTAATGCACCACGCTCCTTTATCAATTAGAAATCCATGGTTTCTCAGGTGATCATCCGTATTGGAAACGGCGATATTAAAAACGATCCTTCGCCAAAGCTCTGCAAGATCATGATTGATTTTTCCGCCATGGTCCTGGATAAACATGGAAAGATCAAGGTAGCTATGCCTTTTATCACGGAGCGTTTCTTCATTGTTTCCTGTTATCGTCATGGCTGAGGCAAAATGGACACGTTCTTCCCTGATGCGGTCAAACCGTTTGGTAAAGAAAGTATAATAATTGCCTGCAACCTTTTCAATCCTGGATTCTGACATCCTGACACCTGCTGCAATTGCAAGTTTGTAAGCAAGAAATTCCCATTTGGCCTTGTCAATAGTATCGTTCTTTGATGGAAATTTTGCAATCCAAAGTTGGCTATTTTTATCCAGTACGTTTGCTTTTGGCCTAGCACCGCCAAGGGAAGATCCAGGCGCCATCAGCATGATCAGCCATTTATTCAATTCCCTGGGATTCCTGCCCGACTCAACAAGGTCAGCAATATGCTGCAATTCTCTAACAGAGGTCCATGGTGGAACAGGGGTATGAAAATCGTCATCAAGAAAAGGCCCTTCCCGATCAAGCTTAAAACGCATTGCACCCATGCGGCACTTGTCTGCAACTCCAAGGAGATAGTCTGTTTCATGCAAAATGGGTGCAATTGTCCCTTCCGATTTTGCAATTTGCAAAGCTCTCCGGGTCATCAGGGTCCGTCCCCAGGTGTCAGGCATGGAATCAAGAAAGATTCCGAAATTCTCTTTTTTTACTGGGAATTGGGGGCCTGGGAACAATCCAATGTCCGGATCAAGGAGAAACAGATCCTTCCCCCTGAGCCAATGCTCATCATATTCAAAGCTGAAGGATCTTCGGCTCTTTCCCTGGTGTGCAGACAAAATCCCAATAAAAACAGGTTCGGGCATACCGCACCAATGAGCATAAACAAATATGTCTGTCTTGTCTGTCGACATCTTATTTTTTACCAAGAAGTTTAATGTCCTGGAGCTTTTTACCAAACTGATCATCAGCTGCGAGTTTCAGGAGATCATCCTGAAGGCCGAGCACCCGTAAAACATTGAAAAGGGCACCAAGGGAAACGCCAGAACTTCCTTTTTCAATGAGGTAAAGCGTATTCCTGCTTATATTGGCTCGTTCGGAAATCTGTATAGTGGTGAGGTTCCGACGTTTCCGCGCAAGTTTAATGTTTTCACCAAGGATCTCCAGCATCTTTTGGTGTTTGGGGAAGAGAATCTGCTTTTTTGAATTCATATGTACTATATTAAGTACAAAGATAATAAATATGTTCGAAATATAGTACAAAAAATAAATTACATCCAAAAATTCACTTCTGCCCTATCCCTTCCGGATATCATACACCATCAGCGAATTCCCGTGCCTAACGTACAGCCTGCCGTTTTTGATGACCAGGTGGGCCCAGTGTTGGGCGCTGCCGAAGGGGACTTTGAATGAACCGGCTTTCACAAAAGCGGTGGGGGTTGGCCGGGCAAGGACGATCTCGCCATTGTCGCCGTAGCAGTATAACATTCCGTCGGCAGAGATGATGTTTCCCTTGCCGGCGATCTTTCCTGAATACATGTCGGTGCCGGTCTTCCAGTCGGTGCAGTACCAGGCCTTGCCTGAGTCATCCGATCCGTAGATCTTTCCGTTCAGTACAACGAACCCGCCCATGCGGTGGCTTATCGATGGGCTCCTCCAGGCTTCGGTAACGCTGTTACCATCATCACTGAGTTTCAGCATGACGCCTCCTTTGCCGTATCCCGATATGCAGTAAACCGATCCGTCAATATATTCGGGTGTGTTGGCATGCACAGAGTAAGTGTTAGGCTGGTCGACGCTCCAGAGAAATTTTCCTGTTTCTGCATCAATGCCGATGATTGAGCTTGCTGTATGGGTGACAAGTATCCTGTGATTATTATGTGTGAAGATGGCGGGGCTGCAGTATGCGCTGGCTTCTCCTTTCGCTGCGCATTTCCAGAGTAATTTGCCGTTGTTCCTGTCGAGAGCAACCACGCTGGCTTCTGGCCCCCCGGGGGTGCAGAACAGTTTGTTGCCGTCGATAAGGAGGTTTTCTGTGACCCCCCATTTGATATTAGGGCCATTAAAGTCTTTTAAAACGTCTATGGTCCAGACAAGATCCCCGTTATCGGCTTTTCGGCAAACCACTTTGCCGAAACCGCTCATCAGGTATATCTTCCCGTCGTTAATTAGAGGGGTGCTGCGCACACCCGGCCAGCTCTCGGTCCATTCTTCCCCGTAAGGCAGTTTCCAGAGAAGTTTCCCGTCCAGGTCAAGCGAGAAAAGATAACCTATTCCGTTGATCTCCCCGTTGATGAATATACGGTCGTTCGTTACCGCTGCGGATGAATGCCCTTCGCCCAGCTCATCAAAATGCCAAAGCAGGGTGGGGCCAGCTTCGGGCCAAAATTTCAGAAGTCCGGTTTCAGGGTAGATGCCGTCACGGTTGGGCCCCCTCCATTGTGAATTATCCTGGGAAAAAGAAGGGGAAATGAGCAAAATCATCAGGCAAAAGAAAAACATAATCTGTTTCATGGGGGATTTGTTTACAGGGATAAATGAATATCCAAAATTAGTACTTTTCGTGATCACAGACTTAATACCTTGTTTATCAATGTTAAAAAAATGTTGTATATTTGCAGTCTTATTAATCCGTGCCCCCGGTCATAGTATTTTTCCCCCCTTAAGAGATTCACACCAAGGACCGGAAAGTCCGTCAGCACATAAATTTTTTTTAACATGTTTACATTTGAAGAATTAGGCATTTCTGAGCAATATGTCAGGGCCGTACAGGAACTTGGCTTTGAAAATGCAATGCCTGTTCAGGAAAAAGTCATTCCTCTCGTACTGAACGAGAATCAGGATATGATAGTGCTTGCACAGACAGGCACAGGGAAAACCGCTGCATACGGGCTTCCATTGATACAGATGATAGAAGCTGATATCAACCTGCCCCAGGTGCTGGTGCTTTGTCCCACCCGCGAGCTTTGCATGCAGATCGCCGATGATCTCAACGATTTTGCAAAGTTCAATGATGATCTCACTACCCTGCCTGTTTTTGGTGGCAGCAGCATAGATATGCAGATCAGGGCCCTGAAGAAAGGCATACAGATTGTGGTAGCCACGCCGGGAAGGCTGCTCGACCTCATCCGCCGTAAGGCGATAAAATTAACACAGGTGAGGACCATAGTGCTTGATGAAGCTGATGAGATGCTGAACATGGGGTTCAGTGACGACCTCAGGGACATCCTCGAAACCGTTCCGCCGGAACGCAGGGCCCTGCTGTTCTCTGCGACCATGCCTTCGGAAGTGGCTTCAATTGCCCGAAAATACATGAAAGACCCCATCGAGGTGACTATAGGAACCAAAAATTCGGGGGCCGACAATATCAAACATGTGTATTACACGGTTCATGCCAGGGACAAGTACCCTGCGCTGAAACGCATCGTTGACTTTTATCCTGCGGTTTATGGCATTGTTTTCTGCCGCACCCGTAAGGAAACCCAGGAAATTGCCGATAAACTCATTCATGACGGTTACAATGCCGAATCACTGCATGGTGATCTTTCGCAGATCCAGAGGGATACGGTGATGAACAAATTCAGGATTGGCCATATCAGGCTGCTGGTCGCAACCGACGTGGCTGCCCGCGGACTCGACGTGGATAACCTCACCCATATTATCAACTATAATCTTCCCGAGGATATCGATTCTTATACCCATCGCAGCGGACGTACGGGAAGGGCAGGAAGGGCGGGCACTTCCATCATCCTCCTTAACCTCAAGGAAAAATACCTGATAAAGAAAATTGAAGCGAAGATCAAAAAGACTTTTAT
>CAIJYT010000094.1 GCA_903824935.1 uncultured Bacteroidales bacterium | reverse complement strand
TGATACGGCAAAGATTAATATAGGGGAGATAAATATAATGTCGCGGGAGCAGATTCATCAGAATATGCAAACCGCAAGGGAACATCACCAGAATTATTTCATCTTCCAGCATAAACTGGCCTCGGGAAACATCAGGACCGTGGAGGTCTATTCCACCCCGGTAAGGATACAGGACAAAGACCTGCTGTTCTCGGTTATACACGACATCACCGAGAGGTTGAAAGCAGAGGAGGATTTGCGCTGGAACGAATCATTGCTTACCATGATGACAGCTTCCACCCCGCTTGCCTTCCTGGTGGTTGACAATCGCAACGATGACATCCTGTATTTTAACCAAAGGTTTTGCCAGATGTGGAATATTGAACATCTTGAAGAACGCATGGGCAGGGGGGAATTGAAAAACAACGATATTATTCCCGATTGCCTTAAGGTGCTTTTTGATGTCCCTGCTTTTGCGGAATCATGTAAACCTTTGCAGGATGAGTTGAACCGCACGGTCGTGGCGGATGACATTCCGTTTAAGGACGGACGAACCATCCACAGGTATTCCACCCAGATACGGGATGCAGACGACAAATACCATGGGAGGCTCTATATTTTTGAAGATATCACCCTAAGGAAGAATTCCGAGAATTTCATCAGGATACAACGTGACCTGGCAACTGCACTGAATGAAACAACCCAGATCCCGGAAGCGCTGTCAATTGCTCTTGAAAAAGTACTTCAGCTTGAAAATATCGACGGGGGCGGCATTTACCTTTTTGAACACGCAAGTTCCAACCTGGTGTTGCAGGCTTCCCTGGGCTTATCGGATAAATTTCTCGAAGATAAAAAGTCGTATGATGCAGATTCTCCCAATGTAAAACTTGTACTGGAAGGTAAACCCGTTTGGGGACTGTTTGAGAAGGCAGAACTTGAACGGACTGATCAAATGTACCTTAATGGCATCCTTGGTATTGCGGTGATACCGATCAAACATGAAGAAAAAGTGATAGGGTCCATGAACGTAGGTTCAAGGACAATGGGGGATTTTTACAGAATAATGGGGCCTTCGCTGGAAGCCCTGGCCATGGAGATAGGCGCTGCCCTTTCCCGCCTGGAAGCTGAACAGGCCTTGTTCACAAGCCAGCAGAATTTCAGAATGCTGTTTGATACCATCGACGACTTTCTGTTCATCCTGGATACCCAGGGGAACATCATTATGACCAACCCGGTGGTGCAAAAAAGGCTTGGTTATACTCAGGAAGAACTAAAAGGAATGCATGTCCTTGAGGTTCATCCTGCTGAACGCCGCGATGAGGCAGGCTTTATCGTAAAGGAAATGCTGGAGGGCCGTGAGTCATACTGCCCCGTCCCCCTCTGTGCAAAGAACGGGACCCTGATCCCTGTGGAAACACGGGTCATTCTCGGGAAGTGGGATGAGAAGGACGTGCTTTACGGAATATCGAGGGATGTGCAGGAAAGAGAAAAAGCAGAGGCAGCCCTGAAAATGCAAAGCGCGGCTTTTGAATCCTTCTCTATACCGATTATTATAACCGACACCGGGGGCCGGATTACCTGGTCGAATACCAGCTTTTTAAATCATACCGGATATTCATATGGGGAAATCATTGGCAAGACTCCCGGAGAACTTGTAAAATCGGGAAAACAGGATGCTGAGTTTTACAAGAAACTCTGGGCAACGATTAAAAGCGGGAAAGTCTGGGCCGGCGAGCTTATTAACAAAAGAAAAGACGGCAGCCTCTTCCCTGAAGAACTCACCATCACACCGGTTATTGACAATCTGAATAAAGTCTCTTCTTTTATTGCAATTAAAATTGACCTCACCGAAAAGAAAAACCTTGAAAAGGATCTCAGGGAAAGTGAGGCACGCTGGAAGTTTGCACTGGAAGGTTCCGGCGAAGGCGTATGGGATTGGGATATCACAACAAATGAACTCCTTGTTTCCAATTTTTTACTGCAGATGCTCGGTTTTTCAGTGGATGAAATCCCCAACACGTTTCAAATCAAAAGGGGCGAGGAACGGACGCATCCTGAGGATTCTGAACAATTCAATGCAGATATTGATAAACATTTAAACGGCGGATCGGATATCTATATCAATGAACACCGTGTGTTATGTAAAGAAGGCACTTATAAATGGATACTCGACAGGGGAAAGGTAGTAAGCCGGGACACCGATGGAAAACCGCTTCGCATGATAGGTACTTTTACCGACATCACCGATCGGAAGAAATATGAAGTCATGCTAAGGGAAGGCATGGAAAAAGAGAAGGAAATGAACCAGCTGAAATCGAAATTCATCTCAGTTGCTTCCCACGAATTCCGCACACCTCTGGCTACCATTCTCGCTGCCAGTGAGTCGCTGATCAACTACCGACAAAAGATGAGCGAACCCCAGATGGATGAAAGGCTTACAAAGATCAAGGACCAGGTGGCAAACCTGAACAGGATCATCGAGGAGGTCCTTAATCTTTCGAAACTTCAGGTAAAAGAACGGGAACTTGAACCGGAACTGTTTAATATCTCACAATTGACAATGGAAACCAT
>CAIJYT010000093.1 GCA_903824935.1 uncultured Bacteroidales bacterium | reverse complement strand
GCTGGTATTGCAGCGCGACACGAACATTGCAATCAGGATGGAACAGGCGGCAATCCTGGGTGAAGAAGTGAATGTGACTGCTACCAGGGCACAGCCGAAATATCCCATTGCCTATACCGACATCACCTCAGTCCAGCTCAAATCGATCAACATGGGCAAAGATATGCCTTACCTTATCCAGAACACTCCGTCAACAGTGGTCACTTCTGATGCAGGGACCGGTATCGGTTATACCGGTATCAACATACGCGGCACCGACCTTACAAGAATCAACGTGACCATCAACGGCATTCCACAGAACGATCCCGAATCCCAGGGGGTGTGGTTCGTCGACCTTCCCGATATGGCCTCATCCAGCGACAACATCCAGATCCAGAGAGGCGTGGGAACATCAACGAACGGGGCGGGCGCTTTCGGCGCTTCCATCAACATACAGACAACAAAATTAAATCCCGACCCGTATGGGGAACTTGACGTTTCGGGAGGCTCCTATAACACGTTGAAATCAACCCTGAGGTTCGGCACCGGGCTGCTTTCAAACCACCTCAGCTTCGACGGGAGGTTTTCGTATATACATTCCGACGGTTATATCGACAGGGCCTTCTCAAACCTCAGCTCCTGGTACCTTTCGGGAGGTTATTACGGTTCCAAAACCACGTTCAGGATGATACTTTTCTCGGGTAAAGAAAGAACTTACCAGGCTTGGGGTGGCGTACCTAAAGATTCACTTTCAACAAACCGGAGGTTTAACCCAATGGGATTGTACTACGACCAGAACGGGCAGGTACAATACTATAACAACCAGACCGATAACTATGTGCAGACCCACTTCCAGGCTATTTTTTCACAACAGCTCATGAAAGGCTGGGACCTCAACCTTGCTGCATACTATACCAGGGGAAGCGGTTATTACGAGAACTATGAGCAGAGTGCCGCTTTTTCTTCTTACGGGCTTCCTGATGTCATCCTCGGCAGTGACACAATCTCCTCTACGAACCTGGTCAACCGAAAGTGGCTTGACAATAATATGTACGGACTGACATTCTCAAGTAATTACAGGCCTGATGACAGGCTCAACCTGATTGTTGGGGGTGCATGGAGCCTTTACCAGGGCGATTCATACGGAAAAATCATCTGGGCGCAGTACGCATCGGCCAGCAGCAACAGCTGGAACTGGTACGACGGGAGAGGCATAAAAACCGATTTCGACATCTTCGGTAAAATTAATTATACCTTTTGGAAGAAGCTTTCGCTCTTCGCTGACCTGCAGTACCGTTATGTGAGTTATAAACTCAGCGGGACACTTGAAGACTTGAGAAGCCTTGACCAGGTCCATGTTTTCAATTTCTTCAACCCCAAACTGGGGTTGACCTATGCATTTAATGAGCACCACCAGGCTTACCTGTCGTTTGCTGTAGGTAACCGTGAACCAAGCCGGGACAACTACAAGGATGCGGATACCAACCGCATGCCTTCGCCCGAAAGGCTTTACGACTGGGAACTAGGTTATACCGCGAAATACAAATGGTTCACTGCCAATGCCAACCTGTTTTACATGGATTACAGCAACCAGCTTGTGCTCACCGGGGAGATCAATTCGGTGGGGGAAGCCATTATGGTCAATGTACCTCACTCCTATCGCCTTGGGATAGAGATATCCGCAGGTATTGATATTATTAAACAGCTGCACTTCGACATGGCTGCCACATTCAGCCGCAACAAGATCACTGGTTTTACACAGTATATCGATGAGTACGACTCAGCCTGGAATTTCAAGGGTCAGCAATCGACCTACCTTGGTAAGACCGACCTTTCATTTTCACCGAATATGGTACTGTCGGGGATACTTACGTATAAACCTGTAAAGAACCTTTTGGTTTCATGGAATTCAAGGTATATCAGCCGGCAGTATATCGATAATACTTCAAACAGCGGACGTTCACTGGATGCTTATTTCGTGAACGGGTTGGGGGCCGCTTATGCCATTCACCCCCGCTGGATGAAGGAGATCGCCTTTTCGCTGACTATCAGCAATATCTTCAGCTCAAAATATGAGTCCAATGCCTGGGTGTATCCTTACCTGCAAGGAGGGGCTTATTCCGAAAGCAACGGGTATTTCCCGCAGGCGCCTGTAAACTACCTGGTCGGGCTCAGCCTGAAGATATGAATCGTGAACCGGATTACGTATTGCTTCTTCGAGTCACGAGTCACGGTTCACGAGTCACGATTTTCGTACCTTTGTGCCCCGGATCATGGAAAAGACCATCAGCATACGAAATAAAAGGGCATCCTTTGAATTTTTCCTTCTGCAGGAATACTCTGCAGGGATAATGCTTACAGGGACAGAGATCAAATCGATACGCGATGGTAAAGCATCTATTGCCGATGCATACTGCACATTCAGAGGGAATGAACTTTTTGTGATCAACATGCACATTGCAGAGTACAGTCTTGGCAACATCTACAATCATGAACCTAAGAGGGACCGCAAACTGCTGCTGAACAAGCGGGAGTTGCACAAGCTTCACGTGAAGGTCAAGGAAAGAGGACTAACCATCATCCCCACCCTGCTTTTCATTAATGAAAATGGGATTGCCAAGCTAAATATCGCCCTGGCGAAAGGGAAACATTCCTATGACAAGCGTGAAACACTTAAACAAAAAGACATGAAGCGGGAAATTGACAGGGCCCGTGAATAAATCTGAACGTATGAAGAACCATATCAGGCATTATACTTTACTTATTATCTTAATTTCCTTACCGGGGATGATTTTCGCCCAGGGTGGTACAGAGAAAGTCAGTATCATAGAATGGCACAGCTTTGCCGAAGCCTATAAACTGAACAAGAAGAAGCCAAAAAAAATGTTTATCGATGTTTATACCGACTGGTGCGGATGGTGCAAAAAGATGGACCGTGAAACTTTCCAGGACCCTGAGACAGCGAAGTACATGCAGAAACATTTCTATTGTGTGAAGCTGAATGCCGAGACGAAGGATACTATCGTGATCGACGACACTGTGAAATTCGTAAACTCCAATCCAAAAGGCAAGGGCGGAAACAACCAGCTGGCAGTTGAATTACTGAAGGGAAAGATGTCGTATCCTTCATACGTTTTCCTGAATGAGAAAAACCAGTACCTGACCATGATCCCTGGATTTTACCCGGCTGCTGATTTTGCCCCTTTCATCCACTATTTCGGAGATGATATCTACCTTAACACAAAATGGGAAGACTACCAGGCAAGCCTTAAAAAGAATGCTGACAAGAAAGCAGCTGCGCCTGAGCCTGATAAAAAGAAGTAAGTCAGGGAATGTTCCCTGACTATTGTTCAAAGCTTATCTCTAATTTTCCTTTAATACTTTCGCAATGCCAATCAGGTTGCCGTTTTTATCCTTGATTATAATGTAATACAGTCCTGCACCCAGGTCTGAAATATTGATCATGCTTTCAGGGTTAATTAACTTTCTCACCTCGCGGCCTAAACAGTCACGCAATTCAACAGATCCTATTGTGCTGTGGGCTGATTTAATACAGAGGATATCCCTGGTCGGTGAAGGGTATACCTGGAAACCTGAAGAGTTATCAATTTCTGAAGTCCCGGTAATCACATCAACTACAAGTTCACCCTGCAAACCTGCCCCGCAATCGTTGGAAGGTGTTACAAAGATAGTACCTGAAGCTGATCCAACAAGTACAATGATGGATGATGAACCTTGCCCTGAATTAATAAGCCAGGTATTCGGGACTGTCCACAAAAAACTGTTCGCAGTATTTGCAGTGGCTGAATAGGTTTGTAAAGTTCCTGAGTTAACTGAAGTACTCCCTGTAATTACTGCCTGGCCGGGTACAAAAAACACAGTGGCGGTGTTACCCGAAGCTGTCCCGTTTCCGCAGGTATTTGCCGGTGTAACCTGGATAGTTCCTGAAATGGAGCCAACGGTTACCGTCACCGAATTCGTTGTTCCTCCCCCGGTTTGTGTCCAGTCTCCAGGGAAAGTCCAGTTGTAGGTTACCCCGCTTACATTGGTTACGCTGTATGTTTGGGATGAACCTTCGCAAGGTGTAAGGTTCCCGGTTATATCACTTGGTTTTGCGGGTGGTGTCAGGGAAATAACACTCAATGTTTGAACCGATCCGTTTCCGCATATATTTGAGGGTATAACCTGGACATCCCCTGAACCTGATCCGACAGTGACAGTCACTGAATTCGTTGTCCCCCCTCCTGTTTGAGCCCAGCCTGCAGGGAAGGCCCAGTTGTAGGTAACCCCGCTAACATTGGTTACGCTGTATATCTGGGATGAGCCCAGGCATGGAGATGTATTGCCTGTAATCGGGCTGGGTTGTGATGGCACATTCGTTACCATTACTGCCAACGTGCTTGCAGGTCCGTTTCCACAGGTATTGGCAGGTGTAACCTGGACATTTCCCGAATTTGATCCGACCGTTACAACCACCGAATTAGTCGTTCCGCCTGCCGTTTGTGTCCAGCCCGTCGGGAAGGTCCAGTTGTATGTGATCCCGCTGACATTGGCTACACTATAAGTTTGAGATGAGCCCTGGCAAGGAGATGCGTTTCCGGTAATTGAACCCGGCTGGGTCGGAAGCGGACAGTCATAGTACACAGGGGTTTCCCACAATCCCCTGCCGAATGTTGCAGCCCTTAAGATGCTGTTTTGAGGACTGGTTGCGTAATAAATTTCAAGCTCGCCCAATTTCACATTCGGCAAGCCTGTGTTGAAGGCGATCCAGTTATCGCTGCCTTTTTTGAAATAAACACCAAGTTCAGTGCCGGCATACAACTGGACTTCGGATGTTGATTGTTTGTTTTGAACAATTGTATACGCAGGTATCAGGGGTAAGCCGGCCGAGATATCTGACCATGAAGTACCTCCGGCAGCAGACTGGTATACTTTATATGCATTAAAACCGCTCATGGTGACCCATAGCGTGTTTGCGTCATCATTTTTTACAGCAATAGCCGTGATAGTCCCCGAACTTACAGGTAATGTACCTGTAATTTCAGTCCATGATGTACCCCCGTTTGTCGTTGACCATATTTTGTAAGGCGAGGCTACGTATAAAACCTGGGTGTTTGAAGGTGCAATGGCCATGGATCGGATTAAATCCGAACTATTCATTGTAGATATCTTGGTCCAGCTTGTCCCCCTGTTGGTGGTCTTCCAGATATCGGCATATCCTGCATATAATGTTTGTGGATTAACCGGATCTATTATATATGGTGTTACCCATGCCCCGTTGCCGGCAGCGGCAGGCTGGATTGCAGTGGCAGTATTCCAGTGATCCATTGTCCTGTCAATCTGCCCATAAACGTAAGTACCATACTGAATATTAACGTTGGAATAATCTATTAAACATTCCATGCCGTCACCGCCTTTTACATCATCCCAGGTACCACCCGAGAAAAGCTTGGTCCCGTTATCCTGAAGACCAGTGATCGTTTCATTGGAAACCGTTTGGGAAACCCCGAGCTTATACATTTGAGAAATCGTGATCCCGTCGGTTTTATCAGTCCAGTTCGTTCCGTTGTTAGCTGAAAAATAAACCCCGCCGTCGTTCGATTCGAACAGGTCCCCGTTGCCTCTGAATATCAGTTTGTGCTTGTCAGCATGAACCGCCGGCACTCCGTCCCCCCACCAATGATTGACAATAGACCAGGAAGTACCTCCGTTGGTCGAGCGCCAGGTATTTACACCACCTACAAGCAGTGTATTGGCATTTGAAGGGGAAGCTGCAAGGCAGAGGTCGTACCAGCCCTGTCCGCCGGAATCACCCCCGTTTGAATTCCAACCCAGTAAATTCAGCGTTGTTCCTGAAAAAATCTGGGTATATGAACCTCCGTTGTTTATCGATTTATAAACTCCGTAAAGCCCGTTTGCCGAATTTACCGCAACTGCATAAACCCAGGTGGGCTGGTTTGCAGAAACTGCCAGTTCAATCCTGAAAGTGCTTGAATTATTGAAAGCCTGGGTCCATGATGTCCCACCGTTGGAAGAGACATATATAGTTCCTCCTGTAGTGGAACCGTATAAAGTGCTGAAATTCCCCGGCATGTATTCCATGTCGATAAAATTGGTCGTGGTAAGCTGGGTATTCCATGTGGTACCGCCATTGGTGGTTTTGAATACCCCGTTTGATGTAGCGGCAATAATATTCTGGTTATTACCTGGATCGAGTAACAGGCGGTTTACCATTTTATTGTCCGATAACAGGTAGGTAAGCCCCGTGGTGTTCCATGTAGAACCTCCATCGGTCGACTTCAGCACACCAATGCTGCGGTTATCCCAATGATCCTTATCCCCGGTAGCTATATAAATCGTATTTGAGGTGGCATAATCCGACGGAATGACAATATCGCTAACCGCAAGCGAATTGATATTGCTGGTGAGGCAGGTCCAGCTGGCGGCATTGTTCGTTGTAACCCAGATACCGCCTGAAGCAGCTCCGACCCAGTAAGTATTAACATCGGAAGGGTGAAAAGCCACGCAGTTGATACGACCGATCCCTGCATAACCGCCCGGAGTCGTGTTGGTTCCAAGGCAGGTCCAGTTTGCCGAAGTTGAAGTGTTCTGCATGGGGGATGAATTCAGGTACTCATTATAAACATCCTGTGCGGATTTTTTAGGGAATGCGCCTGTTACAGGGTCGACCCGGGTTTCCATCTCATACTCCCAACGCTTGAATTGCTTCCAGCCAACGGCTTTTTTCTTAACCCCGTTTTCAATATAGACCCCTTTATCAACATTAAACGGCGCCCAGTATTCATTAAAGGCATTCCTGTAGTCGTAAAAAGTCAATTCTGATCTGGACTTGTTTGATGGTAAATTTTTCAACCAGGGCTGGGAAAACAATATTGATGTACAAAACATGAACATCAATAAAAAGATTATTCTTTTCATAACTTCCAGTTTTGAGCCCCTGCCGGAGTGGGGCTGACATTATATAAATATTTTTAACCAATAGAGTCAAAAGACTAACCCTTTTTCAGGCTCAGCTTACTCAACGAACTATCATTGGCAAAATTACGACAGCATTTCCTGTTTAAACTACAGTGACCAGGAAACTAATTAACATTGTTATTTACAATCCTTAAATTGTTAATAACTTAAATATCTGGCACATACTGCTAACGATGGAAAAAAATCATGTAAAAAAAGATCCCAAATGCCTAAGATTCAGACATTTGGGATATCGATGGGTGGAAGATGGGTTTCGAACCCACGACCTTCAGAGCCACATTCTGACGCTCTAACCTGCTGAGCTACGACCACCATTTATTGCTGCAAAAGTACATAAAAATAATAAATTTGCAAAAATCCCCGGCCATTGAATCTTTTCAAGAAGCGCACCAACGTAGTTTCAATCTCACTTTCCCGCCAGGCATGGGCCAGGTTCCGCCGTGAACCACTTGGGATGATTTCTCTTGTTTTCATAGGATTGGTATGCCTTACCGCTATCCTTGGCTACCTGATAACACCTGATAAAAGCCCGTTCGCCAACCAGCAATACCTGGAACTTGGGCTGAAAAAACCAGGTTTCAGGGTTGATATGTTATACATCAGGAAGGCAGATGCCCCTGCAGGATCAAGCTGGTTTCACACCATGCTCATGGGTGAACGCAGCGCCTGTACATCAATCCCCGTGAGCAGTTACAGGATCATCAGGGATACCTTGTATTACAAACCCTGGTCGGATCCCGGGACTGGGATATCCGCAGTGAACAAAATAAGTTTAAAACAGGCAGGGCCTCCTGTAAAAAAAACTTTCTGGCTGGGGACCGACCGTTTCGGCAGGGATTACCTCAGCCAGGTGATCATTGGTGCAAGGGTTAGCCTTGCCGTGGGGTTTATCAGTGTTTTTATTTCACTGCTGATAGGCATTTCACTGGGTGCCATCGCAGGGTATTTCAGGGGATGGGCCGACAACCTCATCATGTGGTTCATCAACGTGGTATGGTCGATACCCACCCTGCTGCTTGTGATAGCCATCACTTTTGCACTTGGAAAAGGTTTCTGGCAGGTTTTTGTTGCTGTCGGACTGACGATGTGGGTTGATGTAGCGAGGATGGTGAGGGGGCAGGTCCTGAGCCTCCGTGAAAAGGAGTTTGTGGAAGCGGGACATGCGCTTGGGTTTTCCGATACAAGGATCATCATCAGGCATATACTGCCGAATGTGATGGCCGCCGTCATAGTGATATCAGCAGCGAATTTTGCTTCTGCTATCCTTCTTGAGGCAGGGCTTAGTTTTCTCGGTTTAGGTGTTCAGCCGCCTGTTCCTTCCTGGGGTTCCATGATAAAGGAAAACTACGGTTATATCATACTCGACTACGCTTACCTGGCGATACTGCCTGGCATTGCAATCATGCTGCTGGTCCTGGCATTCATGTTGATGGGGAATTCCCTGAGGGATGCACTGGACGTGAAGTCCAGGGCGTAATCAATGCGGGCCGAACTCAAGGTTTCCACAATGTTTGTCATTTCTGAGCCTGCAGGAGCCTTTGTCGAGAAAAAACTTTACTGAGAAGTAAAAGTCAATCCCCGTAAAGTCGCTGAAATTAAAAAATCCACCCATCTTGTCGCAACCAATGGTAAACCCGTAGGCTCTCAGGGCCAGGCCAACCCTGGGCAGGTACCAGTCATACAAAGAGAGCGGGAGGCTGACCTCCAGCCATTTTCTTTCATAACGCGGAGTTATTGTAAGCTCGGCAGGCCTTGTTACCGAGGCTTTAGCGAAGGTGACAGGGTAGATCAGGCTTGCATTGATATAGGTGAACATGGTAAGATGGTAATCGAACTGGACACTCAGGGCCGTAGGAAGCCAGAGGGTGAATTTTTCACCGGCTTTGGCCGAGGTCTTGTCGCCATAGAACTTTAAGCTTATGGTGTCTATCATCTGGTTGATGCTTTTGAACTTCATCCTGGTAAGCTGGTCCCAGTAGGAAGAACGGTTGTCGATCACCAGTTTCTGGGCATTTGAATTGAACCGTATACCGCCTATATCCACCAGGGCCACTCCCACCCTGTAAACATAGTCTTCGTAACGCTGGGCGCAAAGGCTTGTAACATACTCGTACTGGTGAGGTTTTACAAGCCTTGTATAAGTAACCCCCAGGTCAACTCCGAAGCCGCCTCCCCTGAATGCAGTTGTGCCGGCAGGTGTGCTGGTCTGGTAATCGACAGGTATTGACATTCCAATCTCAGCTTTCAGGTTTGTAATCTGGACAGTGGAGTCGTCAATGACGGTATAATTGATATTGGAGGAATTAAAGTAAGTACCTGCGTAGCCGAAAAGACGCTTTATTGTCACTCCTGC
>CAIJYT010000092.1 GCA_903824935.1 uncultured Bacteroidales bacterium | reverse complement strand
GCTAAAAAGTAGAAAAGAAAGAGGTAGAGCAAACGACGAAAAAAGAAGAGGGAACAAAAAATCGAAGAAAATAAAAATTTTCCACAAATAATAATAAATAAAATTTTATTATACTTTTTTTTTTGAAAAAAAGGGGTATTTATTTATTGAACAAAGAACTTAATATGATCAAACAATATTGGTGGAAACTTCTCAGCTTTTTGCTCCTGCTTTACGCGGTGACTTACGGGTTTTATGTTTCCATCCCTGAGACCATGATTTTACAGACCATGAGGAACCTGTTTTACCACGTTGGTATGTGGTTTGGAATGTTCACTATGCTCATCGTTTCCTTTATTTTCAGCCTTAGGTACCTGAAGGGTTTCAGGGAAGAGAATGACCGTGTAGCCATTGAGGCTGTTAATGTGGCACTGATGTTCGGTTTCCTGGGTATCTTTACAGGAATGACCTGGGCGAATTTTACCTGGGGAGCCCCATGGGTAAAGGATCCCAAACTCAACGGGGCGGCAGTGGGTATCGTGGTCTACCTGGCCTATATCATATTAAGGAGTTCGGTTGAAGACAGGCACAAACGGGCGAAGGTATCGGCCGTTTACAATATATTCGCCTTTGTGCTCTGGATCATTTTCGTGCTCATCCTGCCGCGCCTGGCGGGCGAAAGCCTTCATCCTGCAACAGGCAATAATTCAACCCCTGTTATGCCCATGCATCTCGATCCTTCCATGCGCACTGTTTTTTATCCTGCCATGATAGGATGGATACTGCTCGGAACCTGGATACTACAGGTACGTATCAGGGTGTCGAAACTCAGGCATATTATTGAAGAAAATTAACGATTAACCAATAATTCGTACATCGTACTTCGTACATAGCAGATTATGGAAACTTACGGAAAAATATTTGTGGTTGTTACAGTCCTGGCGATTATACTTGTGGGGATATTCGTTTACCTGTTCTTCATCGACAGGAAGATAGGCAAGCTCGAAAAGGAAATAAAAGAAAAAGAAAGCCATAAGCAACAATGAAGACCATTCACATAATTATTATACTCATCCTGGTGATCGCTATTGCCGTTGTGATCACCACCATCGGTGATTCAAGCACCTATTCTGATTTCAGCGAAGCTGCGAAATCGCCTGGCAGGGAATTGCATATTATAGGGAAACTCGACAGGACAAAACCTTTGGAGTATGATGCAAGGAAGGATGCAAACCGCTTCAGTTTTTACATCATCGATGCCAAGGGGATAGTTAAGCAGGTTGTCTATAACAATGCCAAGCCACAGGATTTTGAGAAATCTGAGAAGGTTGTCATTGTGGGTGCAATGCAGGGCGACATTTTCATGGCCAAATCACTTCTTCTGAAGTGCCCTTCAAAATATAACGATAAAAAAAGCCCCACCAAATTCGGGGAAAAAGCGTTCAACTGAAAAAAATGAATTTCGAATATTGATCAACGAATTTTGAATTTCGAAGTAATTATAACAACTTCAATGTTCCCTATTCTTTTTTCGACATTTATTTCAACATTATTCGCACCAATTTTTAATTTCAATTGCGTGCTAATTTCGGCTTCGCCGAACAATTTGAAATAATAGATACTCAAACTACATGCCATACCGGTCACTTCAGCATTTTATCCAGCTTCTTGAATCCCGGGGTGAGCTCATCCGTGTGAAGGAATTTGTTTCCCCGCGCCTGGAGATCACTGAGATCGCTGACAGGTTTGTCAAACATAAAGGCAAAGCACTGCTGTTTGAGAATAATGGAACAAGGTTTCCTCTACTCATCCTGGCTTTTGCGGGTGATGCAAGGATCAACCTGGCCCTGAGTCTCAACGACCTTGATGAAGCCGGCCGGACGATTGAAGGAATGGTGAAGAGCCTCATGGGGCCCAAGGATCATTTTCTTGATAAGCTCCGCCTTCTTCCTGCGTTGCAGGATGTGGCATCCTGGTTGCCGAGAACCATCTCAGGGCGCGGCTCCTGCCAGGAGGTGGTCATGGACCCTCCCGATCTTGGTTTATTGCCTGTATTGACCTGCTGGCCTCACGATGGAGGGCCTTTTATTACCCTTCCCTGCGTTCATACCAGGAACCCCGAAAATAAAACCAGGAACCTTGGGATGTACAGGATGCAGGTTTTCGGCCCTGCGCTTACAGGGATGCACTGGCATATGCACAAAGGTTCAGCTTACCATTATGAGCTGTATAAAAAAGCAGGACAGAGAATGCCTGTATCGGTGAGCCTGGGGGGCGACCCTGTATACACCTATGCTGCCACTGCTCCATTGCCCGAGAACCTGGATGAATACCTGTTTGCAGGCTTCCTGAGAAAGAAAAAGGTTGAACTGGTAAAATGCCTTACCAATGATATTGAAGTGCCTGCCGATGCTGACTTTATTATAGAAGGGTATGTCGATCCGCTGGAAGAACTTATTAACGAAGGCCCTTTTGGGGATCATACAGGGTTTTATTCCCTTGAAGGAATGTTCCCGCGTTTTCATGTGACATGCATTACACACAGGAAGGATGCGGTTTACCCTTCTACCATCGTGGGAATACCTCCCCAGGAAGATGCCTGGATTGGCAAAGCTACGGAACGGTTGTTCCTGACCCCTATTAAACTCTCTGTTGTTCCGGAACTTGACGACATGCATATGCCTCCCGAAGGGGTGTTCCATAATATAGTTCTGGCATCAATCCACAAACATTATCCCGGGCAGGCCATTAAAGTCATGAGTTCCTTATGGGGGGCAGGGCAGATGATGTTCAACAAGATCATGGGCGTGTTCGATGCAGGGACTGTTCTAACAGATTATATGCAACTGGCCCGGATCATCAGTAAGAATACACACCCGGTAGAAGATATACATTTCATTCAGGGGCCTGTGGATATCCTTGACCATTCGAGCCGACGATACGGCTTTGGAAGCAAGGTCGGACTGGATGCTACGTCAAAGACAGGCGGGGAAAAACCTGATCCAATCGAAAGGGGCAGTCCATATGTTGATGAAAAGAGGCTTATGACGGCCATACCCGCTCTCACATCCGCAAACACTGAACTTATAAAAGAAGGGATATCTGCACTAATACTTGGAGTAAATAAGACAAAGCCTGCTGAAGTCCGCCAGATTGCCAGGCAGATCAATGATGCCGGGCTGATAAAGGATGTAAACTTCATCATTTTTACCGATGCTCAAACCGACATTCAAAATCTTTCGACAATGAGCTGGATTGTTGCCAATAATCTCGACCCTATGAGGGATTGTTTTTACACCGAAGATACCGGTGGAAATAAATTCCCTGTGCTGTTCATAGACGGGACCATGAAGAGCTATGAAACTGACGGGTTTAAACGGGACTGGCCTAACGTGATCGTTATGGACGACAAGACCATAGAAAGCATAGATTCCCGATGGAATTCCATGGGCCTTGGGAGCTTCATCCCTTCTCCTTCCCGGCAATTTAAATCGCTGACAATTGGAGACTTAGCTGTTGCCAGGGCGGGGGGGCCGGATAAACAAAATTAATTTTGTAATTTTGTGCTCAAATTGAACAATTGATGAAGCAAACCATACTGTTAATTATATTTCTGGTATCTATCTCTGTCCTTCCTTTTACAGGCCTCCTGGCTCAGAACCACACGGTGGTAAAAGGCAAGGTCACGGATGCTTCGAATGCCGAACCTGTTTCGTTTGCCAACATCGGCATCAAAGGAAAACCTGGAGGCACGTTTACCGATGTTAACGGTTTCTATAAAATAGAAATGGAAAAGGGAGAGCATGTCCTCGTGTTTTCCTGTATAGGATATGAGAAACTTGAGCGGCCTATCGGCATTCAGGGCGATGGAAAGCAGATTTTACTTGATATTCTTATGAAACCTACCGCCCAGGAACTGAACACGGTTGTTGTTTCGGGTTCAAGGTATGAACAAAAAGTTGAGGAGTCCATTGCAACCATTGAGGTTTTGAAGGCCCAGACCATTCAGTCTTCAAATCCATCCAGCGTGGATAAAGCCATTGACAAGATTCCCGGTATTGCCATAGTTGACAATGAACCCCAGATCAGGGGTGGAAGCGGATTCAGTTCAGGGCTGGGCAGCAGGGTCATGGTGATGGTGGATGAAATACCGATGATGAGGGGGGATGCAGGAAGGCCTGACTGGGGTTTTCTGCCTGTGGATGATGTGGAGCAGATAGAGCTTGTAAAAGGTGCTTCTTCGGTAGTGTACGGATCCTCGGCTATCACTGGTGCAATCAATATCAGGACGGTCTACCCTAAATCAATTCCCGAGACCAGGATCAATACGTTTATGGGTATTTACAGCACTCCGCCCAGGAGTTATACCAAGCCATGGTCGGGATTCAACCCTTTGCAATACGGCTTTTCAATTTCACATTTACAGCAGTTCGACAATATTGATCTGAGTGTGGGTGCCAGTTATTACAGCGACGGGGGGTATATCGGCGGTGTACCGGAAGTGGCCTCTGACACAGCTTATAATAAAGGTGAATTTATCAAGAGAGCCAAGATTTATTTCAATACCAGGGTAAGGAATAAAAAGGTGGCCGGACTTTCGTACGGGCTTAACGGCAATTTCATGTACAGCCAGAGCGCCGAAACTTACTTCTGGTATGATGCTGATACAAACATTTACAAATCTTATCCGGGTGCTCTCTCTTATTTCAAGGTATTCAGTTTTTATGTGGATCCGTTTATACAGTATTACGATAAGCAAGGCAACCAGTTCAGTTTTAAGAACAGGGTCTATTACGGGAATACAAATGCCACCAATAACCAGTCAAACCGTTATGTAACGGTGTTTGATGAGTTAAAATACAGCAGGAGGTTCACCAAGCTTGGGGATTTCACACTCACAGCGGGGATCGTCAGCATTTATTCACATTCAATTGGGGAGGTGTTCAGTGGTATCCTCGCTCCTGACGGAACCACCACTGCAAACCAGTCCGGAAGCTTCAGTTCGGAAAATGCCAGTCTTTATGTGCAGCTTTCAAAGAAATTTTTCAAACGACTGAGTGTTGAAGCCGGGGCCAGGTACGAATATTATAATATTGCCGACCTGAAGGAAAGCAAACCGATTTTCAGGGCAGGGTTGAATTACCAGGCTTCGAAGACGACCTACCTCAGGATTTCAGCAGGGCAGGGTTACCGCGCACCCAGTATCGGCGAACGGTACATAACCACCAACAGCGGAGGATTCGGGTTTTATCCCAACCCCCAGCTGCAGTCGGAGTACTGTAATTCTTACGAACTCGGTATTAAGCAAATGTTCAGGATAGGGAAATTTGCCGGGATGCTTGACCTTGCAGGGTTTTACGAGGATTACTGGAATTATGTTGAGTTCAATTTCGGGGTTTGGGGTAACGGACCCATTAATAAAAGCCTTGGTTTTAAATTCCTGAATATAGGACCGGCCAGGGTATATGGAGGTGATTTCACTTTTGCAGGAGAGGGTAAACTAACCAAAGACCTTGAACTTTCAGTTCTCCTCGGATACACCTATTCGGCGCCCCAGGCTGTAAAGCCCGACGAGGTATATTATCAGAATTTTGAATCCTCCACCCAGAAAGTCAGGAATTACACCTATGCAAACACTTCCACTGATACAGCCAATAATATTCTTAAGTACCGTATACAGCACCTCGTGAAATCAGACCTGCAGTTTACGTTTAAAAAACGTTTTTCGGCGGGTATAAGCGGGAACTATTACGGCTACATGCAGAACATCGATATTTTCCTGTACCAGCTTGATACTCCGAAGGCCATGCATTCGGGAATTGTCAAATACCGTCAGGAACACCATGGAGGTAATTTCATTGTGAATTGCAGGGTAGGCTATGCTTTCGGGATATTCAAGGTTTCTCTCATGGTCAATAACCTGATGAATACCGAGTATTCCCTGAGGCCTATTACTATTGAAGCGCCCAGGACAACATCAGTCCAGGTGCTTGTGAACATTTAACAGAACCCAAAACAAACCAACAAAAACGATATGAAAAAATTAGTATTTCTTGTAGCTCTTTCCTTTCTTGGATTCAGCAGTATCAGTAAAGCTCAGAACATTTTACCTGACGGCGATTTCGAAACCTGGAAGTTATATACTCCGGTTGCTTCGGCCCCGTTCTATGAACCTACCGGCGGTTTCTTTAAAACCATGAATATCCTTGACACTATTCCCACGCCCCCGGGTATTACAGTTTACCGTTGCGACACAGCCCATTCAGGAACCTATTCAGCAAGATGCGTAACCAGGAAGATCGACGTCCTGAGTATTATAATTCCCGGAGTTGTCGGGAATATCGGCCTCAATTTTCAAACCAGTTCAGCGATTCTGGGAGTACCCTTTAAGTGGACCACCAAGCCCGTGCGTTTCCAGGGTTGGTACCAGTCATTCCCACTTAACAATGATTCTTCAGCCGTTATAATCCGGTTGTCGAAGTGGAACCCTACGACTAAGAAAAGGGATACCCTGGCCTATAACAAGCTGGTATTCCATGGAACTATTTCAACCTGGACCAAATTTGACACTGCTATTATTTACAGGAACACGACAACGATGCCCGACACGATTTGCATGCTGCTGCTATCCTGCGCAGGTTACAGCGCTTCAAACATGTTCGGATCCGTCGGTACTGTCGGCAGCACTGCCTTGTTTGATGACGTTACACTCACCGGCGTTTTCCCCTGGGGTGTTGAGAATATGTTAACCCAAAACCTCACACTCAGTGTAAGCCCAAATCCTGCCTCGGACCATATCAATGTTACCCTCGAGAAAGCAGTTCAGGACGGGAGGTTTGAAATTTACAACCTGCAGGGCCGCCTTGTCGGAAAGTACCAGGTGAGCGATGTCAGCGCACGTATCGATATAAGTTCACTCCCTTCAGGAATGTATTATTACAGGATGAGCAAAGACAATACTTCACTGGGAACAGGCTCATTCATTGTCAACCGATAAGAACAGGTAGCGAGGTTGTGAGGTAGCGAGAAGTGAAAATTTCGCTACTTCGCTACTTACTGATTAAAAATAGAGGATAATATAAAGTACACGACATATGACTGAAATAAAAAAATCACAGGAAGCTATTGAGCTGGAGGATAAATACGGGGCTCATAACTACCATCCGCTGCCCGTGGTGCTTGCAAAAGGCGAGGGCGTATTCATGTGGGATGTTGAAGGAAAACGTTATTTCGATTTTCTTTCAGCATACTCGGCCGTGAACCAGGGACATTGCCATCCGAAGATCACGAAAGCCTTGATAGACCAAGTACAGAAACTGGAACTTACTTCCCGCGCATTTTACAACAACGTGCTTGGGGTATATGAAAAATTCATCACCGAATATTTCGGCTACGAACGCGTACTGCCTATGAATACAGGGGCCGAAGGCGATGAAACCGCCCTGAAGCTTACCCGCAAATGGGCATACAAGGTCAAAGGAGTTCCTGAAAACCAGGCCAAGATCATCTGCTGTGAAAATAATTTTCACGGACGGACGATATCTGTGATTTCCATGTCGACCGACCCGCAGGCAAGGGATGATTTCGGGCCCTTCACCCCAGGTTTTGTCATTATTCCTTATAACGACCTGCCGGCTCTCGAAAAAGCCCTGCAGGACCCGACGGTAGCGGGTTTCCTTGTTGAGCCCATACAGGGTGAGGCCGGGGTTTACGTGCCGCAGGAAGGATATCTTAAAAAGGCTTACGAAATGTGCAAGGCAAAGAATGTTTTGTTCATTGCCGATGAGGTACAGACCGGGATTGCACGTACAGGAAAGCTCCTGGCATGTGACTGGGAAGGCTTCAAACCCGATGTGCTCATACTTGGAAAAGCATTGTCAGGCGGCGTGCTTCCTATCTCAGCAGTGCTTGCCGATGACCATATCATGCTTACCATTCATCCGGGAGAACACGGATCCACTTTCGGAGGGAATCCCGTAGCCGCCCGCGTTGCAATTGCAGCCCTTGAAGTGGTAAGGGATGAAAAGCTGGCCGAAAATGCCCAGAAAATGGGAGAGATTTTCCGTTCGGAAGTGTCGGCTATCAACTCACCCTTCATCGAGTTGGTCCGCGGTAAGGGCTTGCTTAATGCCATCGTGATCAAACCTCATAACGGCAAAAGCGCATGGGATGTCTGCCTCAAAATGCGTGATAACGGATTGCTTGCAAAGCCCACACACGACCACATCATCCGTTTTGCACCTCCACTGGTGATCAATGAAGCCCAGATCCGCGAAGCAGTTGCGATCATAAAAGAGTCGATCAAGGAGTTGGAATAAAAGCAAAAAAGCGAAGTAGCTAGGTAGCGAAGTAGCGAAAATACATAGACCGCTTTATACTTTATTTCGCTATTTCGCTATTTCACTATTTCGCTACTTAAAATGCTGCCACCAGTTTCAGGTTAAACAACCTCGGGGTGAGGTAGTTGGGAACGTTGTACTGCCTGCCTTGCACGTCGGTGATCCATTGGTAAGAGACGGTGTTTGCAAAGTCGAAGAGGTTGAATACATCGAGTCCTATCCACAGGGATTTGAATGCCCGGAGTGGATTTTTCCCTGAAAAGTGTGTGTATTCACCAATCAGTTGTTTTGAGAGGCCAATATCGACCCTACGGTAGGGAGGCATCCTGTATGTCTGGGCGTACCTTGGTGAATCAGGCGCCCCGTAAGGCAGACCGCTGCCGTAGACCAGGGTGATAGCAACCTTCCAGGTTGGAAAGCCGGGGATATAGTCCTGGAAAAAGATTGAAAGATTGAACCTCTGATCAGTGGGGCGAGGGACCCAGTGGCCCTGGAAATATTCCTCGGTGCGCATCAGTGAAAGGCTGGCCCAGGATTCGGCCCCTTTGACAAATTCGCCGTTGATCCTGAAATCAATGCCCCCGGCATAGCCATGGGCGTCGTTTGTGCCGTAATACCTGATCCTGAGGTTGTCTATCTCGTAAGGTATAAGATCCTGAATGTACTTGTAGTACACTTCGGCAACGAGTTTGAACGGCCTGTGCCACATGCTGAAGTAGAGATCGCTGCCGGCCACGCCCTGGTAAGAGGTTTGAGCTTTAAGCCCGGGAACAATAAGGCCCTGGAGGTCTGTCATTTCCCTGAAGGTTGGAGGCTGGGAATAAACTCCCCCCGAAATTCTGAAAACCATCTCTTTTTTCCAGTGCGGCTTGAACGAAAAATTGGCCCGGGGGTTGAACAGGAACTGGCCATTATAATCTGAATAAATGAACCTTGCCCCGGCAGTGAGCCCGATATCATTCTTTTGATTTTTGAAAGTCCATGTGTTCTGGATAAAAGCATCTCCCTTGTTGGTGCTCATACCTCCCGTGGCTTTCAGCACGTCGGAAAGATAGAAATCTCCATGCGGAGGAGGGTTTTTCCCGAGTGAATCATGGGGGCGGGGTAAGGAGTAACCGGCCGAATCAAGCATCTGCCACTCATTCATGGTATAACTGAACAAGTCATGCTGGTATTTTATGCCCCAGAGCATCTGGCTCCTGCCTTGCTCATAAGACCCCCGGTGTTCTATGTTGTAAACAGTGCCGTCAAGGTAATCCCTGGCATGGTCCAGGTAAGCGCCAACGCCAAGAAGCTGTATCAGGTTCCCGGCATCCTTACCGGTAAGTTCAACCTGGCCGAGCCAGTACTCTCCGGATATATCATAGGTCTGGGCTTCCCAGGTCTGGTAGGCCGATCCCATGAGCTTCAGCCGCAGATGGTCGTTTGGTTTAAAGGTCAGGGTAGCTGCAGCCAGCCAGTTCTCATAATGGTCGTTCTCCTGCCCGTCAAAAAAGATCTTCACCTGGTATGCTGTCACCGCGTCGCTTCCGAAGGTGGTGGTCTGGCTCTGCGGGATGAGTTTAAATGCATTTGCGGTGTAACTCCCAAATACCGATAATTCCCATTTACTGCTGAAATCATAGTACAGCATGCCCTGTACATCGAAAAACCTGGGTTTATAATTCCCTTTGGTATCAAGGGAATTCAGCAGGTAGGTGTTGGTCTTATACCTCACACCAAAAAGGTAGGCCAGTTTTCTTGTTATTTTCCCTTCTGCATGGGCAGTTGCCCCAAGGAGACTCGCTTCGAATGAAGCTGCAAACTGCGTGGGTTTCTTGTATTTTACATCCAGGACACTCGACATCTTATCCCCGTATTTTGCGTCAAATCCCCCAGCCGAAAAACTGATCCCTGAAACCAGGTCGGGGTTCAGGAAACTCTGGCCTTCCTGCTGCCCTGCCCTTACAAGGTATGGACGGTAGATCTCAATATCATTCACGAACACCAGGTTCTCGTCGAAATTACCACCACGGACTGAATACTGGGAACTAAGTTCATTCCGTGAACTCACACCCGGCATAGTTTTTATAAGGTCTTCCACGCTGGCATTGATGGTGGGAATATAGGAAATTGCCTTGGGGTCAAGCCTGCTGAAGGTGTTGGTCCTCAGTTGCTGGTCTTTGACTTCAATCGTCGAAAGCTGGGTGGCGCTTGGCTTAAGTTGCCGGCTGAGCAGTCTTTTCTCCCCTTTTTTCAGGTTCACCCTGATGGAATCAGTGGCAAATCCTACGCTGGAGAATAACAAAACAATATCCTTCCCGGAAGGAACACTCAGTTCATATGAGCCGTCTTTGGATGTCGATGTCCCTGTGGTCGTGCCTTTAACAGCTATATTCGCAAATTCCAGGGGCTTGCCTTCACTATCATTCAAATAACCATGCACCTTCGCTTCCTGCGCCATGACTGTGGCACAGAAAAGCAGCAGAAAACCGGTGAGAAGCCTGCTTAAAGCCGTCATTGCTGTTCTTTGAGCCGTTCTTCCTTCTTTTTGAATTTCCCGTCTTTCCAGGCTTTTACGAACTGGGCCCAGGCGAAAGGATTGAAAATGTTGAATGGTTGCTGCTGCCCGAAATAGTATAGCCTGGAGGTGGTGTTTTCGATATAGTTGTTGTAATTCATACGGGCATCCATGGGATAATCCAGGGCAGCCAGCCTCAGATTGTAAACGTCAAGGTTTTTCCTGGCAATCTCATATTCGTCATCAGGTATCTTGGTCTCGATGAAGGCACGTTTAAAATCATCCAGGGTGGGCCAGGGGAATATGATGGCAGCCGGAAGGGTGAGGGTGTCGTTCGTCATCAGCTGGAGAAGGGAATATTTTTTCTGGGTTATGGTGTCGGGGATAATAAAGGAAGCAGGCCTGAAACCGATGGCGGTGAAAAGAACTGTGTCCCTCTGGTGTGCAACGAAAGAGAAGAACCCGTAAACATCGCTGGATGTGCCGTAGTTGGTGTTCTTTACCAGTATTTTAGTATAGGGAACAGGATTAAGACTGTCGGCGGTGATGGTTATCCCCGAAAACTGTACCAGCCTTTCGTCGGAATTTTTTTTCTCATCAGCTGGTTTCTCCTGCGCGTAAAGCCCGTTAACGCTGCAAATTAAAGCGAAGGTAATAGCAAGAATAAATTTCCTTAAAGTCATGCGCAGGTAACAGATACGGGTGATAAAGATAACGAGGATTCCTGTAATTTATTTCCGCCAGGATCCGGTGATTTAAAAGAAAAAGGCTGGCGCATGGTTAATGCGTCAGCCTTTTTCAGCCTGTAAAAATACTTATTTAGATAAATAACCTTTTTCTCTTGCTTTCTTGATAGTTGCGTAGACACCATTTTTGTTGATGTGCCTGATACCTTCAGCCGAAACCCTGATTGTAATTTCTTTATTTTCTTCAGGAATAAAAAACTTCTTAGTCTGAAGATTCGCGCTGAATACGCGTTTTGTCTTATGATTTGAATGAGAAACCTTGTTCCCTCTCATTGAGCTTTTACCCGTTATTTCACAAATCCTTGCCATGGCTTGAATGGTATTATATTTTAAAATGGGAGTGCAAAGGTAGGAATACTTTTTGAATCCGCCAAAGGTAGGAGGAATTATTTAGTCAGCAGTCGGCAGTCGGCAGTCAATGGCTAAGAAGGTTCTTTCGAAGCAGATTCAATGCCTGAAGGGCGGCACGACGGATATTGCGGTCGCGGCTGTCGCCAAAAAGATATTGTTTTGAAAAAACTTCTTCGGGTGTGGCAATGGCTATCCAGGTCGTCCCCACCGGTTTGTCTTTGGTCCCGCCTTCAGGTCCGGCAATGCCGGAAATGGAGATCACGTAGTCAACATTGAGATTGGATTGTGCCCCGATAGCCATTTCGATAACAACTTCTGCACTCACGGCCCCGAATTCCTCCAATGTCTCGGGCATTACCCCCAGCATCTGTTCTTTCACATCATTGTCATAGGCAATAATGGATCCTTTAAAGTATGCCGAACTCCCGGGAACGCTGGTGATCAGGTGAGCAATATAGCCTCCCGTGCAGCTTTCAGCGGTGGCCAGGCTGCAGTTCTTTTCCTTCAGAAGTTTCCCGACAAGGGCTTCAAGGCGGTCATCATCAGTACCATAAATATATTCAGGAATCAATAAAGACAGTTTGTTTGCTTCCTCTTCAACAAGGGCATGAACTGAAGTCTCGTCATCTCCGGTGCCGCTAAGCCGCAAGCGGACCATCCCGGGCTGAGGCAGGTATGCCAGCTTAATGGACTGGGGAAGGTTATTCTCCCATTCTTCAATGATCTGGGCAAGAAAAGATTCCCCTATCCCTTGTGTCATGATAGTTTTATGGTATATTGAATTCGGATGGAACCTCGTTGTTAATTCGGGTATGATGTAATCTTTCATCATAGCCTGCATCTCAAAAGGAACGCCCGGCATGGAAACATAGATGGTCTTTCCCTGCCTGCCCGGAACCGGGATATCCTTTTCAAACCACATCCCCCTGGCAGTCCCGAAATTATTGACAATGCTCAAGCATTCTTCGGGCATGTATGCCTGCTGCCTGTTCAACTCGGTGACCGCGTATCCGCGGCGGGCAAAAAGCGCTTCAACATCCTTATAAGCTTCCTCATTGAAAACCAGCCTGGTCCCGAAGAAATCGCATAAGGTCGTTTTGGTGATGTCATCTTTTGTAGGACCAATGCCACCTGAAATAAGCACTACTTCGCTGCGTTCACCGGCTCTCCACAAGGCTTCCAGGATGTGCTCCCGGGTATCCCCTATAATTGTAAACTGATGCACCTTAAACCCGGCAAGACTAAGCTGTTCTCCCATCCAGGATGCATTGGTGTTAACGACCTGACCTATCAGGAGTTCGTCACCTATGTTGATGATCTCTATGTTCATGGAACAAAGATTGAAATAATTTCGGAATAGAAGAACGGGAATAATACTTATTTTTGAATCTCACGAGATATAATCTATACAACAGGAAGTTGAAAACCTGGTTAGGGGCTTGTAAAGGGATATATATCAGATGTTAATAACTAAGCTGACCAGGTCTTTCTGAAAAATCAACGCTATGATATTGAACATAAAAAAATGGTTCCTGCCAGTCCTGATGTCGGGACTGATTTTGACTTCCTGCAATAATTCGAAACAGGGAAATACGACTTCAAAGCCCCTCGACAGGCTGAACTGGTCTGAACGAAATTACACTGTATTGAATAAATTCATAAATGATTATGGTCTGGGGGGCAAATATAATGATAAGAACAAGGCCCCATACGCTGTGTTTGACTGGGATCAGACCTGCGCCCATTTCGATGTGGAAGAAGCCCTGATGCGCTACCAGATGTTCAACCTGCGTTATAAAATGACCAAGGAGCAGTTCAGGGGATTGCTGAAAGACGAGATCAAGGGGGTGAGGCAATTGACGGAGGACAATAAAAAAATTGAACTTGCCGGCATTGACCAGGATCTTTTCAACGACTATTCTTTCCTGTATGATAATTTTTCGGGGATGGCGGGCAAAAAGAGCCTTGAAGAAATACACAATACTCCTCAATACCAGGATTTCATTGCTAAATTGCTTTTTCTCTTCGAAGGTTATGGAGATACCCAGGGAATAGGAGAGGAATACGCCCTGACCTGGGTGATCTATTTGTTTTCCGGATTTACCCCTTCGGAAGTTAAACTCATGGCCGGCGAGGCTGTTTCCTTTGAACTCGCCAACCGTATCGGCAAAGAAACCCTTCAGTCGCCGCCGGGCTTTAAAACCAGGTCGGGCATTCTTGCCTGCTCATACCGGACTGGGCTGCGTTTGATCCCCGAGATACAGGACCTTTTCTCGGCCCTGCAACGCAACGGCATCGATGTTTTTATTGTTTCGGCAAGTTACAAACCTGTTGTTGAAGCATTTTCGGGAGTCGGGGCTTACGGCTACAACCTGCCGGCCGACCATGTGATCGCGATGGATCTTGAGACAGGGAGCGACGGCAGGATCATCCCCGAATACAAGGCAGGATGGGTTAAAACATTCAAACACGGTAAAGTCGAGGCTGTAAACCAAAAAATAAAATCAGAAACCGGGAAGAACTGGGATCCCTTGTTCACGGCAGGCGACAGCGATGGCGATTATGCCATGTTCACCGAATTCACCGGCAGCAGGCTGAGCCTGATATGGAACAGGGTCAAAGGAGGAGATATTGGAAAGTTATGCAAGCAGGCGGTTGATCAGGTGAACGACAGCATGCCCAGGTATATTCTCCAGGGAAGGAATGAAAATACAGGATTGGCTTTACCTTCTTCCGAATCCATTCTTCTCGGGACGACAGAACCACAACTGCTCCCTAAATAATCAGATTAGTTCTGATCTCAGGTCAGAATATTTTATTAATTGTCAATAAAAGGACCCTGAAATAGTTTGAAAGGCTGGGATTATTGATGAACTTCATATTCAGGGTAATTTTAGCCGGCATGATACTTTCAATATAATCCTTTTCGGGATGTGATGATTTCCCGAGGATCTCGTTCTCGTTGATATATTCCAGCGAGGCATAATCGGTGATACCGGGCTTTACTTTCAGCACTCTCCTTTGTTCATCAGAATAAAGGTCGACATACTTCCTTATCTCAGGCCGGGGACCTACCAGGCTCATTTCGCCTTTCAACACATTGAAAAGCTGAGGAAGTTCGTCAAGCTTAAGCCTGCGTAAATAATATCCCACTCTGGTAATCCTGCTGTCGCGGCTGCCGATGGTGAGCCCGATCTTTTTGTCGCTCTCGGTCCTCATAGATCTAAACTTGAGAAGCCTGAAATCCTTATTGCCTTTACCCACGCGGGTTTGGGTGTAAAATACACCTCCCTTTGAATCAAGGGTAATGAATAAAGCGATGATAATGAATAAGGGAAAGCAGATGATCAGCCCAAAGAGTGAAAATACTATGTCGAAAAAACGTATCATTCAGGTTCACGGTTCACTATTCACGATTCACGGCGTTTACCACCGCCCTCACCACTTCATCCACCATATCATCCGTGAGGTCATAGTAAACCGGGAGTGTGATCTCCCTGGAATAATTATTGTAAGCCACCGGATAATCCTCCATGCGGTAACCAAGAGACTTGTAGTAGGTCATCATAGGCAGGGGAACAAAATGCACGTTCACCGCAACCTCCTGTCTGAAGATCTCTTGTATTATCTGGTCACGCCGGCTTTCCGTCGCTTCCCTTATCCGCAGTAAAAAAAGATGATAAGAGGAGTGGCAGTCATGGGTTTCGTACAAAGGGATCTCAGCCCATGAATATTTGGATAATGCATCCCTGTAGCGGTCGAGTATGTGTTTCCGCCTCACCAGCATATCCTCTTCGTACCTCTGTATCTCAACCAGGCCCATGGATGCCTGGATATCGGTCATGTTACATTTGTAACCCGCTTCAACAATATCATATCTCCAGTTGCCGATCTGGTTTTTTGCAAGGGCATCCTTGGTTTGACCATGCAGGGATTTCGTGTTCAGCCTCTGATAAAGCTGCTGGTTGTCGAAGGGATCAGACAGGTTGAAACAGATCGCCCCCCCCTCGGCTGTCGTGAGGTTTTTCACTGCATGGAATGAATACACGGTGATATCAGTGAGGCTTCCCACGTTCTTTCCCTTGTAATTCCCACCAATGGAATGGGCGGCATCGGAAAGGATTAAGATCCTGCCCAGCTGCTCCTGTTCTTTTGAATTTGGTTTGAACTGACTGCGGATGTCGGAGCGGGTTACCAATACGTTGATCGCATCATAATCACAGGGCCAGCCCCCGATATCCACCGGTATAATGACCTTCGTTCTCGGGCTGATGGCTTTTTCGATTGCACTGGCACTTATATTGAAATCTTCGGAAGAATCGACAAAGACGACGGTCGCCCCGCAATGCACCACCACGTTGGCCGTGGCATTGTATGTATAAGCAGGAACTATGACCTCGTCGCCCGGACCGACCCCGAACCAGTGCAGTACAAGTTCCAGCCCGGCTGTTGCCGAATTGAGGCATAAAGTCGCCTTCTGGCCTCCGTAAGCGGTAAGCAGTTTCTCGAACCTCTTGGTTTTGGGACCCGTAGTGATCCAGCCTGAATAAAGCGTATCGACGACTTCATCGACGATACGCTGGTCCATGCGGGGAGGGGAGAAGGGGATCATAATGAAATAGCGAAATAGCGAAATGGCGAAATGGTGAAATAGTTTTGAATCATCTTTTTGCCTTTAATTCAATTGAATAAGTGAAAATTTTATTTGATGCAATTTTGCTTTTCGCTACTTCGCTATTTCGCTACTTAAAAAGGACAGTATATTAGCCTCGATCCGTTTCTCCATTGCGGAAGTGTCGGAGCGTACAAAGGTATCACCGGTGATCCTCTCGTAAAGTTCGATATAGCGTTCGGTGATCTCGTTGACAAAAGAATCGGGCATGTCGGGAACCGTTTGTCCTTTGTTACCCATAAAATTGTTTGCCATGAGCCACTCCCTTACGAATTCCTTGGAAAGCTGCCTCTGCTGTTCGCCTTTGGCCTGCCTTTCCTCGTACCCATCGAGGTAAAAATACCGTGAAGAATCGGGGGTATGTATCTCGTCGCAGAGATAGATTTTCCCGTCGTCACCCTTACCGAATTCATATTTTGTATCGACCAGGATGAGTCCGTGTTTTGCAGCGATCTCCGTTCCCCTTTTGAAGATGGCGTAAGTGTATTTCTTGATCAGTTCGTATTCTTCCTTAGGGATGATCCCTTTTGCAAGCAGTTCTTCTTCGGTGATGTCCTCATCATGGCCGGCAGCCGCTTTGGTGGTGGGCGTGATGATTGGTACGGGGAACCTCTGGTGTTCCTTCATCCCGTCGGGGACCGGTACACCGCAGATCAGCCTTGCTCCCTTTTGATAGGTGCGCCAGGAACTGCCGGTAAGATATCCTCGTATGATCATCTCAACAGGATATATCTTACAGAACCTGCCGATAGTCACGTTAGGATCAGGACTGGAGATTTTCCAGTTCGGGCAAATATCGGCCATGGCATCGAGGAACTTGGATGCAATCTGGTTCAGCACCTGCCCCTTATATGGAATGCCTTTCGGGAGCACAACATCGAAAGCTGAGATCCTGTCGCTGGCCACCATCACAAGGTATTTATTGTCTATATTGTACACATCCCTGACTTTCCCTTTATACAAGGATTTCTGTCCCGGGAAACTGAAGCTGGTTTTCGTAAGCACGTTTTGCATAAATGGAAGATTTAGGACAAAAGTAAGGAATTTAAATAAAAATTGGTATTTATAAATTATATTTGTAAAAAATATTGGTGTTATGAAGCCGGTTACTTATACAAGTACTTTGCCAGATGATGTCTGGGATCTGCTGGAATTCTATGCGAGAAAGCTTAAAATGCCCAAAAACAAACTGTTGGAGAATGCTTTGAGGAATTACCTGGGGCATCTGAAAAAAGCAGAATATATTCGGTCGTTCAAAAAAGCAGCCGGAGATGAGGAGATGCTCAGTATGGCGGAGGAGGGGATGGAAGATTACCTGAAAATGCTTGGAGACGAATGAGACAAAGGGAAATCTGGCTGGCCGACCTTAACCCGGTGAAAGGAAGTGAGCAGAGCGGGATACGTCCGGTGGTTATCATCAGCGGAAATGCAATGAACGATCACCTTGGCATAGGCATTGTTTGCCCCCTGACTTCGAAGATTAAAGGATTTGCAGGTTGTGTGATTATTGAGAAGGGCAAGGAATCTGGACTGGAAAAGGATTCTGAGATACTCACTTTTCAGGTTCGGACCATTACAGCATCCCGTTTCATCAGGAAGCTCGGTGAAATCAGTCCCGCCATGCTTTCCAGGCTCAGGCAGGGGCTCATGGAGATAATGACCTACTAGAAAATATGCCATATTGCGGAGTCTTTTTTTTATCTTGCAGCCTGTTTTATCAACCATACTACGATGAGCAAGGAAGATGTCAGGGATTTTTTCAATCGTACGGCGGGTTCACGGGCGAAATGGGAAAAAAGGAACAGTTTTTATCATAAATCCCTGCAGCGTTATTTCTCGTTTATAATTCCGGGGGGAAGCCGTGTTCTCGAAGTCGGATGCGGCCTGGGCGATCTGCTTGCCTCGGTTAAACCTGCTTACGGGGTTGGTGTGGATTTCTCGGAAGCTACCATTGAACTTGCGAGGAACAGGTACCCGGATCTAATATTTCATCTACAGGAAGCAGAATCCCTTTCGTTGCATGAAACGTTTGATTATATCATCATGTCAGACCTGGCATGCTCCTTATGGGATGTGCAGAAAGCCCTGGAATGTGTGTCGCGGCATTGTAACGAACATACACGACTCATCATTTCAAACTTTAATTTCCTCTGGCAGCCTGTTATGCTGATGGCCGAGAGCCTGCATCTGAAGCTTTCACAGCCAAGGCAGAACTGGTTGTCGACGGCCGATATCAACAACCTTCTTGAGTTAACGGGGTTCCGGATCATCACGGTACAGCATAAGCTGATGTTCCCTAAAAATATCCCGGTAATCAACCAGTTTTTCAACCGCATCCTGGCCAACCTTCCTCTTCTTGACAAGCTCGACCTGGTCAACGTCATTGTAGCCAGGCCGGTTTTAAAAGAAGAGAGGGATTACAGCGTTTCAATCATCATTCCTGCCCGAAATGAGAGGGGGAATATTGAAAATGCAATACTAAGAACGCCGTTGTTCGGCCTCTCCCAGGAATTCATCTTTGTGGAAGGACATTCATCGGACCTGACATTCGAAGAGATGGTGCGGGTAAGGGAGAACTTCCCCGGCAAGGATATCAAAGTGATGAAACAAAGCCTGAAAGGGAAAGGAAACGCTGTAAGGGAGGGCTTTGATGCGGCAGCCGGAGATGTTTTGATGATACTTGATGCAGACCTTTCGGTGCCCCCTGAGGAACTTGAAAAGTTCTACCTGGCTCTTAAAACCGGCAGGGGTGAGTTTATCAACGGCTGCAGGCTGGTTTATCCCATGGAGAAAGATGCAATGCGCTTTCTTAACCTGGTGGCAAACAAATTATTCGGCTTGTTTTTTACCTACCTGCTGGGGCAAAGGCTTAAAGATACCTTGTGCGGTACCAAGGTATTGTTCACAAAGGATTATGAAAAGATAAAGCAGAACCGGGCATTCTTCGGGGATTTTGATCCTTTCGGAGATTTCGACCTGCTCTTTGGCTCATCCAGGCTTCAGCTGGAAATCACCGAGATCATTGTCAGGTACAGGGAACGCGTATACGGATCCACCCAGATCAGCAGGTTCAAACATGGATGGCTCCTGATCAAAATGAGCCTGTTTGCAGCACGTAAATTAAAGTTCAGGTAAGGTCTGGCAGGCGACTTTCGCCTCATTGCCCGGCTGCATGTTTCAACATGTCAAACCAGGCGTCTTCCACTTTAACCCCTCCATTCCTTGCAGCCTGGATGTTCTGAAAAGCCTCGTCGAATCTTTTCATTGAATACAATACCTGGGAACGCTGAAAATAAAACATGCTTACATTGTCAGGAGCCATTGCAATACCTGTACTATAATCCTGAAGCGCCAGGTCGGGCTGGCCCATACGGAAGTAACAGTATCCCCTGTACAGGTAGTTATTTACTTTCGACGGATCCAGTTCAATGCTCCTGTTATAATCGTTCAACGCCTCGGTATAACGACCCATCATGGACAAGGTTACACCCCTGTTTATGAATGCTTCACAGGAACCTGCGTTCAGGCGGATAGCCGTTGTAAAATCCGAAATAGCTGAATCGTACATATTGTTCTGGTAATAGACGATGCCCCTGTTTATGAATGCCATATTAATAGTGGGGCTGAGCCTGATGGAGGTGTTCAGGTCTTCCATCTCCTGCCTTACATCGCCCAGGGTCCTTCCGTAGTATTCGCTGCGCACATAATATGGGTAAGCTTCATGCGGATACTGTGAGATTACGTTGGTCCAGAGTTTCGCAGGGTTCTGCCATACACTGCAGCGAAAGAAAGTAAGGTAAAACATGATCGCTATGTAAACACCGGTAAGCCCGAGGCTGAGCATTTTCATAGCCGGGAAGCGGGATGTCAGCAGGTAAATTCCGCTGGCAAGCAGGAACGACAAAGGGATTGCCGGTAAAAGGGAGTAGCGTTCGTTGAAAAGGGTTGGGCCAATAGCTATGTATTGCAGCACCAACAAGAGAGAAATGATAAAAAAACCCACAGAAAATGCAATGATCCTTGTCTTCCTCATCGACCATATCACCAGGGCCAGGAGGATGAGAACGAAGGATGGTGCAATATAAAACTCAACGGGCCAGGGCAATCCTGCTGCCCTGTAGGGATAAGGATGGTAATTCGAGAGATTTATCGGGACCAGCATCTTATAAAAAAAGAACATCAGGTTTCGGGAAGCGATGAGGAGTCGTTCAACATGTGTAAACTGGTTGCTGGTATCGATGGAATTGGTTGATGCCGTTGCTTTAACCTGAACAAGCCCGATAATAATACTGACGATGACGAACGGAACCTTTTCAAGGAGCATGCGGATATTTAGCCTGCGTTCATAATAGTAATCAAGCATGACCAGGGCGCCCACAAGGCTCACAGCCATAACTTTCGACAGGACTGAAAAACAAAAAAAAGCAAAGGTGTAAATAAGATATCTGAACTTCCAGCCCCGGGGCTGGTCCTTGCCGCTCAATATATATTTGACATAGGTTATCAGTGCCGCCAAATAAAAAAGCGCATACAGCATATCCTTGTGCTCGGAGGCCCAGGCAACAGATTCAACCCTCATTGCATTGATGCTGAAAAGAAGGGTGGCGATAACTGCAACAGTAATATTCTTACGGCTGATCCTGTTGATGAAAAAATAAACCAGGCAAGTAATGCCAAGGAAGAGGATCAGGCTCACTGCATGGTAACCTGCTGGGTTCAGCCCCCAGAAATGATACTGCAAGGCATATGCAAGGATGTGCAAAGGCTGGTAATTCCCTACCCAGAAGGTCGTGAATATCTTGTAAATGCCATTAAGACTGAGGCTGCGGATGAGGGGGTTGCCTGTGATCAGTTCGTTATCATCCCAATTAACGAAACCGTTGTTCAGGATCGGGAAGAATGCGATTGCGACCAATGGTAAAATAAACCAGAGAGGATGAGGTATTTTAAACCCGGATCTCATTTTGACAGCAACTGTCTTTTGATCCCTTTCCCTGACTTTGATTTCCTCTCTGTTTTCTTGTTGCTTTTTTCCTCTTGCCATGCCGATAATTTAATCTCTAAAGGGTTTGATTCCGCATACTGCGGAAACCGAGGCCGGGGCTTGCCCCGGGGCTCATGCCATTGCTTTGCTGTTTTTCTGCCTGGTCAATCGTATTATATGGATATTATCCTGATCATCTCGAACATTGATACCTGTTTTGATATTCGGGGCAAAACCCGGTCCAAAAAATTAATAAGGGGAAACATGAAATCAGGCAGAAATTGTTTGTAAGAAACCCCTCCGCTTAAAAGGTATAGCAATGGGTTTCGGTAGCTGATCTTTTCTATTATCAGGTTCGGGAATCTTTTCCTGAAAATTGCCTGGTCCCGTTCAAAAACAATCCAGGGCAAGGCCTGGTTTGCCCCGGATAAGGGGCCGGTAACGGGGATGGTCCACCCGCCTTTTTCATCAAAGGGCTCGTGGTGGAAATTTTTATAAATGAATCTTCCCCATAAAGAATTTGCCGGCTCGATCATTATTACTTTCCCATTTTTTACCAGCACCCTTGATACTTCGGCCAGGAATTTTTCAGCATCACTTATATGATGGAATGTATCGACCATGAATATGCCTCCAACAGAGTTGTTTTCAAAAGGCATTTCCAGTGCCGAGAAGGTTTTATCATTTGTTGGCAATTCAAGAACGTCGGTACAGATCACCCCGGGTGCCACTTCCTTAAGGAATCCCCCTCCTGAACCGATCTCAACATATACGTCGTTCGGCAGGGTTTTAATTTCCTTCAGGAATTCATCGTACCATTGTTCGTAAAGTTTTTTTAAGAATTTTTTATGCAATATGATTTCACGGTGACGCAAGGTCCTTTCTGGAGAATCCAATCCGCAGGCAATGTCGTATCTTAATTTCATGTTCTGAAAAACATTTTCAAATATACGAAGGAGCTGGATAAAGATGTTTTTTTGAAATTACTGCCTTGCCTGAGTTTCTCTCATCACTCACTGTTTTGCACCGTAGGCGTTGATGATCCTGCTCACCAGCTTATGGCGGATGATGTCGGAATTATCCAGGTAAATGAACTCAATGCCTGGGACATCGTTGAGGACTGCCTGTACATGGATGAGGCCTGAAACCTGGTGTTTCGGGAGATCTATCTGGGTTATGTCACCTGTAACCATGAATTTGGCGGAAGCACCCATGCGGGTAAGGAACATCTTGAGCTGGTTGGGAGTGGTATTCTGGGCTTCGTCCAGGATAGCGAAAGCATTATTGAGAGTACGGCCGCGCATGAAAGCAAGAGGGGCGATCTCTATGGTGCGGTCTTCGATATACTGCAGCAGTTTCTGCGCCGGCAGCATATCCCTGAGGGCGTCATACAAAGGCTGAAGGTAAGGATCGAGTTTTTCCTTGAGGTCGCCAGGAAGGAAGCCGAGGTTTTCACCGGCTTCAACCGCAGGCCTGGTTAGGATGATACGGTTTACCTGCCGGTTTTTCAGGGCACGCACGGCAAGTGCTACAGCGGTATAAGTTTTTCCTGTCCCGGCAGGGCCGATTGCGAAAACAAGGTCATTTTTGTCGCAGCTTTCCACCATCCTGAGCTGGTTGGCGGTACGGGCCCTCACCAGCATGCCGTTCTTGCCATGAACAAGGACCTCAGGGCTGGTTTCAGGGGCAAGGGCTGGCGAAAGGTCGGCAGCCTCGAACAGCTGGGAGATGTCATCAGTCGTAAGCCTTCCGAATTTCTCAAAATGAAGCATAAGGGAAGTGAATTTTTCCTCGAAATCAAGGAGGTCCGATTCTTCGCCCAATGCCTTGATATAATTGTCGCGGCTCAGGATCTTCAGTTTCGGGAACCGGTTCCTGACCAGTTCCAGGTTCTGGTCGTTGGGGCCGAATATGTCCAGTGGATGGACCGATTCAATGCGGATGATTTTCTCACTCATTAAAAAAAGCGTACCTTTGAATACGCAAAAGTACGAATAATTCAATGGCTATCATTACGCTGACCAGTGACTGGGGCATTAAAGACCATTATGTCGGAGCTGTAAAAGGTACTATTCTGCGGCAGATGCCGGATGCCACGATTGTCGATATAACCCACCATATTCCGCCTTTTGACCTGAACCAGGCTGCTTTTATCATCCGTAATTTTTATAAGAACTTCCCGGCCGGCAGCATTCACATACTCGCCGTAAACACTGAGGCTTCCATCCGTCATCCACATACATTGGTAAAATATGAAGGGCATTGGTTCATAGGCGCCGACAACGGGATATTCTCTTTGATCTTCGATGAAAAACCCGAACTGATCTTCGACCTGGATGTCATGCAGGATTCGGATTATTTTACATTTCCCACCCGGGATGTGTTTGCTAAGGTGGCCTGTCATATTGCCTCGGGCGAGCCTGTCGAAAAGCTCGGCCATATGAAAAAGGAAGTCATGCAGAAGATCGCGTTCCGCCCGGTGATACAGGGAGACCTCATCAAAGGCCAGGTCATCTATGTTGACAATTACGAGAATGCCTTCACCAATATTACCGAAACCCTGTTCAAATCGGCCACTAAAGGAAAGAAATTCACCATTACCTTCCGCACCGCGAACTACCGTATCACCCAGATTAGTAAATCATACCAGGATGTGCCCGAAGGCGAAATGCTGGCATTGTTCAGCAGCAGCGGTTACCTCGAGATCGCAATGAACAAGGGCAATGCCGCCAGCCTCCTGGGCCTGCATGTTGACCAGGCTGTCAATGTCGAGCTGGGTTAAGCGCAGGGATCTCACCGAATCAATTTATCAGTAAGTCATCACTGCAACAGCCATAAGAACTATCATGAATATTGGCAGTGCGATGAGCAGGTATGAAATTGAGATCACGAAGATCTTTGCAAGCGTTTTTCCCGTCGATTGCCTGTAGTACCTCCTGAGGGCGAGCAGGGTATAGATCAGGAACACAAGCAAAATGATCCATATGCTGATGTGAATAAAGAAACCGGCCAACAGGTAAAAGATGAGGAACAGGAAGAAAAAGGAATGGATATGAAGCGAAAAGATAAGATGCTCATAGTATAAGCGCTTACTCCTTATATAAAAAAGTTTCAGCAGCAGTGCCAGTACGGGTATGAGCAGGAAAATCAGCTTCGATGCAGTATGTTCCAGTACCGTGGTGAACGACTGCCCTGTCGAAATCATGATTTTAAGAGCCTGTCTCATGAAAAGTTTCGTCCACCCTGATTCCTTCTTAAAATGTTTTTCGACATATTGCCTTATGCCGGTGCTGTCAATTTCGTTACGCATTGAATCTATTGCATCGCTGTTCACAGGGAGGCCATTAACACTATAGTGAGTATGACTTTGTTTTGTGTCAACTGCGGATGAGGGAGCGGGTGAATTTCCGGCCTTTTCGTTCTGTTCGGGTACAGTCTCGCCGCTGAACGGAAGCAGGATGAAATAGATCACGCTGATCACAAGGAACAGTTTGAACGGCTCTACATACGACTTCCTTTTGCCTTTCATGAATTCAACTGTAAGCCAGCCGGGTTTTGTGACCAATGGAACGATTGTTCGAAAAAACCCTGAATCGAAATGAAAATAGTCAAGGAATGATTCACGGAACATATGCCTGATCGACAGATCCTCACGCTCTAGACGTTTTTGACCGCATTTCGTGCAGAATGTATCACTTGGCCATAAATGGGTCCCGCAGTTTAAACAGGGGCCGGGTTCATGCAAAGTTTCAGGCATTTTCGGCCCGGCGGATTTCTTTCTGAAAAAGCTTTTCATACGCCAAATATAAGAAAAACGAAAAAATCGTAACTTTGCAACCCTCAAAGCGGAAAAATGTACACGCTGTTCAAGAAAGAAATCAACGGATTTTTAAGTTCACTTATCGGTTATATTGTCATCGTGGTTTTTTTGCTGATGACAGGATTGTTCCTCTGGGTGTTCCCTATGCAGTTCAATATACTGGACTTCGGGTATGCCAATCTCGACGGATTGTTCATACTCGGGCCCTTTGTTTTCCTGTTCCTGATACCTGCCATCACCATGCGTTCCTTCGCCGATGAGAAAAAAAGCGGGACCCTGGAATTGCTGATGACACAGCCTCTCACCGACCTCCAGATCATCCTGGCCAAGTTTTTCGCCGGACTGGTGCTGGTGATCTTCTCATTGCTCCCCACCCTGGTTTATTATTTCTCGGTATATAAACTGGGAATGCCCCCGGGGAATCTTGATTCGGGGAGCATATGGGGCTCCTATACCGGACTGATGTTCCTGGGGATGAGTTTCGTGGCGGTTGGCATATTCTCATCCTCGCTTACCGATAACCAGGTTGTTGCCTTTGTCATTTCGCTCATCCTCTGTTTTTTTCTTTACCTCGGATTTGATTTCATTTACTCATTTATCCTTTCAGGTAAAACCGGGCTCATGGTACAGGGGCTCGGGCTTAATGCGCATTATTCCTCGATGAGCCGTGGCGTGATTGACACCCGTGACCTGATATATTTCGTTAGTGTGACAGCCCTTTTCGTTTTTTTAACCAAACTTTCACTGGAAAGCAGAAAATGGTAAAGCCATGGAGAAAGTGAACGAAAAGAAAAAAGATATCAGGAAAAACAACATTATACAGCTGTTGCTGGTGATGGTTGTTATTACCCTCATCAATATCATTTCGGGCTACGTGTTTACCCGTTTTGACCTGACTTCCGAAAAACGATATTCCCTGGCCCCTGCCACTAAAAAAGTAGTAAAACATCTCGACGATGTGATGTTTTTCAAGGTGTATCTTTCGGGCGACCTGCCTCCTGCCTTCCAACGCCTGGCAAACGAAACAAGGGAAATGCTTGATGAATTCAGAGCTTACAGCAAATTCGTTCAATACCAGTTCGTAGACCTCAGCGCCATCGCCGACGAAAAAGACAGGAACCTTGCCTACCGCAGCCTTACGGAGAAAGGCCTTCAGCCTACAAGATTAAGGGTCAATAAAAAAGGGCAGTCATCGCAGCTTGTGATATTCCCGGGGGCCATTGTGACTTACCGCGGGCATGATACACCGGTGCAACTGCTTACAGGCTCCGCCCACGGAGAAGACCCGGAGATGATGCTGAACAATTCGGTGCAGTCGCTCGAATACAATCTTGCAAGCGCCATGTCGGTGCTGACCAGGATCATAAAGCCTACCATTGCCATACTCGAAGGGCAGGGCGAACTATCCGACATGGAGACCTATGATCTTGAACGTTCCCTTTCACAGTTTTATAATGTCGAAAGGGTGACTATTAACCATAAGATCAATGCACTGACTTTAAGGGTGAAGATGGATTCGCTTCACTCCAGGCTTGCCAACAAATACAAAGCCCTTATCATTGCAAAGCCCACCAAGCCATTTGATGAAAAAGACAAATTCCTGATCGACCAGTTCATTATGCGCGGTGGCAAAACTCTCTGGCTTATCGACCCGGTATACACTCCCTGGGACAGCCTCGAAAAATACAATTCAACCATGGGTGTAACAATGGATGTGAACCTTGAGGACATGCTGTATGCATACGGCGCCCGCCTTAACGGCAACCTCGTATTGGACATGTCATCGATGCCCATCCCCCTGAAGACAGGCCAGATTGGCAACCAGCCTCAATTCACTTTTTTCAGGTGGTTTTATTTCCCCCTGCTCACGCCCACCATCAATCACCCTATTGTTCATGGGCTGAACGCTATCAAAAGCGAATTCATCAGCACTGTGGATACCGTGCAGGCACCGGGTATAAAGAAACAAGTCATACTTACTTCATCCCCTTATTCTTATACTGTAAACGCACCGGTGCTTGTTGACCTGGAGATGCTGAAGGAACAGCCTGATGAAAGACTTTTTAACAGGGGGCCTTTCCCTGTGGCTGTCCTGCTCGAAGGTGAGTTTACTTCATCCTATATATTCAGGATACCTCCCGAACTTTCAGAAAATCAAGGGCTTGAATTCAGGAATAAGAGCAAGCCTACTAAAATGATCATCGTAGGCGACGGGGATATCGTGAAGAACCAGTTCAATCTGAAAGAAGGTTACCCCCTGCCGATGGGATATGACCAATGGACCCGGGAGACCTTCGGGAACCGGGATTTCATCCTCAACGCAATGAATTACCTTACCGATGAATCGGGACTGATCACCGTGCGTTCGCGTGAACTGAAAATGAGGCTGCTGGATATGAAAAAAGTGGAAAGCGAGGGACTGTTCTGGAAGCTCCTGAACATAACCCTGCCGGTATTCCTTATCCTTGTATTTGCCCTTGTAAGACTCCGTATTCGCCAGATGAAGTATGCCCGTAAATCCATATAAAAAGCCTTACCCAACATATGAAGAAAAACAGGTACATCGTTATACTCGTGATCCTGCTGGCAGTTGTAGCCCTGGTCCTGGTGTTTACCAATTCGTCCAATACATTCAGGCGCTCGATGAGCGATTTTGCGGTTGCCGACACCTCTACGGTGACCAAGATCTTCATGTCGGACAAGAACAACAACTCGGTTAAACTTACGAGGACCCAAACAGGCAACTGGGTTCTCAACGACGCTTACCCTGCGTTGAAGTTCAATATCGACATGATGCTGAAAACCATGTCGGATATACAGGTCAAGGCGCCTGTAGCTGTTGCTGCATACAATACCATTGTAAAACACCTGGCTGTTAACGGAGTGAAGGTTGAGGTTTACCAGGTGGTTTACCGTATCGATTTCCTGGGCCTCAGGTGGTTCCCTCATGAGAAACTAACCAAGGTATATTATATAGGAGGGGCCACGCCCGACAACCAGGCCAATTACGCCCTGATGGAGAACTCCGAAGAACCTTATGTGATCTACCTCCCCGGCCTCAGGGGGTTTGTCACACCGCGGTACAGTACAATAGAGAAATATTGGAGGGACCTTACCGTATTCAGGACAAATATTGAAGAGATCAGAACAGTGAAGTTCGACGTGCCCGACAATCCCGATTACTCTTTCGAGGTTGCCCTTGACAAAGGCAGGCTTAAAAGCTTTATCTCTCTTTCGGATAACAAACCCATGCCTGACCTGGATACGCTGAAGGTCCTTAATTTCCTTTCGGGCTTCAGGAGCTTGAATTTTGAAGCCTTTTTGAATGATATGGACAAGCACACCCGCGATTCGGTACTCTCAAGCCATCCGTTCATCATCATCACACTTACCGACACTTTGAATAAAACCTGGGTAGTTAAGACCTACCACAAACCTAATCTCTTCGGACAGAAGGATTACCAGGGCCGCATTCTGCCATATGATCCCGACCGTTTGTATGCCATGGTGAACGACGGGAAAGACTTTGTGCTTATACAGTATTTCTCCTTCAATAAGATACTCAGGCCGAAACCTTATTTCAAAAAAGGTTTCAAATCGCCGGAAGAAAAACCCGAGGGCGCGTTTTAGGCAAGCGGGTCATCCCGGGCTGATCAGAAAACAGAATTTCATGAGGATCCTAATCATCAGCCAGTATTTTATTCCGGAGACCGGGGCTCCGCAGAGCCGGCTTTTGCAATGGGCAATGCAGCTCATGAAAAAGGGCGCGACGGTGGAAGTTCTGACAGCCATGCCGAATTACCCCGAGATGAAGATACATGAAGGCTACAGGGGCAGGTTTTATATTTCAGAAGATGTACAGGGGCTAAAAATACACAGGGCCTGGATCTATGTCGGGACGAGCAAGGCGATTTTTCCAAGGCTGCTTAACTATTTCAGTTTTGTTTTCACTTCCTTCCTGGCCGGTGTGTTCCGCACCGGGAAGTTTGATTATATATTATGTGAATCCCCTCCTTTGTTCCTTGGGATTTCGGCTTACCTCCTGAAAGTATTTAAAGGCGCCAGGCTGATCTTCAATGTTTCGGACCTCTGGCCTGAAAGTGCCGAAAAGCTGGGCCTGGTCACAAACCGTTTCCTGCTTGGCATCACTTCATGGCTTGAACGTTTTCTTTACCGCAAATCATTCATGGTTACAGGGCAGACCAAAGGGATAGTCCGGAATATTTCTTCACGTTTCCCTCAAAAAAATGTATTCTGGCTGAAGAACGGGGTTGAGGCTAAAGAACTTGAGCCTTATGCCGCAGAAGAAGGACTTCGCGAAAAACTGGGGTTCAGCCAGGGCGACTTCCTGCTGCTGTATGCCGGCATACTGGGGTTTGCCCAGGGGTTGGAAGTTATACTGCAGGCTGCCGGAAAGCTGCGCTCATACCCGGATATTAAATTCCTGATCATGGGCAGCGGCCCCGAAAAAGAAAAACTTCTCAGGCTGAAAGCATCTGAAACCCTTTGCAATGTGTACTTTTTTGACAGCAGGCCTAAGAAAGAGGTCATCCCCTTCATCAGTATATCAGACGCCGCGGTGATCCCGCTTAAGAGACTTGACCTTTTCAAAGGAGCCATCCCTTCAAAGATCTTCGAGAACCTGGCCTTAAAAAAACCTTTATTGCTCGGTGTTGAAGGAGAGGCAAAGGAGTTGCTCATCGAAACCGGCAGGGCCGGGCTTGCTTTCACTCCTGAAGATGCTGAAGATCTTGCTGCAAAGGCGCTATACCTCTATTCGCACCCGCAGGAAAGGATTGAATTCGGAATCAACGGGTACAATTACCTGCTCAAAGAATTCAATCCCACACTAATTGTTAACGATTTCTGGAACCGCCTCAATGCGTAAAAAGATTCATCAGCATATCTATTGGTACTCCTGCCTGGGAATTGCATTCATGCTGCCGGTCTGGGGAAAACTCATCCCAACCATCATCGTGATCTTTATCCTGAACTGGCTGCTTTCGGGCGATTATATTAAGACCCTACCTGCATTATTCAGTGTAAAAAGCCGCAGAAACACCCTGTTGTTTGCGGGAATATATATCCTGTATGTCATCGGGCTGCTGTATACCAGCAACTTCTCCTATGCATGGTTTGACCTGGAGGTGAAACTTTCACTCCTGATTTTTCCTCTTGTTTTTTCGACTGCGGATTTTGGATTCCTGGATTCAAAGCGGCTCCGGCTTATGATGCTGTGGTATGTCGCAGGCTGTGTGACGGGTTCCTTATTATTACTGGGGCATGCAGTTGTTTTGTGGCAGGAAAACATCCCGGGATCTTTCTATTATATGAAGCTCGGATGGTACTTCCATCCGAGCTATTTCGCCATGTACCTGGATTTTGCCATGGCTTTCATCATCATCGAACTCCTTTCAGCTTTTTCTTTACGTTCTTCCTCACGACCTTCCTTCACGTTTTTCTTCTTACTTGCCTGGTTTTTTGTATTTATATTTCTCCTGAGTTCCAAGATGGGCCTGTTATGCATGGTCATGATCGCAGTTCTTGCTTCGGCGGAACTCGTTTTCAGGCAAAGGAAAGTCTTTGGAGGTCTTGGATTGCTCATCCTTACTTTGATCCTGATGTGGGCCGGATTGCATGTGTTTTCAGGTACTTCAGCCAGGGTGGCTGCAAGCACAGAAACCATTGCCGGTATGGCTCCTCCTGAAACATCAAAAAGCACATCCGACCGGGTTGAAATATGGAAGGCTTCTTTTGAAATCATTAAGTCGAACCTGTGGTTTGGAGTTGGTACCGGTGATGTGAAAGACCGGCTGATCGAACAGTATAAGGAAAAGAACATTGAACATGCCTTGGAATTCAGGTTGAACGCGCACAACCAGTTCCTGCAGACTTTTCTGACCCTGGGTCTGCCGGGTATTCTAGCGCTTCTGCTGATGCTGATCCTCCCGATGGTTGCTTCCTTCCGGAACCGCTACTACCTTTACTTTGTTTTCATTCTTTTGTTCTCGGTGAACATCGTTTCAGAATCAATGCTTGAAGAACAGGCGGGAGTGGTGTGGTATGCGTTCTTCAACGCCATCCTCTTTACCGTGAACCGTGACTCGTGATCCGGTTCACGGTTCACGAGTCACGAAAAAGGCGCCGTGAGGCGCCTTTTCTGAATCAAAATGAACATCTGGTAGTTTAGACAAGTCCTTGTGCAAGCATAGCTTCAGCAACTTTTACAAAACCGCCGATGTTGGCGCCTTTTACGTAGTTGATGAATCCGTCGCTTTCAGTTCCATATTTTACACAATTCTTATGGATAGAGATCATAATGTTATGCAGCCTCTGGTCAACTTCTTCGCGTGTCCAGCTAAGGCGCATTGAGTTCTGTGACATTTCGAGACCTGAAGTGGCAACACCGCCTGCGTTGGCTGCTTTGCCGGGTCCGTAAAGGATTTTCTTTTCGATGTACAGTTCGATAGCTTCTGGTGTCGAAGGCATGTTGGCTCCTTCAGAAACGCAGTAGCAACCGTTTGCGATGAGTGCCTTTGCATCGTCACCGTTGATTTCGTTCTGGGTTGCGCTGGGCAATGCAACGTCGCATTTAACTTCCCAGGGACGTTTTCCGGCAACAAATTTTGCTTCAGGATATTTGTCGCAATATTCCTTGATACGTCCGCGTTTCACGTTCTTCAGGTTCATCACGAAAGCAAGCTTTTCAGCATCGATTCCTTTGGGGTCATAGATGTAACCTTCGCTGTCGCTGAGGGTAACAACTTTGCCACCAAGTAAAGTTGCTTTTTCAGTTGCATACTGTGCAACGTTTCCTGAACCTGATACAGTAACGATCTTGCCTTTGAAGTCAAGACCGCGGGTCTTCAGCATTTCAGCTGCAAAATAAACCTGGCCGTAACCTGTAGCTTCAGGACGGATCAGTGAACCACCCCACTCGAGGCCTTTACCTGTAAGAACGCCCACGAATTCATTGCGGAGACGTTTGTACTGTCCAAACATGAAACCGATTTCACGTCCGCCTACGCCAATGTCGCCTGCGGGAACATCGGTATCAGCACCGATGTGACGCTGCAGTTCAGTCATGAAACTCTGGCAGAAACGCATTACTTCAGCATCGCTCTTTCCTTTAGGATCGAAATCGCTGCCGCCTTTACCACCGCCCATGGGAAGAGTAGTGAGTGAATTCTTCAATACCTGTTCAAAAGCCAGGAATTTGAGAATGCCAAGGTTTACAGTCGGGTGGAAACGCAAACCGCCTTTGTAAGGACCGATAGCGCTGTTCATCTCGATACGATATCCTTTGTTGATCTGGATTTCGCCTTTATCATCCGTCCAGGGAACGCGGAATAAAATGGTGCGTTCAGGTTCGCACATCCGTTCAAGGATCTTTGCTGTCTTGTATTTCGGATTTTCTTCCACGAATGGGATCAGTGATTCAACCACTTCCATTACAGCCTGGTGAAATTCTTTTTCACCCTGGTTCTTGGCAATAATTTTTGCCATGAATTCATCAACGAGTTTCTTTGACATGGTAATTTTGTTTAGTTAATATATGAATGTTAATAGTTTCACAATAATGAGCAAATGTACTTACCTCATCAACCCGAAATCAGTGGGCGGAAAAATATTATTGAAGAATTTACCATAAAACCGGCATTTTACTTATTGACAGTAAGGGAAACACGTACCGCGGGTAAGGATATTCCGTAATGTGCTAAAATTGCGGATTCTGCTTCAAAACGGAATGAAGATTTCTATACCTTTGAAGCCTTAATCCTATTGGTTTATGGATGATCCGGGTAACGGCAACAAGAATAATCTGTCTGAAAATATCGATCTGGACCGTCTGGTATACGACAACCGGGAGAGGCTTAAAGAGCTTGCAGCTTTAAATGCCACCACAGCCATCCTGAAAAAGAATAAACCAATACAGGAAACTTTTTACGAAATCTGTTCGATCATTCCCAAAGCCTGGCAGTACCCTGAGTATACTGCGGCCAGGATAAGGTATGATGAAACAGATGTTACCACCCAGGAGTTTACCGAAACCCAATGGTGCCTGAAACAGGTATTTGAGAGCATTGACGGGCTTACCGGCACCATAGAAATTTTTTACACAAAAGAATTTCCAGCCAGCGATGAAGGTCCTTTCATGAAGGAAGAAAGGAATCTCATCCTGAACATGGCCAGCCTTATTGAGGGTTTCCTCAACGGGGTCAAAGGGCGTGAAGGCCGTTATATCACAAAGGAAAGACTGAAAGAGCTTTCGGCCATCAACCAGACCACCAACATCCTCAGGGCCGGCCGCCCTGTTGAAGAAGCGCTTCACCAGGTCTGTATGATACTTCCTTCGGCCTGGCAATTCCCCGAAAATGCTGTATGCCGCATCAGGTACGGTAAGATTGAGATCACCAGCCAGAATTTCAGCGAAACCAAATGGTGCCAGCGGCAGTTGTTCGAGACTATCGACAGCCAGGTCGGATCCATTGAAATATTCTATCTTAAAGCTTTTCCCCTTGCGTTTGAGGGGCCTTTCCTTGAAGAAGAGCGTTACCTGATCATCAACCTTGCCAATCTTGTCACAGGCTACCTTAACAGCGTAAAAGGGAAGGCGATAATGCGCAAAAGCGGCTTTGCCATGGCCCAGGGCCCCAGGTCCGATTCTGAACAGGAAACCAGGGCCAGCCGCAAGCTTCTGCATACCTTCCTCAACAGGACGAACTACAACCGAGACCTCTACCACGACCTCATGCCTTTTAAGGTGAGGGAGATACTTCTGGTTGCCAACCTTTACGATGCATACAGCATTGAAAAGGAAGGAAGGTTTTCGGAACACGTGCTGGGCGAGTTCTACCAGCTCAGCCTCTCAACCATGCCGCGTATCACCGGGGTTTCCAGCACCGAGGAAGTCATGGAGCAGCTTGGTTCCAAACATTACGACCTCGTAATAATTATGATGGGGGTTGATAAGCAATTCCCTGTAGAACTCAGCAGGAAGATCAAGGACCTATACCAGTATATCCCGGTTTTCCTGCTGCTGAACAGCAATACCGATATCCATTTGTTCGATAATGCCCCTGAACGTTTGACATGGATCGACAGGGTCTTTGTCTGGAACGGGGATTCGAAGATATTCTTCGCAATGATCAACTACCTTGAAGACAAGGTGAACGTTGAAAACGACACGAATATCGGTATGGTGAGGGTGATACTGCTCGTTGAAGATTCACCGAGCTATTATTCGCTGTATCTCCCGATGCTGTATAATATTGTGCTGGAGCAGACCAAGACCATTATTGAAGATGTGACTACCGATGAGCTTTACCGCATTCTCCGTCTCAAGGCCAGGCCCAAGATACTTCTGGCATCCACCTACGAGGAAGCCCTTTATATCTTTCATAAGTACAAGGAATACATCCTTTGCCTGATCTCTGATGTGAAATTCAATAAAGACGGAAGGCTGAACGAAACTGCAGGTTTCTCCCTGGTAAAACAGACAAGGAAAGAGCTGAAAGAACTACCAATCATACTGCAGTCGGCCGATAACATGAACGCCCAGCAGGCATACGAACTCAAGACATCCTTCATCAATAAGAATTCAGAAACCCTTCTGGCCGATTTCCGCAGTTTTATCACCCACTACCTTGGATTCGGGAGTTTTATATACAGGGATACCGGCGGAAGCCAGATTGCAGTTGCAAAATCCCTCAAGGAGTTTGAAGACCTGCTGAAGACCATTCCCGAGGAATCCCTGCTTTACCATGCCCGCAAGGATCATTTTTCTTTATGGCTGATGGCCAGGGGAGAGGTCCAGGCAGCAAAGATTATCAACCCGGCCAAGGTTACCGATTTTGAGAAACCCCAGGATCTCAGGGAGTATCTCATCACCATGATACAGCATTTCCGCAACGAGCAGAATGTGGGGAAGGTCATTCCCTTCGAGGAAGATGCCATTGCCGATGAGAGAAACATCCTGGCCTTATCCGAAGGTGCTCTGGGAGGGAAAGGAAGGGGACTTGCTTTTGTAAGCACCCTTATTTATAATTATGATTTTTCGCAGATCATCCCGAATATCAATATAAGGACCCCTAAAACATCCATTATCGGAACAGAGGAGTTCGAGTATTTCCTCGACAGGAACAGGCTCAGGGAACAGGCCTTGCTCGAGAGCGACTATACTCTCCTGAGGCACAGGTTCATCAACGGAAGACTCACCGATACCTTGATCCGAGGCTGAAATCGGTGATCAAGTCCATCAGGAATCCCCTGGCCATACGTTCTTCAGGGCTCTTCGAGGATTCACTGAACCAGCCCTTCGCAGGGATATTCGAAACCTACCTCATCCCCAATAACCATCCCGATCCCAATGTAAGGCTTGAACAGCTTATGGATGCCATCAAGCTGGTCTATGCTTCGGTGTATTCTCCTATTGCCAAGGGGTATATTGAGGCAGTGAACTACAGGATAGAGCAGGAGAAGATGGCCGTAGTGATACAGGAGGTTGTGGGCCACCGGTATGATGATGTGTTTTACCCGCATATCAGCGGAGTTGCACATTCATACAATTATTATCCCTTTGCACATATGAAACCCGAGGAAGGTGTAGCGGTTATTGCACTCGGACTTGGCCGTTACGTGGTGGAAGGGGAGAAGGCTTTCAGGTTCTCGCCCAAATACCCCAACCTCGAGATAAACACCCCAACGGATCAGTACAAAGGCTCGCAGCTGCATTTTTATGCTGTAGACCTTAAAAAGGAGAACGTGAACCTGCTCGAAGGGGAAGATGCCGGGTTGCGGATGATGGATATCGATGTAGCCGAAGAACATGGAACCCTTAAGCATCTTGCCTCGGTTTACTCCCTTGAGAACAACCGTATCTCTCCGGGACTGAACCAGCCAGGACCCAGGGTCGTCAATTTTGCAGATATCCTCAAATACAACTTCGCCCCTCTCGCAAAGACCGTGGAAGTGGTGCTCGACGTGGTGAAGGAAGCTCTTGGAACCCCTGTTGAGATTGAATTTGCCGTTGACCTGAACAAGGATGACGAGAACAGGGCTTCATTTTACCTGCTCCAGATCAAACCCCTGATCGGCAACCTTACAGATTATAATGTGGATATGAGCAAGATCAATCCTGCCGAGATCCTGCTGTTTGCCGAAAAAGAGATGGGTAATGGCCATGTGGAGGATATCCATGATGTGGTTTTTGTAGATCCGGATACTTTCGACAAGGAAAAAACCCAGGAGATGGCCGAAGAGATCAATCATATAAACCATGAGTATTTCAAGGCCGAAAAGAAGTACGTACTGATAGGTCCCGGCAGATGGGGCACACGTGACCGATGGATTGGAATACCTGTGAACTGGCCCCAGATAAGCCAGGCAAAGGTGATCGTCGAGACCAGCCTCGAGGGTTTCCCCCTGGATGCTTCTTCGGGTTCACATTTCTTTCACAATGTGACTTCCATGAACGTTGGGTATTTCAGCATTCAGCCTGAGCTTTCCAACAGTTTCATCCGGTATGATGTACTGAAAAAGCAAAAGAATATAAGAAAAACTAAATATTTCAGCATCGTTCACTTTGAACAGCCGCTTTCTATCCGCATGGACGGGAAGCAGAGGATCTCGGTGATCACCTGGAAACAAGATAAACAACAAGACACAAATAAATAAAATGCGAATCACACGATTAACCACAAAGAAGACTGAGAATGCCGAAGAGGATGTTGACCTGAGGCTGCTCGAACCTCTGATTGAAAAGAACAAAGGAAAAAAAGGGAACCTTATCCCATTGCTGCAGGGGGCCCAGGAACTTTTCGGGTTTATCCCCAGGCCTGTATTTGAGAAGATCAGCTCCGAATGCGGCATACCCCTGGGCGATATGTTCGGCGTCGCCACGTTTTATGCCCAGTTCAGGCTGAAACCCGTTGGAAAGCATATCATCAAGGTTTGCCACGGAACAGCCTGCCATGTGCAGAACGCCAAGGAGATCACCGAAGCCATTGAAGAAATGCTCAAAGTAAAGGACGGTGAAACCACCGAAGACCGCTTTTATACCCTGGAATCAGTAGCCTGCCTGGGCTGCTGTTCCCTTGCACCGGTCATGATGATAGGCGATCAGACCTACGGCAAGCTTACCGGTAACGAAGCAGTCAGGATAATCAAGAATATCAAGTTAGCTGAACAAAACTAAATAGCGAAATGGCGAAATAGCGAAATAGCGAAAACAAATAATAAAATTTCGCTACTTCGCTACCTCGCTACCTCGCTACTTAATTGATAATTATCCATCATTAATTGAGAGAAAAAGTTATGATGACTACAGTAACAGTCGGTCTGGGAAGTTGCGGCATCGCAGCTGGAGCTCATAAGACCTATGAAAAAATAAAAGCTTTAAAGGAACAGGAAAACCTTGCATTCGAATTGCATAAGACTTCCTGCGTCGGGATGTGCTATCGGGAACCACTGGTGGAGATCACCGATGAAACAGGAACTTACCTCTATGGCGATATCAATGAAGACCGCGCTGTTGAGGTGATAGAGAAGCATATAAACCAGAACGACCCCATCAGGGATTATATAGTTTACACCGATCTGTTTGATGCTGCCGAAAACGACTTCATCAATTCCCAGGTTAAGATCGTTCTCCGCAACTGCGGTTATATGGACCCCGAATCCATTGCAGATTATGAGCACCGGCATGGCTATACTGCCATGAAAAAGATAGTGATGGATAAGATCTCCCGTGAAGATATCATCAAAACCATTCTTGAATCGGGGCTACGCGGCCGCGGGGGCGGTGGATTTTCGACAGGGATGAAATGGAAATTCGCCAATGCCAATAAATCGGAACAGAAATATGTAATCTGTAATGCGGATGAAGGAGACCCCGGTGCATTCATGGACCGTTCTGTGCTTGAAGGCGACCCGCATTCCGTGCTGGAGGGCATGATCATTGCAGCCTATGCAATCGAAGCCACAGGTGGTGTCATATACTGCAGGGCCGAGTACCCGCTGGCCATCAAGAGGCTTAACATAGCCATCGGCCAGGCCCATGAAAAAGGATATCTCGGCAAAAATGCATTCGGCATCAAAGGATGGGATTTCGACGTTTACATCAAGGAAGGAGCAGGCGCATTCGTTTGCGGTGAGGAAACCGCTCTTATCGCATCCATAGAAGGCGAACGCGGCATGCCCCGCAAACGCCCGCCATTCCCTGCAGCATCAGGGCTCTGGAAGAAACCTACCAACATCAATAATGTTGAAACTTTTGCCAACGTTCCATGGATCATACTTAACGGCGCTCCCGCGTATGCAAAATACGGCACAGAGAAAAGCAAGGGCACCAAGGTTTTCGCACTCGCAGGAAAGATCAGGCGTTCGGGACTTGTTGAAGTCCCCATGGGAATGACCATCAGGGATGTGATCTTCAAGCTGGGAGGCGGGATCAAGAATGATAAAAGGTTCAAAGCAGTTCAGCTTGGTGGCCCTTCGGGAGGATGTATTCCCGAATATCTCTCCGATACTATTGTGGATTACGATTCGGTAAATGCCACAGGCGCTATCATGGGCTCAGGCGGTATGGTCGTAATGGATGAAACCACCTGCATGGTCGATGTAGCCAAATTTTTCCTGGATTTCACCCGCAAGGAAAGCTGCGGCAAATGCACTTTCTGCCGCATGGGCACGATGAGGATGCTCGAAATACTTGAGCGTATCACCAACGCACAGGGCAGGGAAGGAGATATTGAAAAGCTCGAGGAGCTTGCCTACCAGATCAAGGATAATTCACTCTGCGGACTTGGACAGACTGCACCAAACCCTGTTCTCACCACCATCAAGTATTTCAGGGATGAGTATGAGGCTCATATCTTCCACAAGAAATGCCCGGCCAAAGTCTGCCGCCCCCTGCTTACTTATACAGTCGACCAGGAAAAATGCACCGGCTGCCTGGTCTGCCTGAAGAATTGCCCTTCGAAAGCTATCACCGGAGAACGCAAAAAACCACACTTCATCAACCAGGAACTCTGCACCAAGTGCGGGGTCTGCTTCACCAAATGCAAATTCAGCAGCATCGTATTAACATAAAAAGTAGCGAAATAGCGAGGTAGCGAAGTAGCGAAATATAATTCGTACATCGTACATCGTACATTTTACATCAATTGAAAATATTACATCGAAAATAATACTCATCATGTCCGACAACTCATTAAACATCATCTTAAACGGAAATATCGTAAAAGGCTACCCCGGTGAGACCATTCTTCAGGTGGCAAACCGTAACGGAATAGAGATACCCACCCTTTGCAATGATGAACGTCTTGAACCTTTCACCTCATGCTATGTATGCGTGGTTGAAGTGGAAGGTATGCGCGGCCATCAGCCCGCCTGTTCTACAAAGATCACCGAGGGGATGAAGATCATCACAGAAAATGAAGGCATCCGCAAATCGAGGAAAATGGCGCTTGAGCTTATGCTCAGCAACCACTATGCCGATTGTCTTGGTCCATGCAAGCAAACCTGCCCGGCAGGAGTTGATGTACAGGGATACATTTCCCTCATCGAAAAAGGAATGTACAGCGATGCAGTTGCTCTGATCAAGGAAACCAACCCCCTTCCCGCCATCTGCGGCCGTGTTTGCGTTCGTCCCTGCGAAAACGAATGCCGCAGGAACCTGCTCGATGAAGGAGCCCCGGTCGGAATCGATTACCTGAAGCGCTATGCTTCTGATCATGACCTTGAAAGTCCCGATAAGTATAAACCCGCCGTGAAGCCATCCACGGGCAAAAAAATAGCAGTAATAGGCGCAGGCCCAGGAGGCTTATCCGTAGGTCACTTCATGCAGATCGAAGGCCACCAGGTCGATATCTATGAAGCCGCCACTAACCCGGGTGGCTGGCTGCGTTACGGCATACCCGAATACCGCCTTCCCAACGATATCCTCGACAAGGAAGTGAAGAATATCACCGATCTCGGCGTAAATATTTTTTACAACCAGAGGTTCGGCGACAACCTCAGCTATAAGGACATCAAATCAAAATACGATGCGATGGTGCTGACGATAGGATCCCAGAAGGGGACAGGCGTGGGCTGCGAAGGTGATGATGCAGGGAATGTATATTCAGGTATTGATTTCCTGAAGAACATGGAAGTAACAGGCAAACGATATGATTTCAAAGGCAAGACTATTGCCGTGGTAGGTGGCGGGAATACAGCCATGGACTGCTGCCGCACCTCCATCCGCTGCCATGCCGACAAGGTGTATGTGATCTACCGCCGTACCGAAAAGGAAATGCCTGCAAACCCCATCGAGATCCACGAATCAAAACTAGAAGGCGTTGAATACATGTTCCTGACCCTTCCGAAGAAGATCAATAAAAATGCAAAAGGCGAAGTTGAATCGGTCACCTGCATTAAAATGGAGCTTGGAGAACCCGATGCGTCGGGCCGCCGCAGGCCTGTTCCGGTCGAAGGTTCCGATTTTGAACTGAAGGTGGATTACATTCTCGCAGCTATAGGGCAGAAGACCGATGTGAATTTCCTCGAAGATATCAACGCCCATGCCAACGGCGGGGAACTTAAAATAAACAAATGGGGAGACCTTGACGCCGACAAGAACACCCTGCAAACCGGCATCCCGTCGGTGTTTGCAGCAGGTGACGGGGTAACAGGACCTGCAACCATCATTGAAGCCATTGCACAGGCCAGGCTTGCATCGAACAGCGCTCACCAGTTTGTGATGGGCAATCCCATTGTTCCCATGAAAAAGCCTTTCACCAGCAAACGCGACAATTTCAAAAAACAAAAGGCTGAGGATTACCTGGATAAATTTGAGAAACAGCTTCGCGAGGAAATGCCCACTATGCCTGCTGCAGAGCGGCTCAACTTCAAAGAGGTTGAACTGGGCTATTCCGCAGCCGAAGTCGCGCATCATGAGACTCAGCGTTGTCTTGAATGCGGTTGCATCGCTTTCTTCAACTGCGACCTTCAAAAATACTCGACTGAATATAATGCTCAGCAGAAATATTTCGAAGGAGAATTCAGGGAATACCAGGTTGACTTCCGTCATCCTTATATAGAGATAGACAACAACAAGTGTATACTTTGCGGCCGCTGCATCAGGATTTGCAGGGAGGTCGTGGGAGCCAACGCACTCGGATTCGTTAACCGCGGATTTGATACCTATGTCGCCCCGGCAATGGGTGATTCGCTTCAGGATACCCATTGCGAATCCTGCGGCATGTGTATCTCTACCTGTCCCACGGGAGCAATCACCGAGAATGTGATCTTCAAACCGGGCCCTGTGAAAACAAAGGCTGTCGAAAGCATCTGCTCCTACTGCTCGGTGGGTTGCGCAATCAACCTGCAAACGGTCAACGGGTTTACCTGCGGGGTCACCGGCCGCAAAGGGCTGGTCAACACCGACGGGAACATATGCAGGTTCGCGAAATTCGGTTACAATTTCATGAACGACGCATCCAGGATCACAGCTCCCTGGCTGAAAGTAAACGGAAAGTTTGAAAAGATCAGTTTTGAAAAGGCCTTCGGACTTATAAAGGAGAAAATTTCGAAAGTCAAACCTGAACAGAATGCATTCTTCGGAGGCGCCAGGCTGACCAACGAAGAGATGTATCTCATTCATAAGCTGGCAAGACTGGCTGTGAAGACCAATAACGTAGGCAGTTTCCATTACCTCGGAAGAGGCGAAAGTTACCGCAGGAACTGCGAAAATAATGTTCCTTTCAATGAGATTAAAAATGCCAGCCTGATCTGTTTTATAGGCACGGAAATCAACCGCGACCATGCAGTTGCAGGGTTTATGGCCCAGAATGCACATTACCTGAAGAAGATCCCCCAGTTACTGGTAACGGTGAAGGAGAACAACAGTCTTACTCATAAGGTGAACCAGGAACTGAAGGTCAAATCCTATTACCATTTTATCAAGGCAGTCAACCACTACATTCTTTCGAAAGGTCTTGAAAATGCACTCTTCCTGAGAGACAGGGTGGAAGGATTTGAAGCATATCGTAAGCAGCTTCTTGCACTGAACTTCGGCGACCTATTAAAGGAGGCAGGAATCAGTGAACCCGAACTTGCGGCCTTTGCCGAGATGTACAATAAAGAGATGAATGCAGTGATCCTGTTCTCTGAAAAAGAGATCTCGGGCGCAGCTTCAAAAGAACTGTTCAACCTGGCCATGATCACCGGGAAGCTTGGCAAGACATCCAGCGGGCTCGTTTCCATCAGGGAGAAGAACAATTCGCAAGGACTGTTTGATATGGGCGTTAGCCCTCATTACGGTATTGGCGGACAGGAACTGGGAGATGCAACTTATGTTGCAAAGCTTCAGGAGAAGTGGAACAGCTCTGCGCTGGCTTCATCCGAAACCGAATGCCTGCACGGGCAGATCCAGGACGGCAAGGTTAAGAACCTGTTCGTCTTTGGTGAAGATCCCGTGGGCTGTGCACTGGATACGACTTATATTGAACCCATATTCAAAGCCACTGAATTCGTGATGGTACAGGATTATTTCATGACGGCAACAACAGCAAAGGCAGATCTTATTCTTCCGGCTTCATTACCGGCAGAGAGCGGGGGATCCTTTACCAATTCCCAGAAGGTCTTGCAGCAGTTCCAGGCAGGCATGAAGCCAAAAGTTGAACTGACAGGATTGCAGCAATTGGCTGCCCTTCTGGAAGTCTTTGGACACAAAGTGAGCAGCAACCCCATCGATGTCTTTATGGAAGTTGTTACCTTGTTCCCTGAAAAGAAAGATGAGAAAAAACTGCAGCTTAAAATCACCGAAAAAGATAATCACCAACATAAATACAATTTTGGCTGCGATGCAGTCACGAAGAAGTTTGAAGAGGAGTTTGAAAAACAAATAGCGAAATAGCGAAAAGGCGAAATAGCGAAATTATGGTTTTACATTTTCGCTACTTCGCTACCTCGCTACTTCGCTACTTAAAAAAAGGAAAACCGATTAATAATCATACTACGACATATGAAAGAATTCAAAAACATAACTGAGATACTTGATTTCGCTATAGGCGAGGAACAGTCTGCAGTCGATTTTTATCTACAGCTGGCGGCCCAGTCAAAAAGCCAGGAAACAAAAAAGATCTTCCACGAATTCGCCGAGGAAGAGATGAGGCATAAAGCCAATCTCATGAAAATAAAAGAGAACGGGACCCTTCGCATGAGCGATGAGAAAGTAAGGGATCTTAAGATCACCGAATACCTGGTCGACGTGAAACCCTCGCCCAAGATGGATTACCAGGAGGCTCTCATCCTTGCCATGAAAAAGGAAAAAGCTGCATTCCGCATGTACACTGTGCTTGCAGGCCAGGCCGACGACCCTGAAGTAAAACAGTTGTTACTGTCCCTGGCCCTTGAAGAATCAAGGCATAAGCTGAGATTCGAGATCGAATATGACGATGTGGTATTGAAAGAGAATTGATTTCCTTATCTTAGTGCAAATTTCCGCTTAAGATATGAAGGTTAAGCAAAACGCTTTAAACCCGAAGAAGTATTACTTCATCGACACTTCATTTAACCTGATGATGAAACGCAGGATCTACCAGATCCTGCTGATCTCAAGTACCTACGATTCGTTCATGCTGGAAGAGGACGGAAGGATTGACGAGACTATTTTCATGGAGTATGTTTCGCTCAACCTTCGTTATCCGCCCCAATTCATCAAGGTGACTTCCGAAAAGGAAGCTTTCGAAGTACTTGAGGATAAAAGTATAGAGCTGGTGATCTCCATGCTCAATATCGAGCAGGCCGATACCTTCGACCTCGCGATGCAGATCAAGAATAAATACCCCAGGATCCCTATCGTTGTGCTGACCCCGTTCTCAAGGGAGGTCAATATCAAACTCGCCGAAAAGAACCTCATCGCCATCGACTATGTGTTTTCATGGCTGGGCAATGCCGATATCCTCCTGGCCATTATCAAGCTGATAGAGGATAAAATGAACATGCCTTCGGATGTGAAACAGGGTGTTCAGGCCATCATGCTTGTTGAAGACTCTATCAGGTTTTATTCGAGCTACCTGCCGAATATGTATAAGATTATGCTCAAGCAGTCGAAAACTTTCATGACCGAAGGGCTGAATGAGCATAATAAAATGCTGCGGATGAGGGGGCGTTGCAAGATCCTGCTGGCCACCAATTACGAGGAGGCTGTCAACCTCTGGGAGAAATACAAGTACAACCTGCTTGGGATCATCACCGACATCAGTTTCCCCCGCCAGGGAGACACTGATAAGGAAGCAGGTATCAGGTTTGTTGAGAAAGTGAGGGCCGAGGATGAATTCATGCCGGTGCTGTTTCAGTCAACCGACGAGGAATACGAAGAGCTGGCCAAAAAAATGGGGACAGGGTTTCTTAATAAAAATTCGAAAACACTGGCTCTTGAACTCAGAAATTATATCAATGAACATTTTTCGTTCGGTGATTTTTTATTCATTGATCCACGTTCCGGGCGGGAAATCACCAGGGCCATCGACCTGAAGGATTTGCAGGACAAGATTTTTGAGATTCCCGATGACTCCCTGAAATATCATATGCAGAGGAACCATTTCTCGAAATGGCTCAATGCACGCGCCCTTTTCCCCATTGCTGAAATGTTCAGGGAAGTGTCCTTTTCGGAATTTGCCGACATGGATGAGGCCAAGCGCTATATCTTTGAAGGCATCACGGCTTTCAGGATCAACAAGGCCAAAGGTGTTATTGCAGATTTTGACAGGGAAAAGTATGATGAATATCTTCAGTTTGCAAGGATAGGCGAGGGATCCATTGGCGGAAAGGCACGCGGACTGGCATTTCTCGATTCACTGATCAAGAGGAACAGGCTTTCGTACAAATATCCCGACGTGGTAATTTCGATTCCACGCACCGTGGTGATTGGAACTGATATTTTCGATGAATTCATGGAAGAGAATAATCTTCATGAGATTGCTTTATCGGATCGCTCGGATTCTGAGATTCTCGCACGCTTTATCAAAGCCCGTCTTCCATACCGCATCCATGAAGACCTTTACGCTTTTGTTTCCTGTGTGAATACCCCAATTGCGATCCGCTCGTCCAGTTTGCTTGAAGACTCCCATTACCAGCCATTCGCGGGGATCTATTCCACCTACATGATACCGAATATCAGGTCGAATGAAAGGCTGATGATAGAAACCCTCACAGAAGCAATCAAAATGGTATATGCTTCGGTATATTTCAAGGACAGCAAGTCATACATGACCGCCACCCTTAATATGATAGACGAAGAGAAGATGGGGGTGGTGCTGCAGGAAGTCATAGGCACACAGTATAATGAAAGGTTTTATCCTGCTATTTCGGGTGTTGCAAGATCTATTAATTTCTATCCCATTGCCCCTGAAAAGCCGGAGGACGGCATCGCCAACATCGCATTCGGACTGGGGAAATACATCGTAGACGGAGGCAACGGACTGAGGTTTTCACCAAAATATCCAAAGAAAATATTGCAGCTTTCAACGCCCGAACTGGCCCTGAGCGAGACCCAGAAATTCTTTTTCGCACTGGACCTGAAACCTGAGAGTTTTTCGCCGGATACCGACGACACCATAAACCTTCTGAAGCTCAAGATCAAGGACGCAGAGAATGATCCTTCGCTTAAAATCGTTGCATCCACTTTCGATTACGACAGCCACCAGCTCAAGGAAGGGATCATGCATACGGGAAAACGCCTGATCACTTTTTCGCCCCAGCTCACCCATGGCACTTTCCCGCTTGCAGAGATTTTGCAGGAGGTGCTTGAGATAGGACAGAGGGAAATGAACAAGCCGGTGGAAATTGAATTTGCCGTAAACCTTGATTCTCCACCCGGAGAGCCCAAGGTGTTCAGCCTTCTTCAGATCAGGCCTATTGCAGGAAGGGACCAGACCATCCACATAGATGAAGAAAAAGTTACTCACGATAACACCATCCTTATCTCCACGACAGCCCTTGGCAACGGCATCATCAAAGATTTGCATGATGTAGTATATGTGAAGCCAGCTGCCTGGGATGCCTCGAAAACACAGGAGATTGCGCTGAGGCTTGAAAAGCGGAATGACTGGTTCCAGGCCGAAAAGAAATATTATGTTCTGGTAGGCCCCGGCCGTTGGGGGTCCAGCGATCCCTGGCTCGGTGTACCGGTTCGCTGGCCGCAGATCTCCAATTCAAGGGTCATCGTTGAATCGGGACTGGATAAATACCGCATTGATCCAAGCCAGGGCACCCATTTTTTTCAGAACCTCACTTCTTTCCGCGTGGGATATTTTACCATCAATCCCTACATCAACGAAGGATTTTACAACCTTGATTTCCTAAACGACCAACCCGCCCTTTTCGAAGACGAATACATCCGCCACGTAAGTTTTGAAAAACCCATCCGCATCGAGATCGACGGCAAACGGAACTATGGGGTGGTGTTCAAACCGGAATTTCCAGGTTAGCCGCAGCCCGTCTAATAAGGCCGGGGTTTAATTCACTGACTGCAGAAAATAATTGAACCCCTTAACCACTCCTGAACCCCAATGGGCAGTATATCCCATATGAGCGCACGGCCCCGATTGCTTAACAGTCCAAAGCAATTCCCTGCTGCGTATGTCGAAAAACACTATCCAGATGCTCGAGGCTTCCCTTGGTTTGTTGAAATTCTCGGCTATGATTACCAGGCCTGTGCCGGTTTTCTGCGACAATTGATATCCTTTAACCGCCCTGGCAATGGTGTCGAGTGGAAAGGAATAATCGATGCCAATGATGAAATCCGGCACTACCCGTGCAGTTGGCTTCTGAACATCAACAGGGACATAAGTAAAGCCTTTAACTTTCAGGCCGGGTTTTACTACGGTCAATGGCGGCAGTTCCTGTTCGATATAACTGATCCAGGCCTGGGGATAAACCGGGGCATAAGAGGAACATTTGGGGATCTTCTTCCCATCGGTAACCCTTACATGTGAGACGTCAATGCCATAATACCATACCGAATCACATCCTGCGATAAATTCTCTTACGTTTTTGGCTTTGCCCGGTTTTACCTGGGCGTAGGTGAAAGCTGCAGAGATGAGCATCAGCGCAGCAAGGACTGCTGGAATTTTTTTTGAAGCTTTCATTCTTTTGATTTTTAAAATTAATGGAATAGGTTATTCAAAAATAAGCAATATTACCTGCATTTGATCAAAACAAGGCTGCATTTGCTTCCTGCTGCGCTCACACCCAAAAGGTAAGCGCCTGCCGGCATACCCTCAAGGCTTACCTCCACATCGTTTTCGCCCGGCCTCAATTGCACCGTCCTGTTCTCTGTCGTTTTTCCTTGTCCGTCTGTTATTTTAATGACTGCGGATGAGTATGTCCCGGAATACAGCCGTATCGTGAAATGGCCGTCGGCCGATGGATTGGGAAACGCGGTGATGGCGATGCCTTCGTGCTCCGTTGATGGTGCAATCCCGTTTGATGGCTCGAGCCTGAATTTTCCTTCACCCGAGAATTCAATGATGTTCATTTTGCCCGTGCTGTCATAGGTGACGCTTTTGATACTGCCCTTCACTGCCCTCAATGCCGATGTGTTGTAGATTGAAACCCTTCCGCTGTCACCGGTGTAGCCCTCAATTATTCCGGGCTGGATTTCATTCCAGGCAATTAGCATCGGATGGTTTGTCGTGGTCATAATCTGTTTGCCAAATTTAATGTGGTCTCCGCCCCTTAGCAGAATCGTTGAAACATGCCCCGATCCATCCAGACCGAGGTAGTTGATCTGACCGTTACAGCTGACAGCATCCGGCAGGCCGCTCTGTGAGGCTGAAACAGACTGAGTATTGCTCCCCGATTGGGTCATTATGAAATCGCTGTAATTATGGTATTTCAGAACGGATGCGCTTGCACCCGGAATTCCTGTGACCGGCAGGCAGGCTGCCGAATCTGAAATATAAGGAAACATGATGCTCTGGAAGCTGGCATCAGGAACGGAATCTGACTGCACAAACATCTTACTGTAATGCCTGTAAGAGGAATAACCTGCAGCCAGGGAATCCGTTTCATAAGCATAAGCTGCAGGACCCATGTCGCATTGCACCTGAAGCAGAAATGAAACCGTATCACGCTTATAGGTTCCCCTGAAATTATTAAAATCGGGAATGAATGCGCCTTCGGCGGATGAGGGGCTGCTGCCAAACAGGCCGTTCCCATGGAACTGGAAAGTGTATTTTCTTTTATCTGGCGCGGAACACAAATCGTTCAGAATGAAGTAACGGTTCCTGATGAAGAGGTTGCAGCGGATAATGCTGTCGCCCCAGTAGCTGGTGCGGACCTCCCCGTATTCGAGAGAGGGAACATGAAAACAATCTTCAATATAAGCCGTATTGGACGCCACGTTGACGAACTCCCCTGTTGGAGGCTGGGGCCCGCCCCCATTCACCAGTATGCAGTTGTGGTTTGTTGCCTTGTTTACGAAATTGCTTTCAGGAGCGCCGGGATATCCCGGGTCGACCGCAAAAAGCTGTGAGTAAGCCATAAGGGAAAAACTTGATGCATCTCCCTGGTGGTGAGATTTGGCGCCGGTCAGCGCGATGCCATGCTTGCCGATAAAGTGCATGTATAAAGCGTCGGCAGACCAGGATGACCTGAAAATCAGGCTGCCTGCTGCAGGCAGTACCTGGAAAAGGCTGTCGCTACGGCTTCCCTGTAACACATTGGTCGAAATATACTGGGTTCTGACATAGGGATCGTCGTAGGAAGTGGAGGGATCGTAAAGGTTAAATTCAGGTTTACCCGAAAGTGCCGTGATATGTGTGCGGAACCCGATAGGGCTGTCATGAATGGCAGGTTCGCTGCCGTCGGGCAGCTGCAGTTTATTCATCCAGTCATAAATGCGATCATAGCGCGGATCGTACCAGGGATTTCGTATCATCCTTTGCTGCGCCTTGAAGGTCACCGCTATGCTGTCGTCCGGCAGGAAATTATATAAAGAACGGACGAACGGGAAAGCATTCTGAAAAGCGTAATTGAAATATGCAGGCCCTTCGGCATAACCTGCAAGAGTGTCGGATTCGGAAACCCTGGGGTAGGTTCCATCCTGAACCCAAAGCGTGTTGTCGAGGTTCCATAAGCCGGCATTGATCCAGTTCTGCGGCTGGTAATTGATTTTTGCATCTTCATGATCATTGAGAACGACGGCAGCAAGGCCAAGTGCAGAAGCTGTCATGATGCTGTGGTTGTCGAACTGGTAATCAAAGAATTTGAACGGTATGAAAAAAACAGTATATGTTGCCATGGCCCGGTAATACAGGTTTCCTGTAAAATGGACAAGGGAATCCCTGGCTATGGTATCTGATGTTCCTGCACCTTTAAGAAGGTCGTAAGCCTCAAGGTAATTGATCAGCTCTTTCGACCGGTTCTGCCATTCCTGGTAAAAGACCCATCCGCTTTGGTATCCTACATGGGTGTTCATGCTCCTGAGAAGCGTGCCGGCCCTGGCAGTCAGCGTATCCCTCTCGGCCGGCAGCAGATTGGTTATGCTCCCGTTTTCCCATTTTTTGTCCATTAACAGTACGAATGCCGTTTCCCTGGCCATGATGGCCCTGGTAATGCGGGCACCGTCGGTGGAATCTTCAGCAGGGATGGAGCCATTCGCGGTATTCCATATGGAATGGTAAAGGTCGATGATGAGCGGGTTCGGAAGGGTGCCCCTGATCTGACCGATTGAATTGCTGTCGAGCAGGGTGCGCGGATAACTCAGGTCGGCCCCCGGCGGGTTCCAGGATCCCTGTGAATGTGCTATGGGAAGAAGAAATCCACTAAACAAGAAAATAATTATGATGGGATAAACCTTCATCTTAAATTTACCTGGTTTTTAAAGGGGTTATTACAAAGATAATAATCAGAGTAACACTTGATCGTAACTTATTGGATTTTATTAGATTTACATAATGATTTCCTGCAGAACACCGTTTCGTTATGCTTTTCTTGCCGGGCTTTTGTTCATCCTGCAGTTTCGCGGAGTTGATGCTGCAGCACAGATCACAAACGTTATCTCCGGCCGTGTTACAGATGCAGTGAATGGAAGCCCCCTGCCATTTGCGCAGATGGCTATCAACAATTCCACGACAGGCACAGTCACCAATGACGACGGACAATTTTTCCTTGTCATCCCTGAAGGCAGGCTTAAGGATACACTTGTCGTATCGTACCTGGGGTATGAAACGATAAAGCTGGCTCTTAGCGAGATTGCCGGTAAGATTACTGAGATCAGCCTGAAGCCGAAAGAAGTCAGCCTTAAGGAAGTTGAGGTTGTCGCTCTGACCCCCGAAGAGGTGATGAGAAGGATGTTCAGCAACATTCCCCTGAATTATGGTAAGGATTCCTTATTGCTGACGGCATTCTACCGTTCACAGAAGTACACCGGCAAAAAGCTTGCAGAATATTCTGAGGCTATCATTGTGGATCTTAAGACGGGTTATTCCCACCAGCATTCAATTAGGGATGTTGAGCTTACAGCCGGGCAGTCAAATAAGACGCAGCTGGTAAAGGGCAGGGTGGTGTCGGATACCAACCTTGTCAATGCCATGGGAGAGGTGGGCAAAATGGCAGGCTGCCTGGGCTGCATCTTTGCAGAAGACCTGGTGGAGAACAATTCTGGCGCATTGTTTGACGAAAAATATTTCAGGTTTTATTCGTATAAAATGCAAGAACTTTCAAACCCTGAAGGCGGAAAGATTTACCATATCTGGTTCGACCAGGCGAATAATAAAATCAAGGGGTTCAAAGGCGAGATGTTCATTGATGGAAGTTCGTATGCTCTTATGAAGATCAGGCTGAAGCCGAGTTTTAAGGGTTTTGATGCGTTTGAAAAAGACAAGGGTAAAAGGACCTACACCATAAATAAGATTCCGGGATGGATAGCCGAACTACCATTGTTTGACAAGACTATGATCTATTCAAAACGAAATGGCTGCTGGTATCTTAACACCATACACGACGAACAATGGATCACCTTCACCCAGCCATCCGCAGGTAAAAAAATAATGATAGGATATAAAAATGACCTGGTTGTGACAGATGTAAGCCGGGCGCCGGAAAAGGTCGGGAGTTTCAAAGGAGATAAAGCAACGGGTGCAGCTCAGCGCTGGGACCAGCTTGCCGGCCCCGCCGACGAAGAATTCTGGGCCCACTTTAACTATTTACCTGTTGAGGAGAGCCTGAAAGCTGCGATAGGTGGAATAGGGAAGTAGCGAAATCGATTGCATTTCTACAACGCCGCTACGGTGGCAACGGAGCGATATAATGATAGGCTCATCTGGCATTTTACAAGCTCCTCGCACCTGATGCGGCTTTTGTAGAATGCTTCGCTCCTGACAATTTCGCTACCTCGCTACTTCGCTATTTCACTACTTTTAAAGATCGAGATTATTCTGAATAACCATCTCCATGCTGTCAAGCTCGAGTGCAACCAGGTTCCCGAAGCCGTCTTTACCTGAGATATAGGGGCCGTTGTCGAGGTCGATGAATTTATAGATCCTGCTCTTTGCAGCCAGCATGATGAGTTCCATATTCACAGGCACATGCCCGTGGATGATCTTGCGGTTGCCGATCTTGTCGGGCTTGATATCGTAATCGCGCAGCCAGAGCATGGCCCTCTGGTCCTCGAAGGGGTCTTCATTTTTAAAGTTGAGCCCTGCATGTACCAGCACGAATTTATCGAGAGTCACATAATACTTGAGGTTGCGCATCCATTCGATATACTCCACTGGCACTTGGCGGATGTTTTCGGCTCCGAAACTTTCAAGTGTGGCCTTGCCCCCTATCTCGTTCCATACCTTGTGCTTGCGGTCGCCCAGCCTGTGCCACCAGGTGTTTTTTGCCTTGCTCTCGGCATCCCAGAGTTCAACCATGAAATCTTCATGGTTCCCTTTGAGGCAAGTCACATTGTACTGGTCTTTTTCGAGGCCCCTGATGAAATCGATAACTCCTTTTGAATCGGGGCCGCGGTCAACATAGTCCCCGAGAAAATACAGTTCATCATTCCTGTTAGCTTTGATCAGGTTCGTGACCAGGCTTTTAAGGGTCTTTGAACAACCGTGAATATCGGGGATCACCCAGCGTTTAGCCATTGAATTCTGTTTCTTGCCTGAAATCAGGCTGCGTATTATTTTTTCTTTCCCTGGTTGGCGACTTCTTCCATCAGTTTTTTAATGACTTCCGGATCACCGAGGAAGTAGTCCTTTTGCAGGTTCATATTGTCGTCAAACTCGAAAACATATGGGATCCCTGTAGGCAGGTTCAATCCGATGATATCCTCATCCGAAATATTTTTCAGGTACTTCACAATGCCGCGGAGGCTGTTGCCGTGGGCTGCTACGAGTATCTCCTTGTGAACAATGAGATTCGGCTCCATTTCGTCCTTCCAGAAAGGAACAATCCTGTTCACCGTGTCTTTCAAAGCTTCGGTGGCAGGAACATCCTTTGGGTCAAGGTCACGGTAACGGGGGTCATGTATAGGGTGGCGGGGGTCGTCAAGGGGCAGGGGAGGAGGGGCAACGTCGTAACTCCTTCTCCAGATAAGCACCTGCTTGTCTCCGTATTTCTCAACCATCTCAGCCTTGTTAAGACCCTGAAGTATCCCGTAATGTTTTTCGTTAAGCCTCCAGGTCTTGTAAACGGGTATCCATAAAAGATCCATCTGCTCCTGGATGAGCCATAGCGTGCGGATTGCACGTGTCAGGTAAGAGGTGTAAGCCATCTTGAAATTGAAACCTTCTTTTTTAAGTGTTAGACCTGCTTCCGTGGCTTCTCTTATGCCGCGTTCCGAAAGTTCAACATCTGTCCAGCCGGTAAACCGGTTTTCCTTGTTCCATGTGCTTTCGCCATGACGGATTAAAACGAGCTTGTTCATAGTGTGTTTAGTATTGCTGTTAAGTGGCAAAAGTACGAAATAATCCTTATTTTACATACCTTTGAGCATTCCAATACACTCATCATGCAGCAGTACAAACGACTCAACAACATTCTTGGCTGGATGGTTTTTATCATTGCATCCTCAGTCTATATCATCACCTCGGAACCCACCATGAGTTATTGGGATTGCGGGGAATACATCACTACCAGTTACAAGCTCGAAGTCGGCCATGCACCTGGGGCTCCGCTGTTCCAGATGATAGGCAGGTTCTTTTCACTCTTCGCTCTCGGCGACAAGACCATGGTCGCACGCATGGTGAACACCATGAGCGCCCTTTCTAGCGGGTTTACAATACTCTTCCTTTTCTGGAGCATTACTATGCTTGCCAGGAAAATGATACTGCGCAATGAGGAAATGAGCCGTTACAAAATGAAGCTGATATTTGCCGCCGCACTTATAGGCTCCCTGGCTTATACTTTCACCGATTCATTCTGGTTTTCGGCAGTGGAGGGAGAAGTCTATGCCATGTCATCGTTTTTCACGGCCATTGTGTTCTGGGCCATGCTCAAATGGGAGGAGCATGCCGATGAAAAGCATAATTACCGCTGGCTTATACTTATCGCTTACCTGGTAGGTTTGTCCATCGGCGTTCACCTGCTCAACCTGCTTACCATACCCGCCATGACGATGATCTGGTATTTTAAAAAATATAAAAATCCAAGCTGGAAAGGGATACTTATTGCCATCGTTGTTTCAATCCTGATCCTTGGAACCGTAATGTCGGTAATCATCCCCGGCGTGCTTAAACTTGCCGCCCTTTTTGAACGTTTTTCGGTTAATTTATTAGGCCTGCCGTTCAACATCGGTACTATTATATTCTTCATCATTCTGATCTCTGCTATTGTATTCGGACTGCGTTATTCGTCAGGCAAACTGAAACCCGCTTTAAATACTGTCATTCTTGCTTTTTCGTTCATGCTTATCGGTTATTCCTCTTTTTTTATGCTCATTATCCGCAGTAATGCCGACACGCCGATTGACGAGAACAACCCCGAAAATGCCATGTACCTGCTTTCTTATCTCAATCGCGAGCAGTATGGGGACTGGCCGCTGCTCAGCGGGCCGTACTACAACGCCCCGGTGATCGGCCATGAAAATGGCAACCCGGTTTATACCAAGAGCACCAAGACCGGGAAGTACGAAGTCACCGATAAAAGAGAAAATGTAGAACCAATTTATGACCCGCAGTTTACTACGATCTTTCCGAGGATGTGGTCGAACCGCGAAGCACGTCACGCCAGTGATTATGTTAAATTCGGGCATGTCAAAGGTGTTCCTGTCCAGGTCAGGAACGGGGACAAGACCGAGACACGCATGAAACCTACCTTTGGAGAGAACCTCACATTTATGTGGAATTACCAGGTCATCCATATGTATTACCGTTATTTCATGTGGAATTTTGCAGGGAAACAAAACGACTGGCAGGGCGATGGAAACAAGATAGACGGTAACTGGAAAAGCGGCATCAGGTTTCTTGACCAGTGGAGGCTGGGAACCCAGGATATCCCTGAGAGCCGCAGGAATAAAGGGAATAACAGCTTTTATTTCCTGCCCCTGATCTTCGGATTCCTGGGCATGTATTTCACGTTCAGGAAGGATTACAAGGTGGCTGTAATTATCGGACTGTTGTTCCTGATGACCGGACTTGCCATTTTAATGTACCTTAACCAGTATTCGCCGCAACCCCGGGAGAGGGATTATGCCTATGCCGGATCATTTTATGCCTTTGCTTTCTGGATAGGGCTTGGGGTGATATTCCTGGCCGAGAAACTGGGCAAGTGGCTGAAAGCAAACCTGGCCCTGGTCATCTCGTTTGTGCTTGGGCTAATCACGGTGGGAGTGATGGCCCAGCAGGGATGGAACGACCATGACCGTTCGGGAAGGTATACCGCCCTGGCCCTGGCCGAAAACTACCTGAATTCCTGTGCCCCCAACGCCATCCTGTTCACCAACGGTGACAACGACACCTTCCCGCTCTGGTATGCACAGGAGGTTGAAGGAATCCGTACCGATATTCGCGTGGTAAACCTAAGTCTGCTGAATTCCGACTGGTATATCGATGGGCTTAAGCGGAAGGCTTATGATTCGGATCCTGTACCTTTTTCTATGACCTGGGATAAGTATCACCAGGGGAGCCATGATGTGACTTACCTTGTGGAAGACCCATCGTTTAAGGATAAGTACATTGACATCCGCCAGCTGTTTCAGATTATAAATACCGATGACAAACAGCTGAAAATGAGCCCTGGTGATGGCAATGTGAGTATAGATTTCTTCCCGACAAAAAAATTCGTCCTGCCTTCCGATACTCTTGAGCTGTTGAGAAGCGGCGCTGTTCCTAAGAAATTTGCCGGTAAAATCGATAACCTGATCTGGATGGTCCAGAGGGAAGCCCTTGAGAAATCAAGCCTTATGGTGCTCGACCTGCTTGCCACGAACGAGTGGAAACGGCCGGTTTACTTTGTGGCTACCACGGGACCCGAGACTTATCTGGGGCTTGACCATTACCTTCACCTTGAAGGGCTGGCGTACCGCCTTCTGCCTGTGCAGGCTCCTGCAGCAGGGCAGGACATAGGTGATGTGAACACCGATGTGATGTACGATAATATCATGAATAAGTTCAGGAACGGGGGGATGAATAATCCCGGGGTGTACCTCGATGAGAACAATACCCGCATGGTGATGAACATACGTTCGGTTTATGCAAGGCTTGCGCAGGCTTTGATAGCCGAAGGGAAGAAAGATTCGGCACGTAAGGTGATAGACCGTTGTTTGACCGATATGCCGGATAATACTATTCCTTACGATTATTTCGTGGTAGGGCTTGCCGAAGGCTTGTTCAAATTGGGCGATACTGAGAAAGCCAAAGGGATTGCTGAAAAGCTGGTCAATTCATCGGTTGAGAAGCTGGCATATTATTTCTCTTTCCCCGATGAAGACCTGAAAGATATGGACATGCCCATGCGTGAAGCCCTGTATACGCTTCAGAAGATAGCAGTGAGCGCAAAGGACGCAGGCCAGGTAAAGCTTGCCGCTGCCGCTGAGCAGGGCATGAACAAATACTACGAACTTTATGTAAATAAGGTTTACAAACCCGAGTAAGATGTACGCCGTTCATCCGCCATGGTTTTACAGGGCTCTCAGCCCGAAATACCTTCTCTGCAGGGTTCCGGTTCAGGATAAGGTAGCATATCTCACTTTCGACGACGGGCCTGTGCCTGAAGCCACTCCTGCGGTTTTAAAGATCCTGAAGGATCATGGGGTGAAGGCCACCTTCTTCTGCGTGGGTGAAAATGTGCATAAACACAGGGATATCTTTGATTTAATTACTGCGGATGGGCACGCTGCGGGTAACCATTCGTACAACCACCTGAACGGCTGGAAGGTTTCGCCCGGGGCCTATTACAATAATGTGATGAAATGCAGGGAGCAGTTCGAAAGCAGACTGTTCAGGCCACCCCACGGAAGGTTCAGCCCGGCACAGTATATCGTCCTGAGGAATGATTTCCGTTTTGTACTCTGGTCGGTGCTTACCATGGATTACCACCATGCAGTCAGCCCCGGACAATGCCTTCAAAATGCCACCTCCGGCCTTGAACCCGGCTGCGTCATCGTATTCCACGATTCCATCAAAGCCCGGGAAAAGATGTTGTTTGCCCTGCCGCGGTTCATTGAATATGCAATCGAACAGGGATACAGGTTTGAGGTGCTGAATGAGAAACTGTGATGAATGTACAATGTACGATGTGCAAATTGAGTGTCGACTGTCGACTGTCGACTGCTGACTTTTTTCCTGTTGACTGCCGACTGCCGACTATCTTCTCACATCTCCCCCTGGTCAGCGAAGCTGTAATAGCTGTCATCCCCCACGATGATATGGTCAAGCACATCAATATCGAGCAACAGCCCGGCATCCCTGATCTTCCTCGTAAGTTTTCGGTCGGCTTCGCTGGGTTCGAGGTTTCCCGAAGGATGATTGTGCCCTATTATTATTGAGGAAGCATGAAATTCCAGCACAATGTTGAAGATTTTTTTAGGATCCACCACCGTCCCTGAGATCCCACCCTCGCTGATCTGGATCTTGCGCAGAAGTTTATTCCCCCGGTTCAGCAGCAGCATCCAGAACTGCTCGTAAAGATGGTCGCCCATGAGGCTGTTGAATATCTCATAAGCCTGCCGGCTCTGGGTGATCTTTTCAAGGCACACAGCCCCGGCTTCATTCCTCCTGCGGCCGAGCTCAAGCGCCGCCATGATCGTAAGTGCCTTTGCCTTGCCTATACCCTTCTCTTTGATAAGGTCGCTCAGGCACATTTTTGACAGTTCGATCAGGTTGTTGCTTGCTCTTTGCAAGAGGTTCTTCGACAGATCCACGGCCGACTCCCGCCTTGTCCCGGTGCTGATCAGTATCGCCAGGAGTTCGGTATCGCTCAGCGCATGCCTGCCTTTGGTTTCAAGTTTCTCCCTGGGCCTGTCGTCTTCGGCCCATTTGCTGATGGGAATGTGATTGACGTAATTATCCATGATGTTTTCTTACTTAATCCGCCATATGTCAACAAGTGATACCACTTTTGTAATTATATTTATGTTTGCAGATGAAATTCCGGCATTATGAAGTTTTCAGTAACTGTAATTGATCGTGTTGATTCCACCAATGCCTTTGTCCGCCGCATGATTGATGAGTCAAAAGCCGGCGAAGGTACTGTGATCATGGCCAGGGAACAGTATGCAGGGCGGGGTCAGGGCGAGAACACCTGGCATTCGCAGGCTGGTATGAACCTGACATTCAGCCTGGTACTTGAGCCGGTATTTCTTCCGCCCCACAAACAGTTCATCCTCAACAAAGCCATCGCCCTGGCAGTGATGAATTCGGTGAAGCAGTCTCTTTCGTCTGAAACTATAACTTCCATCAAATGGCCCAACGACATTTACGCCGGGATCCGGAAAATTGCCGGGATACTGATCGAGCACACCATCATGGGCAATTCCCTGAAGCATTCAATTATCGGTATCGGCGTTAACCTGAACCAGCAGGAATTCCCGACAAACCTCCCAAACCCGGTATCATTGAAACAACTTACCGGCCTCGATCACGAAAATGAAAAATTCCTTGAAAGTACCTGTCAAAACCTCGACCTGGAATATTCCAGGCTGATCCGGGGCGAATTCAATTCAATCAATAATGATTATAATTCTTCTCTCTTCGGATATGGGAGCGACCTTGAATTTACATCCGGTTCTTCCTTATTCACCGGGCGGATAAAAAGTGTTGACGACCTGGGCCGTTTGCTCATAATGACCCAAGATGGAAAGATCCGGATATTTAATCATGGAGAAATATCATTTCATGTGTGAAATTATCTCAAGCGAAGCATATCACATGAGCCGTATCAGGTGCGAGGAGCCTGGGATAAACTTGAGGAGCCTACCATCACATCGCTCCGCTGTCACCGTAGCGGCGATAAGATATGCAAGCGATAGCGGCGGTGCGCTGTGCGAGCGACTACCTGTTGTACCTCTTCCCGAACATCGCGCTCACATATACCGTGAGAAAAAAATTCTGCTTCGGATTCAGGGCCATGATGGGGATGCCGATCGGGCTGTAATCAAGCGTGGCGCCTGCTTCCAGCGATGAAATCATTTTATTCTTGCTGCCGAATTCAAAATCCAAACCGGTTTTAGCGTACAGGCCGGGGAAGAAATTCAGTTCCAGTATTCCTGCGAGGAATGATCCCCGCCCATAAATATAATCGGGGTTGATATCGGCCGAATACTTTTGCTCACGCAGCTCATAATTATTCCCGATAGTGGGATAAGCCACAAAAACATATGCAGGTTTGGTGATCCCGATACTCAATCCTCCGTAAAGCAAACCGCTTACCTGGACGCCGCCCCAGTAAGGCTTTCGGTTAAAAATGTAGTTAACCCCCACGCCTCCCCTCAGGAAGGAAACATAATTCAGTTTTCCGAAAATAAAAGGCCTGGAATCGGAGTAATACGGGTTGACCACCTTCACTTCCTTGGCCGATTTGTAGGTGGACCATTCCAGCTCCCACATAAACTGCTTCAGGGCGGTAAGGTTATATCCTTTCCTGAATTTGAGGCCCCATCCGTTGGAGTGCAGCATGGCGCCCAGGCTCCACTGCCTTTCAAACAATACATTGTCGGGCACAGAGTCACTGTAATCGGTGAATTTCTCCTGGGCCTGAATAAAGCAGGGAATCGCAACAAAGAGAATGAGCACAAAGGAGATCTTTTTCATGCGCCGGAGAAAGGGATAACAAAATTAAGAAAAATAAAAAGGCTGCCCTTATAAAGAAAGGGCAGCCTAAAAATTCTTTTAAGAGGTGATCAGCGACGTTCCATTTGGTATCTTTGCTTTTCGCCGTAAGCAGCACAACCCCTGTTGGAGGTGCACGAAAGAACGATACCTGAAAGTATCACTACAAGTAATAGGATGGCTATTTTTCTCATGATGATAAACCGGGATTTATAAAGTTTTGCAAAGGTATGCAATATTAAATAGAAAACTCCAGTTTAAGCACATTATTGTTTAAAGTTATTAACCCTGTAAGGTTTAAAACCTAAAATCCCTGATGGAACAACTTAATCCTGCGATAGAAGAAAGTTGGAAAATCGTCCTTGGAAACGAATTCGCTAAACCATATATGTCTGAACTTAAGGCATTTCTGGTGGAAGAGAAAAAGAAACACAAAGTATTTCCCCCAGGACCGTTGATTTTCAATGCGTTCAATCAAACCCCGTTCGGCAGTGTCAAGGTCGTGATCCTTGGTCAGGATCCCTACCACGGAACCGGTGAAGCCCACGGCTTATGTTTTTCTGTTCTCGACGGGATAACAAAACCTCCATCCCTGGTCAATATTTTCAAGGAAATTGAAAGTGATCTCAGGCTGCCTCCTCCAAAGTCGGGCAACCTTACCGCCTGGGCACGCCAGGGAGTGCTTTTGCTCAATGCCACCCTGACGGTCCGTGAAAACCAGCCAGGCTCCCACCACAATAAAGGCTGGGAAACATTCACCGATGAAGCCATCAGGCAACTTTCGGAGCGCAGCGAAGGTCTTATCTTTGTTTTATGGGGGAAGTTTGCCGAAGCCAAAACCATACTGATTGATCAAACGAAGCATTTCATCCTCAAATCTCCCCATCCTTCGCCGTTCTCTGCCAACAGGGGTTTTTTCGGCTGCAGGCATTTTTCCCGGGTCAATGAACTGCTCAGGCAGATGGGCAAGGACGAAATAGACTGGAGGCTTACATGAAGACATCCGCAGTCATGAAAAACGTAAAAATCACCAGCTTTGCAGCAATAGCCTGTTTATTCAGTGTTTTCTGCATGCTGATGTGCCAGTCCTGCAATAAATCAGGTGTTGCGGAAGAAGGTCAGCCAAAAGCCACCACCCTGATGGTGAGTTTTGTAAATCAGGTCGACAGCATACCTCTGCTGCTCGATACGCTGATCTATAAAAATGCGTCCTCCGACTATTACCTGGTCTCCGATCTGCAGTATTTCATCTCCGACATCAGGCTGCACAGGAATGACGGCCTTATTTATACTTCATTGAATAATAACGGAATACATTATGTGGATGAGAGAATTCCGTCTAGTCGGCAATGGGTCATCAACTCATCGGTTCCCTCGGGGACTTTTGATTCAATATCCTTCACTTTCGGAATCAGCGCCGAAAAAAATTATTCTTACCGTTTCCCCAATCCGCCTGAAAGGGATATGAACTGGCCGGATATCCTGGGGGGCGGATACCATTACATGAAGATGAACCTCATGTGGACAAAATCGGGGCTGAGCAGGACCTTCCCTTTTGATTTTCATCTTGGTATTGGACAGATATACAGGGACAATTACATCGACCCGGATTCAATTGAAAGGTATGTTCAGAATTACTTCTTTGTGAACCTGCCTGCATCTGCTTTCTCGATAGGAGAGGGCCAGACCAGGAATATGATTATTACGATGAATGTCAATCGCTGGTTTTCGGGCAATAATGACTTTGATTTTGCAAAATACCCGAATATGATGATGCAGAACCAGGTTGCAATCCATAATGCCTGTCTCAACGGGAAAAATGCTTTTACCGTCAGGTTCACCAGCGGGGGGAAATGATTTGGTGATGAAGAGGATGCAAGATACGGGATGTGAGATGAGAATTGATGCAGGTAAAAGACCCTGCAGCCCGCATCCTGCAACCCGCAACCCGCATCCCGCATCCCTCATCTTGCTCGCTTTCATGGTCATGCTTTCAGCCGCCTGTACGAAAAGTTCGCAGCAATCCACCACGGTAAAGCCAACTCCATACGTCATCAGCATTCCAAAATATTTTCCCACCGAACTTAACATCCCGGCCGATAATCCTATGACTGTTGAAGGAGTTGAGCTCGGGCGTAATCTGTTTTACGACGGAAGGGTTTCGGGCCGCACTGACCCTGATTCCCTGATGAGCTGTTCAACCTGCCATCTTCAGTCGCATTCGTTTGTCTGCGGAATTGATAATCCCCGTTTCCCCGGCGGTCATCCGTATGGTCTTTCAGGTATATTCACCCCGCATTTCATGCTTCCCCTTATCAATATAGCCTGGGTCAATAACGGGTTTACCTGGAACGGGTCCCTTGCTCACGGGAACCCGGTAAAGGAAAAACGCTTTCTGGAAGATATGACCTGGATTGTAATTACCGACCCGCATGAAATGGCCGGGGATACAAACCGTTCCAAAGCGCTTATCCAGAGTACCAGCGGCTATCCTGAAATGTTTAACAAGGCTTTTGGCAGTTCCACCGTAACGGTAAAGAATATGGGGCGGGCTATTGCGCAGTTTGTGCGCACTCTGGTATCGGCCGATTCGAAGTTCGACAGGTTTCTGCAGGGTAAGGCCCAACTAAGCGAGCCTGAGCGAAGGGGGTATAACCTGTTCATGACCGAGATGGGAGGGGATTGTTTTCACTGCCATGGCGGGGAAGGCAACCCTTTGTTCACCACCAATCTTTTTTATAACAATGGCAAGGATTCGGTGTTCACCGACCCCTTCGACAGGGCCGGTTTTACAGGGAATTCAATGGATATTGGCGCATATGTGGCACCAACCCTCAGGAATGTTGTGTTCACTGCGCCTTATATGCATGACGGCCGTTTTAAAACCCTGGATGAGGTCATAGATTTTTACAGTTCAGTAGTCGTATGGTCGCCCAGTATAAGTCCGCTGATGCACCATGTCGCAACCCACGGGGTTCAACTTACTCCTTCCGGGAAATCGGACCTGAAGAAATTCATCTTAACTTTGACCGACAGTAATTTTGTGAAAACCGCAGCCTTTGCAAGGCCGGCAAACCTGCCCGGCGAAAAGTAGGAAATACAATGGTACTGAAACCTAACAGTAAGATAAACCTTGGCTTACACGTCGTGCGAAAACGTGCTGACGGCTATCATGATATCGAAACCGTTTTCTTCCCACTGGGGTTAAGTGATTCACTTGAAATAACCCTTTCGGCGGATGGCCAATTCCGTTTCTCATCCACGGGTTTGAAGATCCCGGGTGATCCGGCGACCAACCTTTGTGTGAAGGCATACGAGTTAATGAAAGAACATTTTCAGATTCCTGCTGTCAACATCCGTCTTGAAAAAATAGTCCCTATAGGGTCAGGACTGGGCGGAGGTTCCTCCGACGGCGCGTATACCCTGACAGGGCTCAATGAACTTTTCAAACTGGGTTTAAGCACTGCTCACCTGAAGGCCTTTGCTTCGAGGCTTGGCAGCGACTGCACGTTTTTTATTGAGAACACCCCTTCTTTTGCAAAGGGAAGGGGAGAACAGCTTGAGAAAATTCAGCTGAACCTTTCCGGATTATATATGCTCATCGTTATCCCACAGGTTCATGTGAGCACCTCGGATGCCTATTCCATGATACAGCCCACGAAGCCTGCAAAACTGCTCAAAGAGATTGTCTCTCTTCCTGTCAGCGAGTGGAAAGGTAAACTGGTCAATGATTTCGAAGCCCCGGTTTGCAGCAAATATCCCCTGATCGGCCAGATCAAAGACCTGCTCTATAATAAAGGAGCAATATATTCAGCCATGAGCGGAAGCGGCTCGGCGGTTTATGGCTTGTTCAGTGAAATCCCTCCCGTTGAAGGCCTGTTCCCGGGATGCTTTGTATGGATATCAAAGACAGTCGGCAGTCGGCAGTCTGCTGTCGGCAGTTGAAAAGAGTCGGCAGACTGCTGACTGCTGACTGCCGACTTACTTCGGCGCCAGCCTGAGAAGGATCAAAGCAATAATCCCGAAAATAATATTGGGGATCCAAACTGCAATCAGCGGAGGCAGGTTGCCGAAGGTGGCAAAGACCGTGGAGATCTGCATGAAAAGGATATAAAGAAAAGTAAGTGAGAGCCCGAGCCCAAGGTGGTATCCTATGCCTCCCCTTACCTTGCGGGAAGAAACCGCCACACCGATGAGGGTCAGGATTATGGTTGCAATGGGATCGGAAACCCTGGTATAGCCTTTGACCTTATACTTCATGACATCCGGGTCACCACGCAATTCCTTTTTCCTGATGTGGTCCCTGAGCACAAAGTAATTCATGATCTTCACCTCTTCAATATCCTCCGTGAAATCGGCTGGGACAAGGGGCAATACCGTATCAAGCTTGACACCTTTGCGGATATTTTCCTTAAGTCCGTCAAGGTTTCTTGTATAATAGGTTGAAATGATCCAACGCTTGCGGATACTGTCCCAGTCGAGACGTTCGGCTTTCATCTTATAAACCAGTTCCCGGTTCACGAACTTTTCGATAGTGAACTTCCATCCGCTTTTTGACCTGGCATTGAAGTTCTCAAGATATATGAAAGTGCCTGGGCTGATCTGGCGGTGGATATTCATATCATTGAACTCCTTGGGGTCCTTGATGTATTTCTTCTCAAAAGCGAACATGCCCTGGTTGGTGTATGGGATGATGAAGTTGGCCAGCACGAAAGAAAGGCTTGCAAGGATAAGGGCCGAAAGTATGTATGGGAAAAGCATCCTCCGAAAACTGACCCCGCTGGCCAGGATGGCAATGATCTCAGAATCTGAGGCCATCTTGGAAGTAAAGAATATAACGGCAATAAAGGTGAGAAGGTAACTGAAAAGGTTGATGAAATAAGGGATGAAATTGAAGTAATAATCAACGATGATTGCCATCAGCGGTGGTTTTGTGCGCAGGAAATCGTCTATCCTTTCAGAAATGTCAAAGATCACGACAATGAATATCAGCAGTATCAGGGTGAAGAAAAACGTCCCCAGGAATTTACGGATGATATACAGGTCAAAGGTTTTCATCAGAAGATCTCCATCTGTTGATAGTTCATGTTCCGGGCAGGGGGTAGCCAGCCAGAAGAAACAGAGACCCAAAAGTAATAATTCCCCGGTTGGGAGGGCGTGCGGAAGCGGATCGAGGTATCCTTGCTTGCCCCCTGAATGATCATTTTAGTGATGTCGGTCGATGGCACTGCCTGGGCAATAAAGGTACCCCTGAAGTGGATGTGGTAGACCAGCCATGCAGGCATCCACTGGTTCTCATTGAACGTAACTGTTTCTTTGTAGGGATTGACAATAGTAATAGGCAGCGTGATTATTGAATTCGCAGGGAATCGTAGTTCTTTCAGCCTGAATTTAAGGCCCAGTTTGTAATGTGAATAGAAAGGTCCCCAGTACCCGTAATAGGTCATGATATGGTTTGAAGTCTCGAAGGATTGCTTGCCGGGCAGGAATCTCCAGGGCTGAAAATCAACAATCATGACTTCCCTGCCCTGCAGGCATTTTTCCATATCGCTCCAGTAATAATACTGGGTACGGTGACCCGAATAATCGTCCATGGTATAAGCAGGCCTCCCTGTATAGAAGATGTATTTTGAGCAGCGCTGATAAGAGTTCATGAACAGCACCGGCTTGCTGCCCGCTCTTTTTTCCAGTTCCACTGCCCATTCCTTCCATCCGTACAATTCGGATAAATTGACAAGGCTCCTCGGAAGTTTTAAATAATCATTTACTAGGTAAACCCTCAGTCCGACTGTAAAAACCAGGCTTACTGCTGCCAGTCCGAGTATCCATTTCCTTAAGCCGGCCCTGTTGCTGCATACCTTGTAACCTATGATCAGAATGGGAGCAAAAGCAGGTACCGTCCAGTTGGGCTCTATCTTGCCACGGAAAGAATAAGCCAGGAAAAACAACAGCATGCCGATGGAAGTAAATTTAAGGCTCTTTTCGAAGGTGTTTACCGGCCTGAATACAATAATGGCCCAGAAAAAGATGAACCCCATAAGCGGACCGTATATCCCTGCCTGTCCAACGATGTATTCGCTGAAATACTTTAAAATGTTGAATTGCTCAAAACTTCTTTCAAAGAGATGATAATATGCTGTCGGATGATCATTCGCGAAGGACCAGAGGATATGGGGTATCATGCAAATGATCCCGCTTGCGGCAGCAATATATAGAGAGCGGCTTTTGAACAGCTTCGTGTTCGACATGACTGTGAACAGGATGACTAGTATGCCGTTATACTTGCTGTATATCATGGCTGCCATGATTACTCCCCACACGGCAGCAAGCCATAGCGACTCCTCTTCGAGCAGCTTTTTGTATACCAGGAAAAACAGTAAGGTGAAGAAAAGCAGGGGCACATCCGGTGCAGCCATAAAACCACCGGCCTGGGCTATTATCGCAGAAAAGCCAAGGGCTGCGAACAAAACAGGATCTTTTACCCCGGCCAGCTTTGAGACAAGGTAAAACGAAAGCGTATTAATGATCACGAAGAAAAGCCTTACACCGAACTCGTTGTGAAAGATCTCATAACCCGCCCTTATCATCATGCCGACCATTGGCGGATGTTCGTAATAACCCCATGCTGGTTTCTGTCCGTACATCCAGAACAGGGCTTCATCATCGAACAGCCCGGTGACAGCCGCCTGTATGAAATTGATGAGCAGCCAGCCGAGGAGGATGCAGATCAGTAAATTCTTTTTATTGTCCTTCATTAATTTTCAAAATATGTACGATATTCAGTCTCGCCTGACTATAATCTTTTCATCAGTTTCACAACCATCTCCTGTTTCCAGCCCGCAAAATCCCCCTCCTGTATATGTTTTCGTGCTTCCTTCATCAGCCAGATATAAAAGCCGAGATTATGCATGGTGGCGATCATTGCCGCAAGCATTTCTCCCGAAACGAATAAATGCCTCAGGAAGGCTTTTGAATACTGGGTGTCGGAATATACTTCCCCTGAGGCTTCAACTGGAGAAAAGTCGTCTTTCCACTTTTCATTTTTTATATTGATAATACCCTCCCTGGTAAAGAGCATGCCGTTTCTGCCGTTCCGTGTAGGTATTACACAGTCGAACATGTCTATCCCCAGCGAGATGCATTCGAGTATGTTCGCAGGGGTGCCTACTCCCATCAGGTATCTTGGTTTTTCCTGGGGCAGGATATCGCAGACAAGTCCGGCGATGGAGTACATGATCTTTGCGGGTTCTCCCACCGACAAGCCGCCTATGGCATAGCCGTCAGCATCTTTAGTAGCAAGATAATTGGCCGATTCCACCCTCAGGTCTTCGAAAGTGCTGCCCTGGACAATGGGGAATAGGGCCTGGTTGTAACCATGAGTACATTCAGTTTCATCAAAACGGATAAGGCAGCGGTCAAGCCATTTATGGGTCCGTTTCAGCGACTTTTTTGCATACTCGTATTCGCAGGGCCAGGGGGTGCATTCATCGAAAGCCATAATGATATCGGCTCCAAGTGAACGTTGAATATCGACAGCCGACTCGGGTGTGAACTTATGCCTGGAACCATCGATATGGGACTGGAAAACAACCCCGTCGTCGCTGATCTTGCGGATATGCGATAGTGAATAGATCTGGAACCCGCCGCTGTCGGTGAGGATAGGTTTTTCCCAGCCGTTGAATTTATGCAGCCCTCCTGCGTCGGAAATGATACTTGTGCCTGGCCGAAGGTATAGGTGATAGGTGTTGCTGAGCATGATCTCAGCTTTGATCTCATCCCTCAGGTCCTTAATGTGCAGGGCTTTCACTGCACCTGCAGTTCCGACAGGCATGAAAAAGGGTGTGTGGACCAAACCGTGATCAGTGATCAGTGACCCGGCCCTGGCTTTGCTTCCGGGATCGCGATGTTCAACTCTGAAATTCATCAGTCACAAACAGGATTCTGGGATTTAAGAAATTAACGAAGCTGCCTATTTATCGACAAAGGTAGGTTTTTATACCGGATTCTGAATATCTTTGCCGGCACCCAAAGTTAAATCTTGTTAAATGCTTGACAGGCTTGTAAATCTCAACACCGTCCCTCTGGGATTGCTGATCCTTCTGACCTGCCTTTTCCTTATCCAGATCATCTATTACCTGGTAATTTTTATACGTCTTGCCAGGTATAAACAGCCCCAGCCATTAGCTGACAAAAAAGGTATTTCGGTAGTGATCTGCGCCCATAACGAGTACTACAACCTTAAAGCCAACCTGCCACTGATCCTTGAACAGGATTACCCTGAGTTTGAAGTCCTGGTGGTAAACCATGTCTCTGATGATGAGACAGGTTACCTGCTCAGCGATCTGCAGCGTGAATATACGAAGCTTAGGAGCATTGAGATCCATGAAGACCTGAATTTTTTCACCGGTAAGAAATTCCCCCTTGCCATCGGGATAAAATCAGCGAAATATGACAGGGTGCTTTTAACCGATGCTGACTGCAAGCCTGCGTCGCGCAACTGGATCTCCTCCATGCAATCCGCATACCATAACGGAAAGGAAATTGTTTTAGGTTACAGCCCTTACAGCAAGTCGAAAGGCCTTCTTAACCGCCTGATCCGCTTTGATACCGCGCATATCGCAACCCAGTACCTCTCGTACGGACTGGCCGGGATTCCCTATATGGGCGTGGGCAGGAACCTCTCGTACCTGAAATCTCTGTTTTACGACAGCAAGGGGTTCATCCCGCATTACAGGGTCAGGTCGGGTGATGATGACCTCTTCATCAACAGGGCTGCGCGAAAGTCCAATACTGCCGTGATGGTTCATCCCGACAGCTTCACCATCTCGGAACCGAAAAAGACTTTCAGCCACTGGATACTCCAGAAGCGGAGGCATTTCACAACGGCAGTCCACTACCGGTTTTTGCACCGTTTCATGCTCGGCCTCTATACATTCGACCTGTTCTGGTATTTTGTTCTGTCGGTGCTGATGCTGGCGCTGAATTATTCAGTCATTCCAGTGCTCGGGATGTTCGTGCTCAGAATGGCTATGCAATACCTCATCCTGGCACCCTGTTTCAGGAAGCTTGGCGAAAAAGACCTTGTCTTTTTTATTCCTTTACTGGAAATAGTACTTTTGTGTTTGAATAGCGGGGTAGCAGTCGTAAATGTTTTCCGCAAGCCGAAAAAATGGAAATAGCAAACCATCTTACCGATAAAGGACAGAGGGATTACCGCCTTGTTCAGCTTGCAGTGAAGGAAGGGGACCAGAAGGCATATGCCGAGTTGCTGAACAATTACCGTGACTCCCTCTATTTCATGATGCTCAAGATGACGGGGAGCGCCGTGGATGCTGAGGACCTTACGATTGAAGCCTTCGGGAAAGCGTTCAGGAACCTGGCCCAGTATACACCCGATTATGCATTCAGTACCTGGCTCTTCAAGATCGGAGCAAATAACTGCATTGATTTCCTGAGGAAAAGCAAAAGGATACAGTATACCGATATTGAATGGGGTGATGAAGAAAATCCTTCGGATATTTCTGCAAATATTCCTGCCACCACGCCTGACCCCGAGGAACATATTATTGCAAAGCAGAAGGTACAGCTGATGCACGAGGTTGTGGAAAAGCTGAAACCCCATTACCGCCAGCTGATCGAGATGAGATATTTCAAGGAATGGTCATACGAGGAGATAGCCTCTTCGCTGGATCTTCCCCTTGGCACCGTAAAAGCCCAGCTGTTCAGGGCCCGTGAGCTGCTTTACCAGATACTCAAGGATTCGCAGGATAAAATTTGACTATGGATTTCAAACAGCAGATACAGCAAGGGATACCATCGGTTTTACCGGAACCCTTGCCATATGATAAAGGCGTAAGCCATGCACCGGTAAGAAAGGATCTCCTGAATTCAGAAGAGAAGAAGCTGGCGGTGCGTAATGCATTGCGGTATTTCCCTGCTTCTTTCCACAAGGTCCTTGCGAAAGAATTCGCAGAGGAACTCAGGAGCTATGGAAGGATATACATGTACAGGTTCCGTCCTTCATACTTAATGAAAGCAAGACACATCCATGAGTATCCCTGCAGGTCGTTACAGGCTGCCGCCGTGATGCTGATGATCCAGAACAACCTCGACCCTGCAGTGGCCCAGCATCCTCATGAACTCATAACCTACGGAGGGAACGGTGCCGTTTTTCAGAACTGGGCACAGTACCTTTTAACGATGAAGTACCTTTCGGAGATGAGTGATGAGCAGACCCTTGTCATGTATTCAGGTCATCCCATGGGGCTTTTCCCTTCACACAGGGAAGCTCCGAGGGTTGTCGTTACGAACGGGATGATGGTGCCCAACTACAGCAAGCCTGATGACTGGGAAAAATTCAATGCGCTTGGCGTTACGCAATACGGGCAAATGACGGCTGGTTCGTACATGTACATCGGCCCGCAGGGCATTGTACACGGCACTACCATAACTGTCCTGAATGCAGCAAGGCGTAAAGATTCAGGGGATATAAGGGGAAGGGTCTTTGTCTCATCCGGGCTCGGCGGGATGTCGGGCGCCCAGGCCAAAGCAGCTGTCATTGCAGGAGCGATAGGAGTGGTTGCAGAGATAAACCCGCTGGCTGTAAGCAAGAGGCATTCCCAGGGCTGGATCGATGAAGTATACACCGACCTGGACCTGCTTATTGAAAGGATGCTGAAGGCCAGGTCAGGCAAGGAAGCGGTATCCCTTGCATACCAGGGGAATATCGTTGACCTCTGGGAAAAGTTCGTTGAAAAAAATATCCAGATTGAAATGGGGTCCGACCAGACCTCCCTTCATAATCCGTGGGCCGGGGGGTATTATCCTGCAGGCCTGGGTCTTGAAGAATCAAATAAACTCATGGTTACTGACCCCCCGAAGTTCAGGGAGGAAGTTCAGAAGTCGCTGCGCCGCCAGGTTGCCGCAATCAACAAGATGGCTGCCCGGGGAATGTATTTCTGGGATTATGGCAATGCATTCCTGCTTGAAGCTGGAAGGGCCGGGGCAGATGTGATGAAAGCCGACGGCACTTTCATTTATCCTTCCTATGTTCAGGATATTATGGGACCTTTATTCTTTGATTACGGTTTCGGTCCTTTCAGGTGGGTATGTACTTCGGGAGACAGTAAGGATCTCGAGATCACCGATAAAATCGCCGGGGATGTGATGGAGAAGATTGCATCCTCCGCCCCGCATGAGATCAGAATGCAGATGCGTGATAACATCCACTGGATACGTGAAGCGGGAAAAAACAAGATGGTGGTGGGGTCCCAGGCGAGGATACTGTATGCCGACTGCATCGGCAGGACAGGCATTGCAGCTGCTTTCAACGAGGCGATCCGTAAGGGAGAGATCTCGGCACCGGTAGTCCTGGGAAGGGACCACCACGATGTTTCAGGAACCGATTCCCCTTTCCGCGAAACATCGAATATATACGATGGTTCAGCTTTTACTGCCGATATGGCTGTGCAGAATGTGATAGGCGACAGCTTCCGGGGTGCGACCTGGGTTTCACTGCACAACGGGGGCGGAGTCGGATGGGGAGAGGTTATCAACGGAGGATTCGGAATGGTTCTGGATGGCTCTGCTGATGCAGACCGCCGCCTGCGTTTAATGCTTCACTGGGATGTCAATAACGGGATCTCACGCAGGGCCTGGGCACGTAACGATGAAGCAGTTTTTGCCATCAGACGGGCCATGGAAGACAACCCTGCTTTGCAGGTCACTCTGCCTAATAAAGTTGAGGATTCACTTCTAAAGGACCTGTTCTGATCAGGGCTGCTTCTGACTTCTCTTTTTCATCAGTTTTTCTATCTCGGCAACCTCTTTTGGTATTTCGCGTGACAGCACTTCATGGCCATCGGCAGTTACAAGAATATCATCTTCTATACGTACCCCGAATCCCCTGCGCATAACGGGCTGCACTGTATCGTTTACAGGGATGTAAATACCTGGTTCGACAGTGATTACCATTCCCGGCCTCAGGGTATCTCCACGGGAAACATCATGGACCACAATCCCCAGGGGATGCGTCACCCCGTGAAGGATATAATGGCCGTAACCGGCTTTACGGGTAAGTTGTCCTGTCATTGCATCCAGATCGCTCATGGTGACCCCGGGTTTGACCATATCTATCACCGCTTTCTGAATATCAAGCACTGCCTGGTAAATGATCTTCTGGTCATCACTGAATTTGCCTGATACCGGGATGGTCCTGCTTATATCGGCACAGTAGGCCCCGTACCTTGCCCCAATATCCATAACAGCAATATCTCCCTTGTTCATCCTGCAGCTGTTTTTATCATAATGCGGGATGAGGCTGTTGGCACCCGATCCGATGATGGATGTAAATGCCATGCTTTCGGCGCCCCGGCGTTTTGCTTCATATTCAATAATGGCCTGGAGTTCATATTCATACATTCCCGGCTTGCACCGGCTCATTACCGAAAGGATCCCCTCGCGGGTGATCGCTATGGCTTTGCTTAACAACACGATCTCCTGCGCAGTCTTTACCTGCCTCAGGGAGGCGAACAGTTTTTGGGCAGGCTTCAGTTTAACACCCTGATGCCCCTGCTCGAAAGTTTTTTTCATTTCCCTCTCGGTGATCACGACCTTGCCGTTCACCCAATCGTTATAAAGTTTTGGAACCGGGGAATAGTACAGGGTTTTAAGATTTTTTACGATCCCTGACAATACAGGTTCAAAAATTTTATCATTGAGCAGGGTATCGGTCTCCGACAGGATTACCGGAAGGTTCATCTGGTAAGGGTAGGTAAATATCAATACCTTTTTCGACTTGCTGCCAAGAGGGTATCCCGAAGGGCAGAAGATGACCTTGTACCCTGGTTGGTCAATCCCTGTCAGGTAAAGAAAATCGGGGTTCTGTCGATATGGGTCAATATCAATGTCATCATCGGCATCGGCTGCTTTCATCACCAGTGCCGACGTTGAATCCATCAGGCTGAGCAGGTCTTTCCGGTGAGCCAGCACCTCTGCCGGAGTCCTGCCGGCCTGTTCACAGTCCTGGCTTTGCATGGAAAATGATATCCACAGGAAAATCAGAACAGGGAAAAGATATCGCATTTATTCAACCAGTATTTTGCTCGAGCTTACCTTCTGCGACATAGGAATGGTCATCTGCTGCTGACCGGTGATAGCCATGGTCATTTCAATGGCAGTTACTGTCGTCTCTTCGATCATGATGCCTGATGCCGCATCAAACCAGAACGAGCCCGAGCTCTCCCCGCTTCCCTCCATCGCGATATCCATACCCATTTGCTTCATGGTCCCGCTCAATTCAAGGGTTCCTTTAAAATCGATCCTAAGGCAGTCGTGTGCTCCCTTCTTTTCTTTTCCTGAAAGGGTGTACCCTATGTTCTTTTTATAGATCACCTTCCCGTCACCTGAATGAGTGGTATCGCTGGTAATTCCCTGCCATTTTTCACCTGTTGCAACCGCCTGTTCCGGCAGACTGGGCATGCTGGCGCTGGCAAACATGTTGAGCGAAGGCGATGCTTTTGCATTTTTTGTAGTGTCGGCAGGGGTTTCCTTGATGATTTTGCCCGACTTTGCCATCTCCGCTCTGGTTTTTTTATCCTTCAGGTTCTGCATATCCATCGTTGTATCCCTGCCCATTCCCTTCATGCGCAATTTGGAATCCTCGTACATGTATATGAGGGTCATCAAACCAGCCGGGCTGACATCTGTAATATCATATTTGATGGTTGAGCTTTCATCGGTGGTCATCTTCATTTCCTGACCTCCCATCTCCTGGGTTGTCTCTATCTTATTATCCTGCTTGAACCTGTAGGTTTTTCCTTTTTCCATCTTGTAACCCAGGCTGTATTTTTCCTGGGCCAGTGCCTGAAAATTGATCATGGCAAAAACTGTTGCGGTGATCAGCATCATCATTTTGGTTTTCATTTTTTTTATTTTAATCCTTTAAACTTCTTATTAGAACTATTCACTAAGGGGTGCATCACTATCGAGAGGTGTGATGCTGTACCGTATTGTTTCATTCGATATTTTTCCTGCGGTGTAGAAAACAAGCCTCGAGACCCGGGCAGCTTTGCCGCAATCTGATTTGTCGGGGTTGTCGCTCACCTGGTGGTAATCCTTATGAAGCCCGGTAAAGAAAAAGATAAACGGGACATTATGCTTGTAAAAATAATAATGATCGCTGCCTCCCAGGTACTCGCTATCCTTGACCACCAGTTTGAATTTTGTTTTTTTATTCTCCTGGCGGATGATGTTCGTGATGTCGGGACTCTGACGGGCGCCTTCAAGGTATAATGAATCAGGATCGTTTCTGCTGATCATATCCAGGTTAAGCATGGCGACAGTGGAAGCCAGGGGATGAAGGGGATGAGTGGTATAGTATCTGGATCCGAACAATCCCTTCTCTTCTCCTGCAAACAGGATGAACATCATGCTGCGTTTCGGTTTTTCTTTAAGCCTGCTGAAAGCATAGGCGACTGAAAGAACACCGGAAGTTCCCGAGGCATTGTCATCGGCTCCGTTGAAAATGTAATCTTCTCCTGTCTTATGCTCCTTTTTAAACCCAACATGATCATAATGTGCTCCAACGATCACGAGTTGTTTGCCGTATACCGGATCGGAACCGGGTATGTATCCGACAACATTCCTTACTTTGTACACAGTGCTAAGGATATTGGCATGCATGCTGACTTTGACTCCTTTTAATTCAAAGGAAGCCAAAGACAGGTCTTTATCAATCCTTTCTTCAAGCCGCTTAAGCGAATCCACGCTGCCGAAGAGCAATTTCACAACTTCCTCTCCGATATGCATGGCAGGGATCTGGTCGTCGCTGTCGCCGCACAAATGCAGGGGTGCTGCATCTTTGGGGATTATTTTTGATAAGGAGGCCCAGGGTGAGCCTCTTGCTTTCAGCGAACTGTACTGCAGTGGCCCGTTTACAACCAGCATGCCCGCTGCCCCGTGCTTTACAGCAATCTTCATTTTCTCTTTCAGGGAAACATATTTTGTTTCCTCCCTGCCCATGAAAACTGAAGTGGAGTCATCCTTCTGGGGTTCGTTCCTGAAAATGACGACAATTTTACCTTTCGCGTCAATGCCTTTATAGTCGTCATAATTGTATTCCGGCGCAGTGATGCCGTATCCAGCAAATACCACGGGTGCAGTCACCTTTGCTGCAGATGAGAAATCATAGGGAACATAATCCGATTTAATGCTGAGCTGAAAACCCGCACCATTCATAATTACGGTCAGCTCATTTGTATCGCCAAGCTGATCCTGGCAAATGGGGAATTCCTGGAAATAACTCCCATTCCAGGGTTGTATGCCCCATTCCCTGAATTTTCCTGCAATATATGCCGCGGCGCTGTCGAGCTGGGGGCTGGGTGTGTTCCTGCCTTTCATGGAATCAGAAGCGAGGTAGTTAATCTGCGTTGAAAGGAATTCGGGGGTAATGAGCTTTTTACCATTCCCCGAAGTGAACTGGGCCTGTGACTCTCCGGCTATGGCAAGGCAAAAAATTACGAGTACGAATATGCCTCGTCCTGCAAGCTTTTTCATCAGAACTATGTTAGGAAAATTGAATTGACAACATCTTTAATTTCTGTGTATGCAAACGTACTGCAAATAAGTAAATTGGGCAAATATCCTCAAATAATTACAAAATTTCTTATATCGGAGATGTCAATGTTTGACTTTACCCTGAATTTATCCTAACTTTACTGCCATAAAATGAACATATCATGCAAAGGTTTTCATTTTTCCTGTTTACTTTAGCAATTGTTATCTTGTTTTCCTGCAAACATGAAATTGTTGTGAAGTACCCGTTGGCAAAGAAAGTCGATACAGTCGATACTTATTTTGGTACTAAAGTCCCTGATCCTTACCGCTGGCTTGAAAACGATACTTCAGCAGCAACAGCCGAATGGGTTAAGGCGGAGAATGAAGTGACATCAGGTTACCTTGCAAAGATACCTTTCAGGGAGCAGATCCGTGAGAAGCTTACAAAAATGTGGAATTACTCCAGGGTAGGTGTTCCATTCAAGGAAGGTCCTTATTATTTTTATTTTAAAAATGACGGCCTTCAGAATCAGTCGGTTATGTATTTTAAAACAGGACTAAGCGGGGAAGCTAAGGTTTTGCTTGATCCGAATAAACTTTCATCCGATGGTACTACCGCACTCGCAGGGATTGAGGTTTCGCATGGAGGAAAATATATGGCATACAGCCTGGCCCGGAGCGGATCGGACTGGAACGAGATCCATGTGATGGAAATCACCACGGGAAAACAGCTTCCGGATACTTTGCAATGGGTGAAATTTTCAGGAATGTCATGGAAAGGTGATGGTTTTTACTACAGCCGTTTTGATGAACTTTCAAAAGGTGGGGAACTTTCTAAGCAGAACGAAAATCATAAGGTTTACTTCCATAAGGTCGGAACTAAACAAAAAACAGACAAGCTTATTTATCAAAACCCAAAATATCCCCTGAGGAATTACGGGGCAAATGCCACGGAAGACGAGAGATTTCTGATACTCTCTGAATCTGAGTCAACCAGCGGCAATGCATTATATTACAAGGACCTGGGTAAAAAGGAAGCTCCTTTCAAACTTTTAGCTGAAGGCTTTGATTATGAATATTCAGTGGTCGACAACGTCGGGGATAAACTGCTAGTTGTCACCAACTATAAATCTCCGAAAAAGAAGCTGGTGTTGATGGATCCCGAAAACCCCTCACCTGAGAACTGGGAAACCATCATTCCTGAAAGGGAAGATGTGCTTCAATCAGTTTATCTGTGCGGGAAAGTCCTGTTGTCGGTATACATGCAGAATGCTGCCTCCAAGGCATATGTCTATGACCTTGACGGAAAATTTTTGCATGAAATGAGCCTGCCCGGAATCGGCACACTTTCAGGCTTTAACAGTAAAAAAGGGGATAACCTCGCATTCTTCGGGTACACCTCTTTTACCTTCCCCCTTACAGTATATAAATACGATGTCGGGAAGAACACTTCGGAAGTTTACATCCGACCCGAAACGGGCATCAATCCTGATAATTTTGAAGTCAGGCAGGTATCATTCAGCAGTAAAGACGGCACTGTCGTCCGAATGTTCATTGTTCACCGGAAAGGGATTGAATTAAATGGAAAGAATCCCACCCTCCTTTATGGATACGGTGGATTTAATGTCAGCCTGACCCCTGGCTTCAGCATAAGCAGGCTGCTGTTCCTTCAAAGCGGCGGCGTTTATGCGGTTGCAAACATCCGTGGAGGGGGCGAATATGGGGAGGAATGGCACAAGGCCGGGATAAAAGAGAAAAAGCAGAACGTGTTCGATGATTTTATTGCAGCGGCTGAATACCTCATCAGTGAAAAATTCACCAGCCCGGGAAAACTTGCCGTCATGGGCGGATCGAACGGGGGACTGCTGATTGGAGCTGTGATGACCCAGAGACCCGACCTGATGAAAGTGGCAATACCCCAGGTAGGTGTAATGGATATGCTGAGGTACCAGAAGTTCACCATCGGCCATGCATGGTCCAGCGATTTTGGCACAAGCGACACAAAGGAAGGTTTTGATTACCTTTTCAAGTATTCTCCCTTGCATAATATCAGGGAAAATATAAACTACCCGGCAACCCTTGCATTTACTGCCGATCATGATGACCGTGTTGTTCCGGCACATTCGTTTAAATTCATGGCGACCTTGCAGGCGAAATACAATGGGCCGCACCCGGTCCTCATCCGAATTGAAACAAAAGCCGGTCATGGTGCAGGAAAACCTACATCCAAGGCCATTGATGAAACAACAGACCTCTGGTCATTCATTTTTTATCAGCTTGACATGACCCCCTGAGAGCCTTTTTCCCTGGACAGGGAAAAATTTTCAACTTTTTTTTTCTTACCTGACAACGGTTTTCAATTCCAAACTGTCATATATATTATAACAGGGGGTCTGGCCTCGCCCTGCTGATTTATTTTTCAATTATGTATCACTTTTAATAATTCCCCGGATTAAGGGGTAGTTCAATTCGTATGAATCTGCCGTATACAAATGAATGGCTTGTAAAAGGACTGATGGAAGGCAGGGAGTCCTGCATAAAATTTATCTACAGGGAATATTTCCCTATGATAATGTCTATCGTCGGTAACCAGCATGGAAACATGGAAGACGCGGAGGACATCTTCCACGATGGATTGATAATTATTTTCAACCGTCTGAAAAATAAAAGGTTTACTCTCAACTGCAGTTTAAAGACTTACCTTTTTTCGGTATGCAAGAACCTATGGAGAAGGAGGCTGGAAAGGAAGTACAGGCTGCTTTATGCTACAGATTCCTTTGTGCATGAAGATGCAGGCTTATACCACCAGGAAGCAGAAGAGGAAGAACATGTCGAAAAATTCAGGCTGTACAAAAAGCACCTGACGGAGATGCCGGAATTCTGCAGGGTCCTGCTCACCTTGTACATCCGGAAGACACCCCTGCAGGATATTGCAAGGATTATGAACTATAAGGATGCCGAATATGTCAAGTCCCGAAAGTACTATTGTAAAAATTTACTACGGAAGAAAATTCAAAGCGACCCCGAATGCAAACAATTTATGAATTATGAATGATTTTCTGACACAAAGTCACTGGATAGGGAAATTTACTGATAAGGAGCTAAGCCCTGATGAGGAGGTCAGGCTGCTGGCGCAGGCCTCTTATAACCCGTTGCTCAGGAATGAGCTCAGGCTGGACAAGGATATTAATGAGGTGTTTGACGACTTTGAACTGATAAGTTTATCTGACACAATCAGGTCTGCAGTATCCCATGAAAAGTCCAGGGTCATTCTTCCCCTTTACGTGAAAATTGCAGCTTCTGTAGTAATCCTGATCACATTGACGGCACTGGCAGGGCTTCTGGTCAACTATTCGAAGCAGAATCCAGGGCAGTCCTTCCATGATCGTAATCCTTTGCTCAGGCATGAAACCAATGGTTTGTTCGGGTTCATGCAGGCATACCACATGCAGGATATGCCTGCCACTCCTGCAAAGAGGAGGGATCTTGCCCTGAGCAGCAGTTTTAATTCATATTCCCTCCGGCCTGAGTATGAATTTCTGATAGGAACTGCTACAAGGGATGTTTCAGTATTTGTGATCTCCCCGCTTCCAAGGGTCAGATGCAAGGCCGACAGCCAGCTGCAGTTCAGCTGGAGATGGGTTTCGGAGGTTGTGCCGGTAAGCATTGAGGTCATCGATAACAGGGGGCGTCTGATGCTTAATAGTACGCAAATACTGGACATGAGCTATTCCCTGGAAACCAGGCATTGGCCCAAGGGCCTTTACTACTATAAAATTATTACCGTTGACGAACTTGTAACAATAGGGAGTATTTCAATTTACTGACAGATCATGGACCCCAGGATTGTCGCTTGTTTGGTATTGATGACGCTTGTCTTTCCCCGTAGTTTAACCACGGCCCGGGCACAGATTAATGATATCAAAAACAGCATCCCCGGAATTTCGTCACTTTACCCTGATCTTAGCTGTGAGCATCCGGCTGAATCCCGCCCGGGACAATTCATAAGCCAGGTTGAAATAAGCAGTGCAAGGGATCTGACCGACTCGGCAGATGGGTTCAAAATATTTTCTTCGTGTGAATCCAGGGGAAATATTTCCTCCATGCTGCTGCTTATGCAGGATTTGCTCACTCCCCAGGAAGTGTTGCTTGAATATTTTCCATCCGATACCATGATTTGCATTTCAGTGACGACAAAG